>JAEXRM010000030.1 GCA_023440865.1 Bacillota bacterium
TGTCGGGGACCGCGCGGGTTCATCGGTTATCGTTTCATGTTCGAGAGCTCCTGCAGGATCTCGTCCGAGGTCGTCATGACCCGGCTGTTGGCCTGGAATCCGCGCTGGGTGATGATCATCTCGGTGAACTGCTTCGCGAGGTCGACATTCGACATCTCGAGCGTGCCGGGGACGATCGTGCCCGCTCCGGAGGAACCGGGCGTGACGGCTCGGGAGAACTCGCCGGAGTTCGAGGTCGACTGGAACAGGTTCGATCCGGTTTTCGCCAGGCCGGAGGGATTTGCGAAAACCGCCATGCCGAGGCGTCCGAGCGGCTGCTGACGCCCATTGTCGTATACGCCGGTCAGGATGCCGTCGGAGCCGACGGAGAAGGTGACCAGGGTTCCGGGCGGGTAACCGTCCACGCGCAACGGCTTGACCGAGGAGTCGTCCGCGTACTGGGTCAGCTGCGCGAGGTCGATCTTCACGTCGAACGGCCGGGCGCCGGTGGCGGCGTTCGGGGTGATCGTGACGGTCGGGGTGGTGTTCATGTTCGTCTGGTCGGTGGTGACAAGCTTGCCCTTGGCGTCAAAGGCGACAAAGCCCGAGGCGGGGAGCGTCGCGCCGGTGGTGGCGTTGTCACCGCCGTCCACGGTGTAGTACCAGGAGGTGATCGGCGGCATGTCATAGGTGCCCGGTACGGCGGCGCCGGTGTAGACCTGGCTCTTCCAGAAGTTCACGTTGACCTTGTAGGAATTGCCGAGCTCGTCGTACACGTTGACCGGGACGATGAACTGGGGGGATACGTTCTTGCCGCCCGCATCGGGGATGCCGTCCGCACCCGCCGCTCCCGCCGCGTTGACGGTGTCGGCAATGGGCCCGTACAGGTCGGCGGCTGTTGTCGTGGCTGCCTTGAGCGGACTTTCCGTCGAGTCGAGGTTGCCGGACATGACGGCCTCGGTGCTCTTCGCCGCAGCGATGATGCGCTTGGAGAGGTTGTACTCGTCCTCGTAGAGGTTCAGGGGCTTGATGTCCTCCTGGGTGTCGAACACATACCCCTCGTCGGTGTTCTCGTACTTCATCCAGCCGTACACGTTCATGCCGCTCGACGTGACCAGGTTGCCCAGGCGGTCGATCGTGAAGTTGCCGGCGCGGGTGAAGTTGTAGGCACCGCTGCTGCCGCCCTTGACGATGAAGAAGCCCTCCCCCTCGATCGACAGGTCGGTGGGGCTGTCGGTGCGCTGCACGCTGCCACGTGTCATTTGGATGTCGATCGCGTCGATGTTGGTGCCGAGGCCGATCTGCATCGGGTTCGTGCCGCCGCGGCCGGTGGCCTCGTCCGGAGAGCCGGCGCCCTTGGAGGTTTGTGAGAAGATCTCCTGGAATGTGCTGCGGCTGCCCTTGAAACCGACCGTGTTGACGTTGGCGATGTTGTTGCCAATCACGTCCATTCGGGTCTGGTGGGCCCGCAGGCCCGATACGCTGGAAAACATGGACATCATCATAGGATTTCGCCCTCCTCGAGTTCCGCTCCATCCGTCGATCCGGAGCGGGCAGCCTCCCGTGGGGGTCCGGCTGTCGACTCATCATTCATATCGTCATTTTTCAATGGTTCCCACACCCCGAATTGTTCCGGGGCCGGGCTTGTTCAGGCAAATACGGCACCGTCGATGTTCGTGAACGCATTGTCGCGCAGTTCGCCCTTTGTGACCGCCGTCACGACCGTCCGGTTGGGCACGTTGACCACCAGGGCCACGTCGTCGATCACGACCAGGGAATTGCGGATGCCCTTGTCCTCCGCCCTGTCGACCGCCTGGGACAGGCGTTCGCACTGGGTCTCATCGAGTGTGATGCCCCTCTGGGACAAGCGTGTTTCCGCATGCCGTGACATGCGGACCTCCCGCTGCCGGGTGATGGCCGCGTCGAGCAGGCTGCCAAAGGAAACGCCGGGAGTGCGGGCTGCCTGCGCGCCGCGTACGGCCGCCGGCCGTGTCACGCTCTCCGCCGGGCGCACGCCCTGCACGAACTGGTTGATGCTGGCGACGGGACGGGTCGGTCCGACTTCCATGGTCCGTTTCCTCCTTTCCACCGATCCGGTCAATGCGGGGCCTATTCGGTCACAACCGGCTCCGTTGCCGCAGCGGTTCCGGTCTCATCCGTCGTGTCGGCGTCTGGGTCCGCGGCCTGGTCGGTTCCCGCCATCTGCCGGAGCTGCTCGAGGATCTGGGCAAGCAACAGCTGCTCGGACGAGAACAGGTCCACGCGCCGGGTGGCGGTGATGTTTTCCACGCCGGTTTCAACACCGTCGAGGATGACATGCATCTTGTTGTCGGATGCCAAGTCGTACGACCGGAGGGTTCCCTTGACAGTGACCTGGGCGCCGGTGGTGGCGTCCTTGACACGGAAGGAGATCTCGCGGCCCTTCATGGTTTCGAGATAGGCTTCCTCGGTTTCGAACGCCCCCTTGTCGATGACCGGGGTGATCTCCACCTCGTCGAGGGTGGCAACCAGACCGGCCTCCGTCTTCTCGACCCTGGACACGATGCCGTCGATCTTCTTGACTTTCCCGTCGTCATCCTTCAGGGACGCGGTGCCCATCAGTCCGATCAGGGTGTTGTACTTGTTGAGGTCTGCCGCCGCACCCACGCTTTCGGCGTTGTCCGCTACCTGCACGACCTTGTCGATGGGGACCTCGCTGTCTCCGACAACCAGCATCACTTCGCCGGAAACCATGCGGACGGAGGTGACTTCGCCGCTGACCGTACGCTGCGATCCCGTCGTCTCGTCGGACACGACCGCGGAGATGTACTTGCCCATCATGGAAAAGCCCTGCTGGTACTGCATGGACGTGTTCATGTTCTTCATCTGCTCGAGGGAGGAAAACTGCGCGACCTGGGCGATGAAGTCCTGGTCGCTCGAGGGGTTCATCGGATCCTGGTGCTGCAGCTGCGTGATCAGCAGCTGCAGGAAGTCGTCCTTGCCCAGCTCGCCCGTATTCCGGGTACTCGCCGTCGAGGACTGCTTGCTCGATTCGATGATCTGCTCGATGGTTTTCTGATTGGAAAGGATCGAGGATACGTCACTCATGAAAACCCTTCTCTCTGTTCAAGTCCGATGTCCCGCGGCCCTGGGCGTTGACTCAGGCCCTGAGGCTGATGGTGGAGTCGGGACCGTAGAGGTATTCGCGAACCCGCGCGGAGAGACCCGCGCCTGCCGCAGCCAGTGTTCCCCCCCCCTCCAGTGATCCGGTGATGCCGGTGGTGCCAACAGATCCACTCCGTGCGGCTACCCCGGCGCCCTGGTCACGGCCGGCTTCGCCATCGTTGCGGCGGTTTCCCTGCTGACCGACAGACACGGACAACTGCGCCACGTTCAGGCCGTTTTTCTCGAGCGCATCCTTGAGCAGCTGCATGTTGCTCTCGAGGATCGACTTCACCTGCTGGCTTTCGGCCGTGAACCTCGCCAGGACCTGCCCCTTTTCCTCGATGACGCGCAGGTTGATCTTGCCGAGGCTTTCCGGCTTGAGCTGCAGCTCCATCTCGTGCTTCTCATCGCCGCTGACAGTCTGGATGCGGGTCAACACCTGACTGGTCACATTCTTCGCCGATTCGGGATCGGCAAGAGGACTCGCCGTCACCGCCTGCTTGGTCTGCGCCAGCTCCGATACACGTTGCCCGAAGGCGCCGTGGCTGGATGCCGCCGCCGCATGAACGCCTGTTCCCTGTGCCATCTGCGCCGTCTTCACGCCTTGCGCCGCCTGATCGGGCACCGCGGCCGCAAAGGCGGTCGGCATGTGCCGATCGCGCCCTTCCGCTTCGGCTCCGTCCTGTCCGGCGCCATCCCGCGCCGCATCCTGGCCTGCGTTCGCGGCGGTTGCCTCGATCGGCGCTTCCATGCCGGAGACCGGCACGACCGCATCGCCTTGCGCTTCGGCTGCCGGCGCGGCCGCCGCGGCCGCTCCCTCCAGCGCACGCCGCAGGCCGTCGGCAAGGGACTGCAGCTTGAGCAGGAGCTTCGCGCCATCGTCGGTCTTGACCCGCAGGGTGAGTGACTTCAGGCTGTCGGCATCCACCCCCGCCTTTTGCAGCAGCGCGGCGAGCCGTTCGAGAAATGCATCCGCTTCCGTGGATGCGCCCGCTCCGCTCGTGGAACCGTCCGCCTGCCGCAACAGTCCCTCGAGCGTTTCGAGCAGTGCGGCGGCTTCGGTGCCTGCGGCACCTTCCGCAGTGGCGGCCAGGAACGTCGATGCGGTATCTGTTGCGGTTTCCGTTGCGTTTTCACCGGTTCCGGTTTCTTCCTGCGCCGTTTCCCCGGCAGCGGCACGGATGGCCTCGAGCATGGATGCCACGATCTCGGAGAGGATCTCGCCCGCATCCTGCGCCTTGACCTTGACCTTGATCCTGCCTTCGGGTGTGCGGACATCGGCCTGTGCCATTTCAGCTTTTCCGGTCGTTGTCTTTTGCGACTCCGATCCGGTGCCCTCCTGGTCATCCGCCTGGGTCTGCGCGGATCGGTTCGTGTCCGGACGGGCCTGCGCTGCGTCCACCCTGCGGCGACCCGCCTGCGATGCGGACATCGCCGCGCCCTGATGTGCGGACCGCTCGGCCGTGCGGCCGACGGACGCCGGACGATCCGTTTGGGAAAGCGTTCGGCGTGTTTCGCCTGCATCCGGTTCCGTTCCGGTCCGTGCCATCCGATCCTTCAGCAGGGAGCGGAAGGTTGCGTCGCCGGAGGAGCGCTGCGCATCGGACGCGCCCTGCACGGTGCCTTCTGCGCCGAAGCGCTGCATGAGCATCGCGCTGAGACTGTTCGATCCGCGGTTCACGGAATCGGTGCCGGCATTGAGTCCATTCATCGAGTTCACCTCCTTCTCCTTTTGGGGATGCTCCCCGGTTCACCCCGAAACGCCTGTGGTTTGCGGGGTTTCTCTGTCCAGGCGGCGGACCGCCTTTCCATGCATTGTCTGTCGGGACCCGCAGGGGACCTCATGGGCTTGCGGCGGTGGTCTTGACGGCTTCGGCCTTGCTCCGCCTGTAGTCCGCCAGACTGCGGGTGATGTCCGCCGCCAGGGTTGCCTCCATCTCGGCCAGGATTTCCGCCAGCGTCTGGGATTTGTTTGCGTCGACGATCGACACAAGCAGCGCCTTGTCCTTGCCCCACAACTCGGTGAGGACGCCGGCCGCCTTCTTGCGGTCCATCAGCTCGAACGGCCGTGCCGCCAGCTTGGCCTGTCCGTCCGCGGCCGCTGCTGCCTGGATCGACTCGTAAATGGCGGCGGCGGCCTCGGGATCGAGTGTTTCGTACCATGTCCTGAATCCGGTCGTGTCGACGCCTGCGGCTGCCGTGACGACCTGTTTGCGCAGTTCCTCGAGCTCGGCCTTCTGACGGGCGATCGACGCCAGCTCCGTTTCATTGGCAGCCGTCTGGTCGGCGGCAGCGGCCTCGATGGCCGACTGGCTGAGGTTCCGCGCTTCAAAGGCCGCCAGCGAGGTGTTGGCCGCATCGAGTTCCGCGGACAGGGTGGTGGCAAGCTGCCGGTAATGGTCGTATCGCTCGATCAGTTGGGCGGCCGACAGGTTTTCAGCCGCTTCCGGATCGTAACCGGCCGGCTCGGACGGCAGTGCCAACCGCAGAACGGGATTGTCCCGAAACGCCGGGCGAAACTTGTCACCCAGGCTGAACAGGTTGGATTTGAGGGAGAAATAGAAAACCCCGGTAAACACGAGCGCGACGACCAGCAAGGCGGCGAGGACGGCCACGATGCCGGATATGAGGCCTCCTGCCTTTTGCTGCCCGTCGCTTCCCTGCGTACCGGGGATGCCTTTCGGCTTATTCTGTTCGGACATTCACAAACTCCCGTTGGCGATTCCCGACGGGTTGCGGCTTCCGGCGGTCCGCCGGCTGGTCGGCCCCGGTTCAACCGCCGGCGTCGTTTCCGCCGGCCCGACCCCGATACGTCACCAGTTCATCCGCCAGACGCTGCTCCTGCTGGAGCCCTTCGACGCGGAACTGCTCGAACTCCTTATCCCGGAGTTTCTCGAGGATCTTGCGTTCCTTCATCAGCGTCACAACCCTGTCACGTATTGTATCGACAGTTCGGGACGCTTCCTTAACGACATCGGACTGCTTTTCCCGCGCGGCTTCCCGCGCGGCGATGCAGGCACGGAGCCCCTTGATGCGCTCCGTGTCGATCTGTCCCGAGACGGCGGTGGCAAAATCCTCCCCCAGGGTCGCTATCTCCGCCACGATGTCCGCCAGACGCCCTTTCTCCGTCTCAAGGCGCGACACGGCGACGCCCAGCTCGTTCTTGGCGCTTTTTTCGAGCTGCTCCTTCACGTTGAGCAGGGTGGCGAGCCGGAACCGGAAGACTGCCATCATCCACCCCCGACGGAGGCTTTGAGCGCCTCGAGCGTCTGCAGGAAGGTGAACCGCTCGAACACATCCTGCTGCAGGAACGCGTTGATGTCGTTGATGAGGGCGATGGCCTTGTCGATATCCGGGTTCGATCCCTTGACATAGGCCCCGACGTTGATGAGGTCCTCCGCGTCGCGATAAACAGCCAGCGACCGGCGCAGCGCGTTCGCCGCCTTCTTGTGGTCGGGCTCCGCGATGTCGGACATGACACGGCTGATGCTGCCGAGCACGTCTACCGCAGGATAATGGTTGCGGTGCGCCATTTGGCGCGACAGGGCGATGTGCCCGTCGAGGATGCCGCGGGCGGCGTCCGTGATCGGCTCGTTCATGTCGTCGCCGTCCACGAGGACGGAGTACAGGCCCGTGATCGAACCGTTGGCCGAGGTGCCGGCCCGTTCGAGCAGCTTGGGCAGCACGGCAAAGACCGAAGGCGTGTACCCGCGGGATACCGGCGGTTCCCCGATGGCAAGGCCAATCTCCCGCTGGGCCATGGAAAAGCGGGTGAGGCTGTCCATCAGCAGCAGCACGTCCTTGCCCTCGTCGCGAAAATACTCGGCGATCGCGGTCGCGGTGAGGGCGCCCTTGAGCCGGACGAGCGCCGGCTGGTCGGAGGTGGCGATGACGACGACCGAGCGTGCAAGGCCCTCGGCCTGCAGGTCGCGCTCGAGGAAGTCGCGCACCTCGCGGCCGCGCTCGCCGATGAGGGCGATGACGTTGATGTCGGCTTTCGTGTTGCGGGCGATCATGCCCATGAGGGTGCTCTTGCCCACGCCGGATCCGGCGAAGATGCCCATGCGCTGCCCCTTGCCGACGGTCATCAGGCCGTCGAGGCACTTCACGCCCAAGGGGAGCACCTGCCGGATGCGCGGCCGGGTCATGGGATTGGGCGGCATGTTCTGAACGGGCACCCATGTTTCGACGGTCACGGGCCCCTTCCCGTCGATGGGCCGTCCCATGCCGTCAAGCACGCGGCCCAAGAGGCCATGGCCCACGCCGATCTCGAGCTGGTGTCCGGTCGCGGTGACGGGATTGCCCGGGCTGATGCCCGTCATGTCCCCGATGGGCATCATGAGCACGCTGGCATCGCGGAAGCCCACGACCTCCGCCAGCATGTCGGCGCCCATGCGGCCGCCATGGATGCGGCACAACTCGCCGATGTGGGTCTGCGGCCCCTCGGTTTCGATCGTGAGGCCGACGACCTTCGTCACCTTCCCCATATGCCGAATGAAGCTGCGGGAACGCACCAGTTCGCGGTAACGCTCCAGGGAGATGTCCTTGGGCATGCGCCTCACTCCTCCCCGACGGCCTGCGCCTCGCCGGTGACGGGCGTCTCGGGCAGACCGCCAAGCAGGGCGCGGATGGCCCCTTCCATCTGCTGCACGCGCGCATCGACACTGCCGTCGACGGTGCCGCGGCCCGTGTCGATCAGACAGGCCCCGCGTGCCAGCGAGGCGTCCTGCCGGATGTCGAGCTCGCAGAGAAAGGGCAGCGACTGCTTGAGTGCGTCAAGGTGATCGAGCACATGGGGATGATCCTCGGCGGAGATGCGCACCGTCACACGCTCGGTGGGCGTGACATCGGAAAGGGTGCTGCGGATGACCGATGCAATGGCATCCGGCTGGACGCGAAGCTCGCGGCCGATCGCCTTGCGGGCGATATCGAGCACAAGGCCGACCATGTCGGCCTCCAATGCCTCGAAGGTTTCCCGGTACTCGCCGCGTGCGGACGCAAGGGTGTCCTCCGCCTCCTGAAGCAGGGCGGCGTATTGCTGCTGGGCCTGCCGTTCGCCCTCGGCGTATCCGGCCTCTCGGGCATGCCGCTGCGCCTCCTCCGCCTCCGTGACGATCTGGTCCCGGGCTTGGGCCAGCATGCGCGCCGTCTCCAGCTCGGCCTCGCGGACAATGAGCGCGGCCTCGCGGCGCGCCTTCTCGAGCACGTCGACCGGCACGAAGCCGTCATCCCCTTCCCCCTCCGCACGCCCGTCGGGCGCACGCGCAGGAGTAGCCGCCTCGGCGGGCGGCTGGATGGCGAACGGATTGCCGATGCTGACCTGGTTCTTCTTGTATACGCCGTAACCGTATCGCGGGTTTCCGTACAAAGCGCTGCCTCCGGTTCCC
>JAEXRM010000062.1 GCA_023440865.1 Bacillota bacterium
GCCGTGGGGCCTGCGGATTTTAAGTCCGCTGCGTCTGCCATTCCACCACACGGGCCGATGAGGGGGCGCACCGAAATGCCGGGTGCGCGTCCATCATCCATTATCCGTGCTGTGAGGCATTTTCGCAAGCCCGGTGTCCCGCCGTGGGAGATCCTATAGCAGCACGATACTGTCGCATTGTCCATTCCGTTCCAGCGTGCTGCTTGCCTGCGCATCCACTCCGTTCCGGCGTGAGACCTGCCTGCGCATCCACATTGGCCGATGCCGGAATTCACCCGTAAAACCGTTTCACACAACCGCATCCAGCTCGAACCACCGATGCGTCAGCCACAGCAGCTCGTCCCGGAAACGGGTGATCTTCGCCGATCCTTCCCCCGTGAACCGTTCCGGTACGATCCACCATGGCGACTCGAGACACCAGGTGATCCGCAGGGCGGCCACGACATCCTGCCGTGTCAGCGACAAGCTTTCGGCATATCCGGCGCAGAATGCGGAAACCATGCCCGCATCCAGCCGCGCCCCGTCCCAGGCCAGCGACAGCAGCGCCCGGCCGACATCATGCCACAGCCAGCTGTACTGGTTCCGGTCAAAGTCGAGGATGGCGGAAACGGCATTGTCATGAAACAGCATATTGTCAGCGGAGAAGTCCTCGTGCGCGATGCCCATGGGCAGCCGGTCGAGCCACGCGGGGGAGAGATTCCGGAGAATGGCTTCCTGCGCTTCGACAGCCTGCCGGAACTTCGGCGACTCATCCGCCTTCCCCGCATTCATGACCGGCGCATCCGCAGGCAACGCATCCGCAGACAACGCATCCACCTGCCTCCGGTGATATGCCTGCAACGCAGCGGTCAGCGTCGCCCCGCCCAGTGGATGCCCCTTCACCCCCTGCACCGGCAGCTTGGCAAACGCAGCGTGCATGGCGCCACAGGCCAGTCTCAGGCTCCGGATCTGGCCGGAGGTGATGGTGCCCGGCTGCTCCATCTTGCCGGGACAGAAGGTCATGACCATGTATGTGGTCTCCGCATCGGGCCTGCGGACGACCTCCCCACGACAGGGCACAATGTGCGGACAGGGGACCCCACACCCTTCCAGCACCTGCTGCCGCTGCAGGGCATGCTCGATCTCCACGAGCCTGTCCCGGCTGAAGCGAACGTGGCTGAACTGTTTGACCAGGAAAGAACGCGTTCCGTCCCCGACCTTCCACTTCCGGTTCAGCCAGCCGCCCGACACCGGTTCGGCGTGGCGCACGGTGATGCCGTAGCTTTCGGCCAGATCGGCCAGGATGATCGGATCCATCGGCGTATCCTCCAAACGGGATCCGGTTGGCCGCTTCCGCCGATGATCCCTTCGCTCAATACTGCCGCATCCGTTTCCAGACGTCAAGAATCATGCGGTACCGCTCCGGCGGCATGCCCTTGAAGGGAATGTTGCTCGTGCAGAACATGTATCCGCCGTTGGGCTTGCCGTATGTCAGCGCGTATTCGGCGCTGGCGATGACCTCCTCGTCGGTGCCCGTCTGCAATGCCGCGCAGTGCACGTTGCCGCACAGGCATACCTGGTCGCCGTACAGGCGCTTGACCTCGCGGATGTCCACACCGGCCATCGGGTCGAGCGAATGCAGCGCGTGCGGACGGCACTCGACCAGCTGGTCGATGATGGGCATGATGTTGCCGTCGGTGTGCTTGATGGTGTACAGGCCGTCCTTGCGGGCCGCCTCGATGATGCGGGCGAGGTACGGCGTGACGAACTCGCGGAACATCTCCGGCGAGATGAAGGGGCCGGAGTTGTAGCAGTAATCCGAGCACAGGAACAGCACATCCACGCCGTCCGCCTGCAGCCTGCGGTTGTTCTCGATCGCCTGGTCGGCCATTTTCGAGGCGGTTTCCTTCACGCCGTCCGGATCGTCGGCGATGGCGTAGACGAACTCGAGCATGTGGTCGCCGTCCGGAATGGCGAACGTGCCGTCGCCGTGAAAGCCGATCATCATCTCGTCGCCCATCATCTTGCGCAGGATGCGGTGCAGCTGATGGGTCTCCTCGGCAGGCAGGCCGTACGGACCGGGAATGATCGAATACTCGAGCGTGCGGTACACGTGCAGGACGAATTCCGCCATCTCATGCAGCGCCTTGTCCTTCTCCCTCGTGGACAGCTTCCTGAGGTTGTCGCCCGCAAGCTCCGGCGGGACGATGTCCCGCCCGAAGAACTCCGGTGCCAGCTGGAACTCGAGCTCGAAATGGGGCACCTGGTCGGGGATGCGGCGCTCGAGCGCCGCTACGGCACGTTCCTTGGGCGTCATGATTCGGCTCATCGGTGTTCTCCTTTTCCTGCGGTTGATTTCGTCGTGTGCGGGATGCTGCCGGAGGATGCCCGGCTTGAGAGTGTGAGCGGCAGTTCCTTTTTTTCTCCGGGTGCGGCGCCGGCCATGAGCCGCAGCAGCATGTCGCCGGCATGCGCGCCGATGGCCTGCAGCGGTTCGTCCACGGTGCTCAGCGCGGGTGTCAGGTAGGGGGCGAACGCCTCGTTGTCCAGCGACACCACCTTCAACTGCTCCGGTACGCGGATCCCCTCGTCCCTGGCAACGGCAAGCATCTGCCAGGCCGGAACCGACACGGCGGCAAACCCGTCCGTGGCGGGGTGCTCGCGCAGCAGCCGGCGAAGCCTTGCCCGGAGTGCATCGTGCCCGGATGCGCGTTCGTTGTTCGGTTCCGCGCCGGCGGCTCCCGCCAGGACGACAGGCACCCCCGCCTCCCGGCAAACGGCCTCGAAGCCCTCGTATCGCTCGCGTTCGGCATAGTTGACAGACGGATCGAGGAAAATCACGGGTCTGCGACAGCCGGACGCCAGCAGGTGCTCGGCCGCGAGCCGCCCGTTGTGCCGGAAATCGACGTCCACACTCGTCACGGTCGGCAGGTCGCGCGCACCAATGGCGCACACGAAGGGCATGCCATGGCGCTCGAGTGTCTCGATGACGCCGGCGCGCACCACGCCGACATGCGACAGGAAAACCAGGCCGTCGATGCGGTTTTCCAGGAAGTAGGCCACGTAGTCCGGCGTTCCATCGGGGTCGGTTCGGCCCGTGCAGATGGTCAGCGCAAGCCCTTCGCGGTCGCACACCGCCTTCAGGCCGTTGACGACCGGCGGGAAGACGAACGAGCCGGTCTCCCAGATCGACAGCAGCCCGATGGTCCGCGCCCTGCGGCGCTTCATCGCCTGTGCCTGCAGGTTGGGCCGGTATCCGAGCGCCTCGGCGACACGGCGCACATGCGCCCGCGTCTGCTCGCGGATCTTCTTGCCGGGCTTGTCCGAAAGAATGAGGGACACCAGGCTCTGGGAGACCCCCGCGGCCAGGGCCACATCGTGGCTGGTCACAGTGCGGCCCGATGCCGTGCGTGACGATTCTGCCGCTGTGGATGTGTCCTCCACCGCAGTGACGGGTTCGGGGTTCCGCCGGGAACCCGCAGGGCCAGGGCATGCTTGCGACATCGGTTTCTCCAGGAAGCACACGATGATTCATACGTATGAATTATCATGACCAAACAAAGAATATCACGCCTTCCCGCCTTTCGGCAAGCGGCAAATCACCCGGCTGCTCCAGCAGAAGCCGCCACCTCAGGTATGGGATTGCAACACCTGGTCAAGCGGGGTCCACACATCGTCGCCATAGTTGCTGACGAGCACGCAGACCAGGCCGCTGCGGGGTTCGCAGACCGACACGAAGCTGACGCCCGGATCGGAGCCCTGGATGTACGGCAGGGCACCGCCCGGCGTGTTCATCAGCCAGACGCCGTAGCCGTAGCATCCGGCTTCCCCGCTGTGGTTCGCGAGCATGAGGGCGGTCATCTCCGGCGACAGCAGGCGGTGACCGACGAGCCCCTGCCAGAAGCGGCAGATGTCGCCGGTCGTGGTGAACGCTCCACCGGCTCCGGTTCCCTTGGCATCGACGCTGTAGATGTTGGTGCGCGGTCCGTCGGGATGCCCGTCCTCGATGTAGTTGGCCGCGCAGCCGGCCGGCAGGCGGTCGAGCTCGAAATAGCCCGTGCGCAGCATGCCGCAGGGCTCGAAAACACGCTCGCGCAGGCAGGCGTCGAACGCCAGGCCCGTGACGCGCTCGAGGATCATCGCCAGCACGACGAATCCGGTGTTGTTGTACTGGAACCGGGTTCCGTGCGGATACATCATGGGCTTGTCCACAAACAGCGGCAGGAGGTCGCGGTTCGTGCGGATGCGGTAGTTGGGCAGGTCCTGCCACAGGTCCTCGTAATGCGCCATCACCGACTCGTCAAAATAGTCGGGGATGCCGGAGGTGTGCGACAGCAGCTCGGCCACGGTGATGTCCGGATCGATGGCGCGCAGCTCGAAGTCGGCCAGATCGCCCAGCCGGTCCTCCAGCCGCAGCCGCCCCTGGTCAACCAGCTGCAGGATGGCGACGGCGACAAACACCTTGCCGCACGAGGCGGTCGCAAACCGCGTATCCTGCGTGTTCGGCACCTGATTGGGCAGATCCGCGAACCCGGAAGCCGCTTCGCGCAGCACCTCCTGCCCGCGGATCACCCGCAGGCAGCCCCGGAATGCCATCTCTTCTGTCGCTTGCATCCTGTGTACCTCCGCACCTCATCCGGGCACTGAAAAACGGTGTCCGCCGCATCGGCGCACCCCGGCCCCCGGACCCCGGACCCGCTCCCCCCGCCCGCCTCCATGCATGTGACAATGCATCAGCCCGCATCCTCCGGCAGAATCCCAGCGGTCTTGTACGCCTCGATGCGCCCCGCAAGGGTGCCGTCGAGCTCGGCCTCCACAAGGGTGCCGGCTTCCACATACCGGGTCTGGTATACCTTGCCGTTCTCATGCAGCCACGCAAGATCGGCCGCCGCCTGATACGGAAACAGGAACCAGCCCTTGCAGCGGTTCGAGAACGCCAGGTTCCCGATGATCCGCAACAGGTCGTCCAGCCCCTGACCGGTCTTTGCGGACACCTCCACGACCGGTCGGTCCTCCCGGGCCAGCGGGAGCCGGTCGTCAAGCTCGATGCGGTCCATCTTGTTCATGACGATGACCGACTGCTTCTCCCCCGCGCCAAGCTCCTGCAGGATCTCGTCCACGATGCGCACATGATCCGCCACCTGGGGGTCGGACGCATCGGCCGTGATGAGGATGAGATCCGACAGCACCACTTCCTCGAGGGTGGACTTGAACGCATCGAGCAGGTTGTGCGGCAGCTTGCGGATGAAGCCGACCGTATCGGTCAGCAGCACGGTGCCGCCGTTGGCCAGCGTGATCTTGCGGGTGGTGGTGTCGAGCGTGGCGAACAGCTTGTCCTCGGCCAGCACGCCCGCCTCGGTGAGCGTGTTCAGCAGCGTGGACTTGCCGGCGTTCGTGTAGCCGCAGATCGACACGATGGGCACGCCCGACTTCTTGCGGTCGCTCCGCAGCACGCCGCGCTGGCGGCGTACATCGTCAAGCTGGCTCTTGATGGCCGCGATGCGCGACCGGATGTGACGCTTGTCGGTCTCCAGCTTCGTCTCGCCGGGACCGCGCGTGCCAAGGCCGCCGCCGAGGCTGCCGCCCTGCCGTGAAAGCGCCACGCCCATGCCGGTGAGCCGGGGCAGCCGGTACTCGAGCTGGGCGAGCTCGACCTGCAGGATGCCCTCGCGGGAACGCGCCCGCTGGGCGAAGATGTCGAGGATGAGACTGGTGCGGTCGAGCACCTTCACGCCGGTGATCTCCTCGATGTTGCGCTGCTGCGCGCCGGACAGCTCCTCGTCGAAGATGACCGCGTCGGCCTCGAGGGCCTGCACGGCGAGCCGGAGCTCCTCCATCTTGCCCTGACCGATGAGGGTGGCGGCGTTGCGCACGTCCTGGCGCTGCATGAGCTTGCCGACAACGAGCGCGCCGGCGGTTTTCGCCAGCTCCTCGAGCTCGGCGAACGACACCTCGGATTCCCAGGCGCCATTGAGCTGCCGCTCCCCGCGCGCCCTGATCGCCACGAGGATGACGCGCTCGGCATCCGGCCGCAGGCTCTCCGTCCGCTCCCGCAGGGCGGCATCCGCATCCCCGATGTACTCGAGGAGCGCGGAGAAGTTCTCCTTGTCGGGCTCGTACGGCCCCAGGATGTCGCACTCGTCGGGGTTGGCCGGCGACGAAATGCCGACATAGAGCTCCCGCGCCATCCCGTCGCGCACACCGACCGCGATCATGGCGTCGAGCCGCAGCTGCTTGAGCGAGCTGAGGTCGACGGAGGACAGCATGCCGGAATCCTCGGGATGGGTGTGGATGCAGCGCACGCCGGAGAGGCGCCGGCCGCTGCGCTTGCCCTCGACCTCGCCAAGCGTGACGGTGCGGCTGTCGCCGATGGCCACATCCGTGATGCGGCCCTTGCGGTCGGCATACAGGGCGATCTCCCGGTTGATCTGGGTGGTGGCGTCGGCGAGGATGCCGAGCAGCTCCTCCGTCCAGAGCTGGTCCTGCGGCAGTTTCATGTCATAGAGGCTGTCGAGGGTATCGAGAATGGATTGGCGGATGCCGTCGGTCTCACCGTTGACTCGCATGATGGTTCAGACTCCTTTGGCGCCGGAAAGGCGCAGAACGACGGCTGTGCCGCGGGGTGCCGCGACGTGCCGCAGAGGTGCCGCAGCCGGAACCGCGCGACCTGATGTCGCGCCGGAGACCGGTGCATGGCGGTGTATGCTGGTTTCCGTCCCCATTATATCATGCCGGCGGGAACGCCCCTGCATCGTGTTCGCCATATAGGCATCCTTTCCGGAAACACTTCGGCGATTGTCAGCATCCGCCCGCAGCGGTATGCTGTAAGGGCGGACGCACGGGCATTCCCGTCGCACGCGCCAGCCTGTGCACAGCGATCCGCCAGGAGGTCCCCCATGACCAGAAAAGCAACCAACGCCCTCATCGGCGCGACCCTCGCCGTTCTGACGGCCAACGCCGCGGCCGGTTATTACTTCTACCGCACCGCCTTCATTCGGCGCAAGAAACCCCTGGTGCCCGAAGGCTTCGACGACCCGACGCAGGACGGGGCTTCGGCAGTCACCGGCGACAGCCTGGCGTCAGACTGCCCGACCGACCCGGACTGTCCGCCGCAACCGGTTGCGGATATGGCGGCAGACAACGCCGATATGCCTATCAAACCACTTTCACCGCATGAAATCGACAGGCTGTGGCTGTCCTCGCAGGAGGCGCTGCGCACATACGCCCTGCACTCCACCGACAACCTGCTCCTGAAGGCGAAATACCTGCCCGCCCGCATTCCGACAAACCGCACGGCCATCCTGGTGCACGGCTATTCCGCCGACGCGCTCTCCATGGCCGGCTTTGCCCGGCACTACCACGAGGTGCTGGGCTACAACGTCCTGCTGCCCGACAACCGCGCCCATGGCGAAAGCGAGGGGCGTCACATCGGTTTCGGCTGGGTCGACCGGCTCGACCTGTCGCTGTGGATCCGCAAGGCGATCGAGCTGGCGGGACCCGACGCGGGCATTGTCCTGCACGGCGTCTCGATGGGGGGTGCGACGGTGCTGATGGCCAGCGGGGATCCGCAACCGCCGGAGGTCAAGGCCATCGTGTCCGACTGTGCCTACAGCTCGGTTTGGGAGGAGCTCCGCTGGCGCCTGAAGGAGGACTACCGGCTGCCCGCGTTCCCCGTACTGCATTCCGCCACGCTCATCGCCCGTGTGCTGACGGGCCGCGACTACCGCAAGGGCTCTGCCCTGGCGCAAGTGGCGCGTTCCCGCACGCCGACCCTGTTCGTTCACGGCGACGCCGACACCTTCGTTCCATACGAGATGGTGCACCGGCTCCACAAGGCCTGCGCCTCCGAGAAGGCGCTGTGCGTCATCCCGGAGGCCGGGCACGCCGAGGCCTGGGATGTGGACCGCGAGACGTATGTCCGGCACCTGCACGCCTTCCTGAACCGGCATATGGCGGGTTGACGCAAGCCAGGGGCGCGGTTCAACTGCGCCGGTACTCGCCCGGGGTCATGCCCACATGGTTGAGAAAGGCACGGTTGAAGTTCGACAGTGTTTCAAATCCGCAGCTCTGGGCGATCTCGAGGATCTTGTCATCCGACGCGCGCAGCTTCTCCTTCGCGGCAGCCAGCCGGCACCGGATGAGGAACTCGTTCGGCGTGGTGTTCGTGAGCTTGCGGAACGTGCTGCAGAAGTGGGATACGCTCATGCCGGCGATCTCGGTCATGCGAACCAGGGAGATGGGCTGGGCGTACTCGGCCTCGATGAAGTCCATCGCCAGGCGGATGCCCCGCGTCGCATTGCGCTGGCGCTGGCGTTCCCGCTCCCCGGCCGCCTCCTGCAGACCGGCCTTTTCCCCCCGCAACGCGGGCGATCCGTAATGCCTGACCACCAGCGCAAGGAACTGCAGCAGCATCGCCTTGATCATCAGACCGGATTCGGCGCCATGGAAGCGATACTGCCACTCCATCTCGTCGAGGCACTTGTGCATCGCCTCCATGCCGGGACCATCCGCGGGCAGGCGACTCGCATAACCGCCCATTTCCCCTGAAAAAGGGCGCAGATACTCCTGGTCGAACAAGTCCGCCCCCGGTGTGCAGACAAGGGCCGGGTCGAACAGCAGCACCTGCACCTGCAGGTTCTGCGACTCGTCGAACAGCAGGTGGATTTCATCGTTGTCGATCAGAAAAATGTCTCCCTCGCGCGCTTCGTACTCGCGGCCGTTGATGAGATGCCGCGCCCCGCCGCGGCGGATCCGCGAGATTTCCAGCTCGCGGTGCCAGTGCAACGCCCGGCTTTCGCCTTGAACGCCCTGCATGGTTTCGGCATAAAAAGGGAAGCTTTTCGGCGTCCAGGCAGACTGCTTGAGTGATCGCTTCATCGCTATATCCTTCCGGCAAAAGCCTTTCAGATCATGTCGCCAAGCCGGGTACATTTCCCCGCTCGGCATCAACGCTACCATCATAGCATAAGATTCAGTCAGAGCAAGCGGGAGAATCTTTAGAATATAGCAGGATGGTCCGCTGCCGGGAGGGTATCATGGGTATGCACAGATGTATGGGAGACCCGCCGGAAGCAGTGCCGGCGCCGCAGAACCGGAAGCCCGCTTCCGGCCGGAGGAACGGATCATGAACGCCTTGAAGGTCGCCATCATCGGCGCCGGCAGCACGTATACCCCCGAGCTCGTCGACGGGTTCCTGCGCAGGCCGGAGTCGCTCCGGCTCGACTCTCTCCAGTTCATGGACATCAACCTGGAAAAGGCAAACACGGTCGCCGACCTGTGCCGGCGCATGCTGGCCGCCAAGGGCCGCGATGTGAGGCTGACGGTCACCGACAGCCTCGAGGCCGCCATCGAGGGTGCCGACTACGTGCTGGGCCAGGTGCGCGTGGGCATGCTCGAGGCCCGTGTCCGCGACGAAAAGATTCCGCTGAAGTACAACCTCCTCGGGCAGGAGACCACCGGCGCCGGCGGCTTCATGAAGGCGCTGCGCACCATTCCCGTCATCATGAACGTGGCCCGCACGATGGAGCGGCTGGCCCCGAACGCATGGCTCATCAACTTCTCCAACCCGTCGGGCATCATCGCCGAGGCGGTGCTCAACAACAGCGACATCCGGATGATGGGCCTGTGCAACGGCCCCATCAACATCCTGCGCAGCGCCCGCGACCGCCTGCCGGAGGGCACCCGGCACTTCGACTACGACTTTGTCGGCCTCAACCACCTGTGCTGGCTTACCGGCATCTACGCCGACGGCGTGGAGATCCTCCAGGACCAGCTGGGCGCGGTGCAGGCCTCCACCGCCTTCCGGAACATTCCGGACATGCCGTATGCGGCAGACCTCATGCAGGCCATCAAGGGCATCCCGATCGGCTATCTCAACTATTACTACTTCCGCGACGAATCGCTCAAGCATTGTCTGGAAGCGGAAAAAACCCGCGGCGAGATCTGCATGGACATCGAGTCGGAGCTGCTCTCGCTGTACCGCGATCCCTCCGTCACCGAAAAACCCGCCGTGCTCGACAAGCGGGGCGGCGCACTCTACTCGGAGGCCGCGGTTTCCCTCATCGACGCCATCGAGAACGATCGGAACGAAATCCACGTCGTCGATGTGAAAAACGGCGGCGCTTACCCGTTCATGGCGGCGGACGATGTCGTGGAGGCCAAATGCCTCGTCAATCGAAACGGCGCGACGCCGCTGCCGTACCGTGGCGTCCGGACACCCCACATCGAGGGTCTCATGCAGGCCGTCAAGGCGTATGAGAAGCTCACCGTGAAGGCGGCACTCGAAGGTGACCTCGACGCCGCACTGGCCGCGCTGCTGGTCCATCCCCTCATCGGCGACTACCACCGTGCCAAGCCGATGCTCGATGAAATGCTGCAGGCCAACCGGGCGTTCCTGCCCCAGTTCGAAGGGAGGATCTGACGCATGTGCAATTGCGCGGACAATGAATGTGCCTGCCGGCCCGCGGTGGTGCTCGGCGTCGACGGCGGCGGAACCAAGACGCATTACGCCCTGTATGACATCTGCGGCCGCCCGGTCGATTTCATGGTCTCCGGCCCCACCAACCACGAAGTGCTTCCCGACGGCTTCACCGGCCTGCGACAGCGCCTGCGTTCGGATCTCGACATCCTGTTCTCGCGCAACGGTCTCAAGGTCGGGCATGTGGATCATGCCGTCTTCGGCCTCGCAGGCGTGGACACACGCCGCCAGCACGGCATCATCTCGGGCATGCTCAAGGATATCGGGCTGACCCGCTTCACGCTTTGCAACGACTCGTTCCTGGGCGTGAAGGCCGGCAGCGTCAGCGGTCACGGCATCTGCGCCATCAATGGCACCGGTTTCTCGATCGGCGGCATCGACCGGAAGGGCAACATGCTGCAAATCGGCGGTCTGGGCGAATACACCGGCGACGAGGGCGGCGGCGGCCTCCTGTCCACCCGCGTCATCCGCGCGGTGTACGACCACCTGTACAAGGACAGTCCCGCCACCATGCTCAAGGAACTCGTGTTCGAGCGCATCGGCATCACCGATCCGGCCGACTATCCCGAGGTGCTGCTGCATCAGGCGGCCGAGGGCAAGGTCGATCTCATGGAGTTCGGCCGCATGGTCGACAAGGCGGCGGATGCAGACGACGCCGTGGCGCTCGGCATCCTCGAAAAGTCAGGCACGGAATACGCCCGCAGCATCCAGGGCGCGATCAACCGGCTCGATTTTGGTCCGGAAAGCGAGCCGCTGGAGATTGTCCTGGCCGGTTCCGTCTTCGTCAAGGGCTCGAATCCCCGTACCCAGGACACCATGCTGGCGGCGCTGCGCGCACGCAATCCCGGCCGCACCATCACGACCACGAAGCTGACGGCGCCGCCGGTGCTCGGCGCCATCCTGTGGGCGCTGGAACCCTTCCATGTGCCGGACGGCCGTGAACGCGTCGGGGACGGATTGCTGGACATGATCGAAAACGCCTGAATCCGGCCAGGATGTGATCCCGGCTATCGGCCGGATATGAACGCGGGACGGGATCCATCCGTTCCGCCGTACAATCACTGTGACAACGCGACCGCGCCGGATCGGCGCAGGAGGGAGTCCCGATGACAATCATGTGGAAGGAAATCATGGAGCAGCCCGAGGCGCTGCGCCGGTGCCGGGAGGTGAACGCCCCCGTCATCCGCAGGCTGGTGGAGGAGATTCGCTCGCACGACATCCAGAACATCCTGCTGGCCGCCCGCGGCACATCGGACCATGCGGCGCTGTATGGCACCTATCTCCTCGAACTGACGACCGGCATCCCGGTCAGCTTGGCCGCACCCTCCGTCTTCACGCTCTACAACCGGACGATGAAGCTTGACAAGACCCTCGTGATCGGTCTTTCCCAGTCCGGCCAGGCCGCAGACGCGCTCGCCGTGCTCGAAGCCGGAAACAAGGCCGGTGCCGTCACCGCCGCGATCACCAATGCGGCCGAGTCCCCGATGGCCCTGTGCGCGCAGCATTCCCTGCTGTGCAGCGCCGGCCCGGAAACCAGTCTCGCCGCAACGAAGACCTTCACCTGCCAGCTGATGCTCATGGCCATGCTGGCCGCGGAGCTCTCCGGCAACAAGGAACTCGACGCGCTGCTCGCCACCGTGCCCGACAAGGTCGCCGCGCTGCTTTCGGACACGGCACCCATCGAGGCGCTGGCCACACGCTACCGTTTCATGGGCGAATGCTTCATCCTCGCCCGCGGGATGAACTACGCCATCGCCCGTGAAGCGGCCCTCAAGACGCAGGAAACCTGCTACGTCCGCGCGATGGGATATGCCACCTCCGACTTCTACCACGGACCGATGGCCATGACCGAGCCCACGGTGCCGGTCATCGTGTTCGCCCCGGACGGACCGTCGCTCGCGAATACAAGCGACCTCATCGACCTGCTCCGCGAGCGCGAGAACGACGTCCTGGTCGTTTCCGACCTGCCCGAGATCTGCCGGAAGGGCTCCGTTTCGATCGCCATCCCTTCGACCGGCACGCAGGACCCGGTGTTCAAGGACGCCATCTCGCCGTTCCTGAACGTGGTGGCCGCCCAGGTGTTCGCATGCACCCTGTCCGTGAGCAAGGGGCTGAATCCCGACGTGTCACGCCACCTCAAGAAGGTCACGATCACGCGCTGATGCCCGCCCTTTCATGTGCTGGAGCGCTCATGCATGCGCCTTTCCCAGCGTGAGGGTGCGTCCCTGCACGCACCGGATGATGGTCACATGGCATCAGGGGCATCCCGCCGGTTTCCGGGGGATGCCTCTTTTCGTCGCCTGTCGGCGGCCGCGTACTCCGTCGGCGTCATGGCCGTATGCCGCCGAAAGACGACGGCAAAGTAGTCGCTGCCGCTGAAGCCAAGCGCCATGGCGGTTTCCGTGACGCTCCGCCCCTGGGCCAGCAGTTCCCTGGCGCGCCGGATGCGGCACTCGTTCACATATTCTCGCGGCGTGCGCCCCACGGTCCGCCGGAACACCTCCTTGAACCGGGAAAGCGACAAACCGGCCATCGCCGCGAGCGCCTCCAGTGTTGGCGGTTCGGCGTCCGCCTGCTCCATGCGGGCGATCACGCGGGCCATGGCATCGGCCCGCTCCCGGGCCCCGTCCCGCGAGGCCGTCTCCGCCCGCTCCGCGGCTTCGGCCTGCAGCAGCAGCTTTTCAAGACATGCGACAAACAGCGCGCGTGCATATCCATGCCAGCGGGGGGCATCCGCCGAAGCGCACCGCACGCACTCGGCCAGACGCGAGAGACAGGCGTCATCGGTCCGCCATTTCGGCAGACGCAGGGCCCGCAAGCGGTCCAGCAGCGCGTCCGCCACATCCGGAGAAAGGCCCAGAAAATCGCTGCGGGAAAGCACGTGCGCATCGGGGCGTGACGGGGGCATCCCCTCTGTCACGGCAGGGATGCGCAGCTGGAACCAGATGAAGTCCGAGATGCCCTGGCCGGCCGACGCGTTCCCATGCGGCCGGCCAGGAGGAGCAAAGTAGACCTCGCCGCCGCTGACCGCCACTTCCTCCCCATCCGAGGCATACCGCTCGCTGCCCGTGAGGACGACGACAAATTCCGCACAGCCGGGATGGACATGCAACGCCAGCGGTTTCTGCACCTGATGGGTGTGATACCGACCCAGCAGGACCAGGCCGGGAATGCCAAGCGCCTGTTCCTCGAGCACGATGCGTTCCTGTGTCGCGCGCATGACCGTCCTCCCCCGCCCCGCGTCGGATCCGGCATGGCACCATGCGGAAGATGGTGTGCCTGCAAGGCCGCATGGACGCCGCCGGACGGATTGTCTTTGATTTCGTACTGCGTACGCGATATCACGACACGCAGCCGTTCTTTTTCTATCATAGTGGGAGAATGCGCCTTCGGCAAGGGTTCCGGCGCACCAGGAGGCAACCATGCAGGACACGACGGCATTGATCCTCAAGGCCATGGACTACGCGCATCCCGCCGAGCTCCCCGTCTTCGCGGGCGCGCTGCCCGCCGCACGCAGGCTTCACGGCAAGGCGCTGGACGACATCCTCAAGAAATACCCCGCCTTCTTCGACGCCGATGCGATCGACCGCGGCGTCACCAGCATGGCCATCACATACTACGCGGGCAGCCATGTCGATCCGTGGGGCTGTGTCTGGGAGAACCTGCACGAAGGCATGGAGGCCTATGTCAAGGGCCATCCCCTGCCGAACCGCGAGGACATCCGCACGCTGAAGGCCCCGGAGACCGACATGGGTCTGCCGCACGGCTTCATGTACCTGCGTCTGTTGGATTTGCGCGGCTTCGAGGAGGCGATG
Source organism: Bacillota bacterium (assembly GCA_023440865.1). Taxonomy (GTDB): domain Bacteria; phylum Bacillota; class Clostridia; order DSM-8532; family DSM-8532; genus JAEWSN01. The sequence goes on from JAEXRM010000062.1 coordinate 14,272, forward strand.
ATGGACTTTGCAGAGGAACCGGAGGAGCTGGAACAGCTCATCGAAACGGTTTGCGCCTACAATGTCCGTCAAATGGACCTGTTCTGCCGGAGCAATCCCGACGCCCCGCTCGTTTTTGTCGGGGACGATCTGGGCATGCAGCAGGGACTGGCCATCGGCGCCGTCAAATGGCGCAAATGGATGAAGCCGGCGTTCCGCCGCATCTACGACGTCGCGCACGCCGCCGGCAAGAAGGTCTACATGCACACGGATGGCGATATCGTCGAGATCATGCCCGATCTGGTCGATGCCGGCGTGAACATGATCAACCCCCAGTTCCGCGCCAACGGCATCGACCGGCTGGTCAAGACGTGCAAGGGACGCATTCCGATCATGCTCGACCTCGACCGGCAGCTGCTGCCGTTCGGCTCGCCGCAGGACATGCGCGATCATGTGCGCGAGGCGGTCACGAAGATGTACCTGCCCGAGGGCGGTCTCGGCATCAACCTCGAGATCGGCATGGAGGTGCCGCTCGAGAATGTGGACGCCTTGCTGGGGGCGTTGGACGAGATGCGGACCTGGCGGGGTTGATCGCATCCACGTCTCCATGGGGACAAAAAGGAGCCGGCGAAAGCTGCCGGCTCCTTTTGGCGTCATCGAAACGCGCTTGTCCTGCTCAAGGCACCGCGAACCACCCGCGCACCTCGTCGATCGTGAGCCCCGCGCTGTCCAACCCCACCTGCCCCATCTCCCCCATGTCGAACAGGGTGAAGCGGAACACCTCGCGCATGCGCGCCTCGGACATCAGCTCCATCTCGTCGAAAAGGGTCTCGGGCTCGCAGGGCTCGCGCAAGGCGAAGTAGCGGATCCCGCAAGCCGGCAGGGGAGCCTGCGCCGCAACCTGACGCCGCTGCGCCGGCGAAAGCAGGACACGCACCAGCCGCGCCTTGCGGGGCGGTGTTTTGACCAGCAAATCGAAGAAGGACGGCTGCTGCCGCAGCTCGATCGTGCTCATCCGCAGGGGGGCGCCCACGGCTCGCGCCTGTTCCGCGAGTGCGGCCACCAGGGCGTCGGCATCCGTGTTTCGCCCGTCAATGAGACTGGGGTCGATCTCCACCAGCAGGCCCGCCTCACAGCCGGCCTTTTCAAGGATATCCGTGGCGACCGGATTGACCGCACCGGGTGGCACAGCGGGAAACGACAGGCTGAAGCGTGCAGTCGCCGTGCCCTTCCCCTGCCGGTTTTCCGTGATCTTCAGCTTGTTGCGGTTCATGGGTCCCTCCCCGGTGTGACGTGTTCCCGGGCCGCCACCCGGAGCTTCCGCGATCCTCCGCGGAAAGCCGGGGTGGCGCGACCGGAACCATGGTCATTGTACCAGAAGCGGGAGATCGTGTGGAAGGGGTGGGCGGGAGCGTCATCCTCCCGCCCGAACCGCCTGCAGCGACACCTCCGCCCTCCTGCGCGTCATCGGCAGCGCGACCGCAAAGGTCAATATCTCCGCGATCGGCGCCGCAAGCCAGACACCGGTGACGCCGAGCACCGGGGGCAGTACGATCAGCAGGGCGCCCAGCAGCAGGAGGCTGCGCAACGAGGAGACGAGCAGGGATGCGCCAGCCCGTCCGATGGAGGTGAACCAGCAGGATGCCAGCATGTTGTAGCCGTTGAGCAGGAATCCGATCGAGAACAGCCGCAATCCTTCCACGGCGATGGGCATGCTGCCGCCATCCGCCTTCCCGAGGAACAGGCGCAGCACCGGCTCGCCCAGCAGGCAGGCGATCAGCAGGCTGACAACACCGATGCAGGCCGCCGCCCGGTTGGCCAGCCGCCGCACGGCCTGCATCCCCTCCCGGTCGCCGGCGCCGAAACGGTAGCTCACCAGGGGATTCATCGCCTGCGCCAGCCCTGTGTGGAACATGGACTGCACGAAGGCGAAATAACCGACCAGCGTGAACGCGGCGACGCCCGACACACCGGTGCGCTCGAGCAGGATGCGGTTGGCAAGCCAGGTCGTCAGGGTCACGGACAGCTGCCCCACGAACTCGGACGAGCCGTTGTACAGCATGAACCCGACCTCGCGCAGGGGCACGCGCGGCACCGCGAACCGGAACCTGCTTTTCCCCGCAAGGAACCACCAGGCGCCGACGCAGAACGGCATGATCACGGAGATGCCCGAGGCGAGCGCCGCACCGCGCATGCCCCAGTCGAACCGGAACAGGAACAGCCAGTCGAGCAGCACATTGAGCAGATTGGCGACAAAGCAGTACAGCAGCGACACCTGCGGCTTTCCCTCGCTGCGGATGAACATCACGAACACCGTGCTGCCCATCATCAGGGGATAGAAGGGCAGCATCGTGCCGAGATAGTCCGCAACAAACGGCCGCATGGTTCCCTGTGCGCGCAGCAGGTCGAGCACACCCGGAAACAGGAGCGCAACCAGCGCGCAGACAAGGCCGACCAGGCCGAGGGTCAGCAGCACGGTCAGGGTGAACCGCGCATTGGCACCCTTCTCATCCCCGGCGCCCAGCCGGTGCATGGCGACAGTGAGTCCGCCCACGCCGGTCATGATGGCGAGCGCAAGCGCAAGGTAGAGAACGGGCAGCGTCATGTTGACGGCGGCAAGCCCGGCCTCGCCGATTCGTCGGCCGATGAAGAGGCCGTCCACGAATACGATGGAAGAGGTCAGGAACAGGGCGATCACACAGGGGATGGCGATTTCAAAGAATTGTGCGGCCAGTGTCTTTTCACTTTTCATGGTGCTTCCCTCCTGTGGGATCATCCTAGCGGTTCGGTACGGGAACCGCTTCTTGATCCCTGCGCGGAGAGCTGGCGCCTGGGCGCTACTGGATTCGTGCTGTGACAGGGACACCGTCGCGCCTCCGGTTTTGTGCGTCGACAGCGGCACCTTCGCGCCTCATGCGTCGACAGCGGCGCCTTCGCGCCTCATGCTTCGACAGCAGCACCTTCGCACCCCCAGCCTCGTGCTTCACCGGCGTATCGTCGCCCTCACGCCTCGACCAGCGGCAGGCACACCTGCAGCTTCATGGGCCCGCCGGGAACCGAGCAGGCCTCATACAGCTCCAGCACGGGCCTGTTGTCCGGCATGTACGGCGAGTCGGGCAGCCAGAGGGCCATGAGATCGTTGTAGGCTTCCGCGATGAACTCCCCGGTTCCCTCGAATGGCAGGCACGCGTAGAGACCGCCTTCAATGGCGTGGAAGGGTGGCGGCGGGGATTTGCGCGTCTCCAGGCACATGTCGTACATGCACCGATCCGCAACCGTCACCAGCGGATCATCGTAGGAAATGCCCACCCAGCGGGCACCGGCCTCCACGAGTCCGGCAGCCTCGCAATCGGCGGAGAAGCGCTTCCAGACTTGATGAAGCCGCACATAGGGCCCGATGTGCCGTCGGTAGTGCAGCCGCATCGGCGGCATGTTCCGCACCTGGACCGTTTCGCGGATGCGCCGGAGCGCGTCCGGATCGGCGCGCATGCGCCCGAGATAGTCGAGCAGCCGGTCGCGCTCCGGCATGGGGGCTGCGGCACCGGATGACCGGAAGGCGGAAGCGGACATGCCGAACTGCTCGCGAAAGGCCGTCGCGAAGTTCGACGGGCTGTACCCGGCATCCAACGCCGCTTCCGTCACGTTCAGCCGGGAGTCTGTGCGAAGCCGGTACGCGGCGCGTTCCAGCCGGAGGCGGCGCGTGCACGCATACAGGCTCTCCCCGACGACCCCGCGGAACATGCGCGAGAAGTGGAAGCGGGAAAACCGGCAGTGGTCGGCGATCTCCTCGGTCGTGAGCGGACGGTCGAGGTTGGCCCGGATGTAGTCGAGCGCCTGCGAGATGCAGGACACGATCTGCTCGTTCGTCATGACCTGTTGCCCCCCTGGTTATGGTATGGCAGCCGTGCTGTCGCGGCTGCCTGTTCATGCCGGCAGCTTTGCCACCGCCTCCCGCCCATGCCGGCCGCATCCTCACGGCTTCCTGTTCATGACGTCAACCCTTAAGCGTCATCCTGTTCATGCCGGCCGATCAGCCCTGCCCCTGGATGACGGTGCCGCCGTGAAACCGGCATTCGTAGACCCGCACATCCCGGTGGAAGATCTCCTCGAACCCGCTGAACCAGGTGAATTCGCCCTCCACGACACAGTGGTAGCGATCCGCTCCGCTCTGGTGGACCAGCGGACCGCGGTACGGGTATTCGGGTGGTACAAGCAGCAGGCTTTCCTTGAGGAAGTCCCCGGAAAAGCCTTCCGCCAGAACGCGTCCGACATAGTTCATCGCCCAGAAGGGGCGACCGTCGCGCCAGAGCGCCTCCTCGCCGGCGAAGCGCGGGCCGCCGAGATAGGTGTCGATGTACAGCAGATCCCCTTCCCCGTATCGCAGATCATGCGACAGCGGCCGCGTCGGATCGGCTTCCGCTCCCTTGCCCGCATAGCAGGCCCGCTTCGCGCGCAGCAGGAACGCGGTGACCGCCGCCTGCGGGTCCTCCGTCCGGCTGGCGGCGACGGTTCCGTAAGCCGGATCGCCCGGTTCCATGACCAACTCGTCCAGACTGATCCGGAAGCATGCGCCCAACCGGATCAACCGCTCGAGATCGGGCACCGCCTGCCCGGCCTCCCACTTGGCGACGGCCTGCCGGGATACGCCAATCCTTTCCGCCAGGGCCTCCTGGGTCATCCGCCATTCCTGACGCAGCTGCAACAGCTTCTCCTGCAATCTCATCTCATGTCCCTCCCGACATAGGATAGCCGGTCGCGGGAAGAAAGACCATCCATCCGACCTGCCAATGCGGCAACCGGCGGTTGCGTCACGGTGCCCGATAGCCGTCCTCGCCTGCGCCCAGCGCCTCCAGCCGTTTCGAATCGAGGATGCGGTACCCGCGCCCCTCCCGGGCAAGCACGCCGCGGGCGCAGAGCCCCCCCAGGGAACGATGCAGATGCCGGTAGCTCGTGCCGAGCCGCTCGGCCAGATCCGTCCATTTGTCATGGAAGAAACCGTCCCGCGCCGCCACAACGATATAGGAGCACAGCCGGGGTTCCAGCACCGACAGGATCGTCAGCGAGCTGTCGCGCGAAAGCCGGGCCAGCTTCGCGGCCAGCTCCTCCGCCACGCGGTTCATGAAGGCCAGGCTGCCGCGCAGCCGTTCACGATTCGCAACCAGCGGGATGCCGATGCAGACCAGCGGGGTCATCGCCTCAACGGTGGTCGTGGCTTCCTGCCCGACCTGTACCAGCTCGACATCCCCCAGCATCCCTTCCCCGTCCAGCAGGCAGAACAGCAATGTGCGACCGCATCGGTCCGACATGCTGATCTTTGCCTGGCCGGAGAGCAACACGAACAGATGGGACATGGCATGTCCGGACCGGCACAGCGGCTCACCCTTGTCGAAATGCAGGCGGCAGGCGCCCGACAGCGATTCGGGCGATAGCCCGTAGCCGGATAGCCTTTTCCGATCCTGCGGCTGGAGCGGGGTTGTCGTCATGCTACGCCTCCCGCCGGTGCTTCGCGCAGGCCCGTCCTGCCCGCTCCCTGCATGATGCCGGCCCTCACGCGCACGCATGGCATGCGGCGTGTCTCTTTCTCCAGTATGACATATGTCCTGTTTCTCCGCACCCCGCTGCCCCCATACTGTCACCAGGAGGATTGTTCATGGTTGCTTTGCTTTCCATCGCCACCGGCGCGCTGATCGCCGTCATGGTGTTCGTCAACGGCCGTCTGACTGCGGTCCTCGGGGTTGCCGGCGCCGTCGCGGCGATTCATGCGGCCGGTCTGGCCATCGCCGTCCTGCCGCTTGTCCTGCGCAGGGAGAATCCGTTCCGGCGTGTCGGTACGCCGCTGGCATACTATGCTGGCGGGTTGATCGGGGTGCTCACCACCCTGTTCAACAACCTCGCGTTCGGCCGCATCAGCCTGTCGGCCCTCATCGCGCTGGGCCTGCTCGGACAGGTGCTGGCCTCGCTGGCCGTCGACCGGTTCGGCCTGTTCGGCTTCCCGCGCCGCCGTCTCCACGCAGGCATGGTCGCCGGCATCGCGGCGGTGAGCGGCGGCATCTTCGCCATGCTGCGCGGCATGCAGGCGGACGGGGGGCTGCCGGCCATCCTGTCGCTCGCGGCCGGCGTGACGGTCGTTGCCTCCCGCATCCTCAACGCGCGGCTCGCGGCATCCACCTCGCCCCGCGTCAGCGTTTTCCACAACTTCCTGACCGGGTTGGCCGCGGCCATGGTGCTGCTGTGCGTCTGGTGTGCTGCGGGCACAGCGGATGCCGCCGGCACGCAGCACACCGCCGTCGTGCCGGTTGTCGCATTATCACAGGCTGCTGCCTTCACGGCATCCGATGCCTGGATGCTGTCCGGCAGCCTGCTGGGCTTCCTCGTCGTCCTGCTCTCCAACTGGACGACGCCCCGCCTTCCGGCATTCCTGGTGACCCTGTTTGTCTTTGTCGGACAGGTGTTCACGGGACTCGCCGTGGATACGCTCGCAAGCGGCCGGTTCACGGCGGAACAGGGCGTCGGTGGCGGACTGGTGCTCGCCGGGCTGCTGCTGACGGTCTTGAAACCCGCATCCGCAAGGGGGTATGATGCAGGGGAGCAACCGGCGCGCACACCGTGCGAACCGTGAAAGGAGCCCTGCCATGGAAAATGCCGCCCGCCGCGCGTATCGCGGCCATGTGCTGTTCAGCCGCGACAAGGACACGCTCGCATGCCGGGCGGATGCCTGTGTGATCGTGGAGAACGGCCTTGTGCGGGAGATATGCGACCATGTTCCTGAGGCGTTTCCCGCGGATGCGGTCATCGACTGGTCGGACCGGCTCATCGTTCCCGGTTTCTGCGACCTGCACACGCACGCGCCCCAGTTCCTGCAACGCGGCCTGGGCATGGACCTGCCCCTGCTCGGGTGGCTGGATGCCCAGACCTACCCCACGGAAGCCGCATTCGCCGACCCCGTGCATGCACGGGACATCTATACCCAATTCGCGAACGAGCTGCTCCGGCAGGGCACCCTGGCGGTCTGCCCGTTTCCGACCCTGCACGAGGAAGCCTCCGACATCCTGTTCCACGCACTCGCGGAGCGAAGGCTGTACGCATACAGCGGCAAGCTGAACATGGACCGCAACGCCCCGCCCGGCTACATCGAGACGACGGCGGCATCGGTGGCATCGACCGCGCGGTTCCTCGAAACCCACCCGGGTTCCGGCAATGTGAAGCCCTGCCTGGTGCCCCGTTTCACCCTCACCTGCACCGATGAGCTGCTGGAAGGCTTGGGTGCGTTGGCGGAACGGTTTCATGCCCCCGTGCATTCCCATGTGTCCGAATCCGTCGAGGAGATCGAGGCGGTCCGGGCGCTGTTCCCGCACGATCCGAACGGCCTGTCCATCTTCCGCCGGCATGGTCTCGCGGGACGGACACCGGCCATCATGGCGCACTGCATCTTTCCGGACGAGGAAACCATCCGCATGCTGGCCTCGATGGACGTCTGGGCCGTCCACTGCCCGGAGGCCACCGCGAACATCGCCGCTGGCGGCATCATGCCCGTCAAGCAGCTGCTCGCAAGCGGTGCCGCGCTCGCCCTCGGCAGCGACATCGGTTCAGGATCACGCCTGTCCATCGCTTCGACCGTCGCGGCGACCGTCCGGTATTCCAAGCTCCGCCGCATGCTGTTCCCGGAGTGGGATGCGGTCACCTTTGCCGAGGCCTTCTGGATGGGCACCCGTTCCGGCGGACGCCTGTTCGGACAGATCGGCGCGTTCGAGCCGGGCTGGGCCTTCAACGCCCTGGTGATCGACGATGGCGCGATGCCCATGCCGAAAGCCGGCCTCACGCCGGCCGAACGGCTGGAACGTTTCTGTTACTGCGGCGACGACCGGTGGATCCGGGCACGGTACATCCAGGGGGAGGAAATCCGCGTGCCTGACCGATAGGCGGGCACGGCAGCCGTCGGCTGAGCCGCATGGCACGATGCCTCGCAGGAAGCATCGTGATGCGATTCATGATGCGAACCATGATTCGCATCGTCATGTGAACAAGCTGCAACGACCGAAAGGCTTCCTGTTACTTTGCGTTGCTTGCCGCAACGGGCGGATCCTCATACAATCATGCCAACGAGAACTGGCATGAAAGGCGGTTGCCACAATGTTGAGCGAAAACATCAAGACAATCAGAAAATCAAAGGGGCTCTCGCAGGAGGAGCTTGCCATCAGGCTGAACGTGGTGCGGCAAACGATCTCCAAATGGGAGCAGGGACTCTCGGTTCCCGATTCCGACATGCTGATATCCCTATCGGAAGTGTTTGAAACATCCGTGAGCACCTTGCTTGGAGAGACAGTGGCCACATCGGGGGCAGATGACATCACAGCGATCTCGCAAAAGCTGGAGGTCATCAACCTGCAGCTTGCACAACGGAAAGAGTCGAGGCGGAAAGCGCTTCACTGGCTCTTCATCTCCTTGTGCGCGGTCATCATCCTCCTTTTTACCGCTTTGGCCTCATGGCAGAGCCCGTATTTGGGGTGGGACTACAGTGATCCCGAGACCGCAGTCGTGGGGGTCGCTCTTCACGCATTTGAATGGCTGTTCTTCAAGTTGGCGCCCTTTCTTCTTGTCGGAGCACTCGTGGGTGTGATCCTGACACGGAAAAGAAGATGAATCCGTCGTTCCGGAAATGGCATTTCGGTTTCGATGTGTTGATGTTTTGCCATAAGCACTGGGAACGCTATTTGTGATACGTTTCGTTCCCGTTGATCTTCATGGCGCGGTAGAGCTGCTCGAGCAGCACAATGCGGGCCATCTGGTGCGGGAAGGTCATCTTTGACAGGCACAGGCGGTCATCGGCCGCCTTCACCACCTCGGGCGACAGCCCGGTGGAACCCCCGATCACAAAGGAAAAGCCGCTGTCGCCCCGGAGCGTCCACTCCCTGAACCGGGTCGCCAGACCCGGAGAGTCGACCATCTCGCCCGACAGGTCGAGGACGATGGTGCGTGTATTCTTTGGCAGGGCACCCAGCAGGCGGGTGCCCTCCTTGATGCGCCCCTGTGCCTCCAAAGCGGCGGATGCGTTCTCGGGCAGCCGCTCCTCGGCCACCTCGCGCACCTGCACCGCGCCAAAGCGCGAGAGGCGTTTGACGTATTCCGCCTGCGCCTCCTGCCAGTAGCGTTCCTTCAGTTTTCCAACTGCGATGATCTCAATTTGCATGGTTCCCCCTGCCGGCCGGCCTAAGCGGACTCCTTTCGGACAAAACGCATACGCATGGCAGTCCCGCCCGGCACGCAGGATACTCGGAAGTCCCGCCCGGCATACGGGATTCTCGGCGGTTTTCGCCGGCGCTCAGCCCTTTTCGGCGACCCGCAGCGGCGGAAACAGTACGTCCACCGCATCCACTCGTTCCGCGTCCAATCCGGTGAGCCCCGGAAGCCCCATCTGTTCGGGCGGCAGCCCTGCAAAGCCGGTTGCCTCAAGCCACACCCGCTCGCCATCCATCCAGACGATGCTGCTGGTGCGGTCGCGCTCGGCGACTTCGAGATGGAACCCCTCTCCCGGACGCAAATCCTTCTCCGCAAGGGCGTTGACCGTCGTCTGGTATGCCAGCTCGGGGAAGTTGTTCTCCTGGCTGAGATGCCCCAGCAGGACACACTTGGCGCCATTCTGCACCAGGTGCGCGACCACCTTGCCGGCCATGTCGTTGCACAGGTGTCCGTGATCACCCAGGATGCGCTGCTTGAGCGGCCAGGGGTACCGTCCCATCTTGAGCATGTTGATGTCGTGGTTCGATTCGAGCAGCAACACGTCGCTGCCCTCGAGGTTGCGGAGCAGCGTGCGGTTCATGTGGCCGAGATCGGTTGCGACGGTGACCTTGCGCGCCTCGATGTAAAAGGAGTACCCCACGGGCTGTGCCGCGTCGTGTGGAATCAAAAAGGGCTCCACCTCGATCCGGCCGATGCGGAACCGCTCACCGGGCGTGAACCGGCAGATCTGCTCGGGCTTGAGCTTGCCCGGAATGGAGCCCAGCGCATCCCAAGTCCCGTGGCTGGCATGGATGGGCAGCCGGTACCGCCTGGCCATGACGCCGATACCGCCGGTATGGTCGCTGTGCTCGTGCGTGACAAGAATGCCGCGGAGGTCGGCGGGTTTCTCGCCCACGTCGGCCAGTGCCGCCTCAATGCGCTTGCCGGAAAGGCCCGCGTCGATCAGCAGGCGGGTTTCCCCGTCGGAAAGGAAGATGCAGTTCCCGCTGGAACCGCTGAACAGGCTGACCAGCTTGATCATGCGTCGGATTCGGAAGGCGCCTCCGGCTCCCGTCGGATGTCCGCCCCGAGGGCGGTGAGTTTTTCCACAAGATGCTCGTAGCCGCGGTCGATGAACTGGACATTGTGCACGTCCGTCTCGCCTTCGGCCACCAGGCCCGCCAGCACGCAGGCCGCACCGGCACGCAGGTCGAGCGCCCGGATGGCGCAGCCGGAAAGCGGCTTGCCGCCCGTGATCATGGCCGTGTTTCCGTTGACCTGCACGAGTGCGCCCATGCGGGACAGCTCCTCGAGGTACTTGAACCGGCTTTCATAGATGCCTTCGGTGATGGTGGAGACCCCCAGCGCCTGCGTGAGCAGGACGGCCATCGGGGGTTGCAGGTCCGTCGGGAAGCCAGGGTAGGGCAACGTCTTGATGTGCACTTTTGCCAGCGGCTGGTCCGCGCGCACGCGGATCGTGTCATCGCCCTCCTCCACCCCGATGTTCATTTCTAGCAGCTTGGCCGAGAGCGACTCCATGTGCTTGGGGATGACGTTGTGGATGGTGACGTCTCCCCTCGTGGCCGCCGCGGCGATCATGAAGGTGCCGACCTCGATCTGGTCGGGAATGATGCTGTGCGTCACACCACCCCGCATGGGCTGGCAGCCGCGGACTTTGATGACATCGGTGCCGGCGCCCTTGATGTCGGCGCCCAGCGCGTTGAGGAAGGTCGCGATGTCGACGATGTGCGGCTCCTTCGCCGCGTTTTCGATGGTGGTGACACCCTCGGCCTTGACGGCGGCCAGCATGATGTTGATGGTGGCGCCGACCGAAACGACGTCGAGATAGATCGATGCCCCGATCAGCTTCTCCGCCTTGAGATGGATGCAGCCATGATCGATCGAAATCTGCGCGCCGAGGGCCTCGAGCCCCTTGAAATGCTGGTCGATGGGCCGGTTGCCGAAATCGCACCCGCCCGGGAACATGACGACGGCCTCGCCGCATCGGCCGAGCAGCGCGCCCATCAGGTAATAGGAGGCGCGCAGGCGGTTCATGTCCTCGCCGGTTGCCTGGCAGACGCTCACGCCACGGGTGTCCAGACGGATGGTGTCATCGCCGACCGTATCAAACACGACCCCCAGGGAGGTCATGATGTTCTTCATGCGCTGGATGTCGAGAATGTCCGGCACGTTTTCGATGGTGACGACATCACTGACCAGCAGTGCGGCGGGCAGCACACCCAGTGCCGCATTCTTTGCGCCGCTGACGGTGACGCTTCCATGGAGTGGCCGCTGTCCGCGAATGATGAGTTTGTCCAAGAAGGGCCACCTGCTTTCACGATTTCACGATCTTCGGCGGAGCGCGCACAAAACACGACCGCCGCCTTGTGGGGTCCAAATCGAATTATACCATGAAGGGACCGTCTCGTGAAACCACTGTCGGCAAGAGGTCACCGCTGGCACGGAACGATTGCGCGTTATCGGAACTCGCTTGTCGAGAGCAACACGCCGGTATAGGCATCCAAACGCAGTTCCCGGCCGTCGGCGATCCGGAGACGCCACATGGGACTGAAATACAGCTCGCCGGCGTCGGCCTGTCCCCAGCCGAACCGGACATCCTGGATCTCAAGCGGCCCGCGCACCGGCGAAAGGAGCAACGCCTGGCGCACCGACAGCACGTCACCTGTGCCACCACCGACCGGCTCCATCATTTGCTGCTCCCTGTGCAACCGGATCGACATGCGGCGGATGCCGCCTCCCTGCAGCACAACGGTCACACGGTTGTCGAACAGGAAACCGTTCCGATAGGGTTGCATGAAGACAAAAACGGTTTCCACCGGCTCGGCTGCGCCGGTTGGCGCCGCCGCGGCATCTGTGACCGGTTCCGCATCGGCAGCCAGCCGGAATGGCCCGAGTCCGATCGCGCGGAACAGATCGGCCAGTGAACGCCGCAACGCCGCGTCTTCGGACCCGTCCAGCAGATACCCGGCCTGCGGGTCGTCGAAGACCATCTCCTCCCGTCCGTCCGTCCCCTTGCCGATCGACAGGGTACGGGAACCGATGGCATACTCCCGGACTCCGTCTTCCCGCAGACGACTGCGCGCGTCCGGCATCAACCGTGCCAGCAGCTTCTCCTCATTGGGTAAAGCACTCTCGAACCGCAGCATGCCGGCTGTCTCCGGCCCGTCAGGCCATGTTCCGGCATAGGTGATGCCGCGGTCCGCGAGGATCCGCCCGGCATACGCCTCATACTCCGATCGCCCGGAACCGGTCGTGTTGCCGTACAGGAGGGTGGCTGACAGGAACAGGTTCAGCAGCAGCAACAGCCCGATGAAGATGGTCTTGGTCCGTCTCCAGTCCATCAGGGCACCTCCCCGCCGCGCATCGGGAACCGCAGGGTGCGACCTCCCGAGGCCAGCAGCCATTCCGGTGCCAGTGTCTGTGTGGTCTCCCCGTCAGAAAAGACATAGCCGTCGCGGATGCCGTCAAGCACCAACGTTTCGTTCGCTAGGTCCGGAAAAAGGTCCAACGCCTCGGTGTACATGTCGAAGAACAGCACGTTCCAGCTTGCGGCGCGGACCGGCGTGAACTGGCGGATGGTCCAGTCACAGGCGATGACACGATCCGCGACCGCCGTCACGGAAACGGGGGCGTTCAAGCCAGCTGCGCCGCTGTTGGCCATCAGGAAGGAATGTCCGTCGACTCGGTACGTGAACGTGAACGTATAGGCAAGCGCCTTGTCCGCCGTGGATGCCGCCGTACCCGTTCCGGCGCCCTCGTCCTGGCGTGCTGTTTCATCCCCGCGCCCCGTAATGGCGGAGAACCCGGCGATTGGCGTGACGGACTCCACTGCGGCGGCTTCGGCCAGTGCCGTTCCCTTGGGCTGGACGGGGGTCACAGAATCCAGCACGAGCCGCGCATCACCCAAAAGGCCGCGACGGCTGTCCAGAAAAGAAACAGCCTGTCGGAATGCGGCCTCCATGTCGGTTCCCGCATCCGCTGCTCCGGGGAGGTATCGGTATGCGAACTGCCCGAGCCGGTTGATGCGGTAGGTGTTCTCCGTATCGGAGAAGGTGACTTCACCCGTTTCCTCCCCAATGCGTGCGAGGAGGCTGTCCTTGCGGTTGAGCAGCAGGCCTTCCTGCAGGGGCGGCAGGTTGTCGGCACGAAACTCGGCAGGCACAGAGGCCGGAAGGGATGCCTCGTAATAGGGTCTTTCCGCTGCGATCTGGTCATCCAGCACCAGCACATCGCTTCGAACCGTCTTCAGTCCATATTGGGCCGCGGGCTGGCTCATCGGCTGGTTCCCGCTGGAGGTCAGCACCGCCTGGTCAAGCACATACCAGCTCTTGGGCAACGCCTGCTGGGGCACGGTGAGCGTGTATCGGTAGACGGCGTCGGAAGCCAGCACATACAGCGTGTTCTCGGTGCTGTTGACGTTCTCTGAGGCGGCCACGGCGATCTTTTCGATTTCCCTGAAGGATTCACCGGCAAGACCCCTTCGCCCCGCTTCGGTGTTTGTCAGCCAAGGCAGGATCGCCGCTGGCACGGGGCTGCCAAACTCGAACAGGAAGACGCGACGCGTGGTCAGCAGCTGCGCCCAGGTTTCTCTTTGCAGCTTGCGGTCGGGGCTCCGGGATACCAGCAGCGGCAGGTAGGTGTCGCGCAGGTCGTTCCATCCGGTGCGCCAGGTTTCTCCGGCCGGATCCAGCTCCCAGCGGAAGGACATCTCGTCGGACACGGCAATGCGGGCAGGCAGGATATAGTCCGACTTGCGGGAGGCCAGCTGTTGCTCGTCGACGGACACCGCCCCGTTATCCTGGAACCAGCCGGTGAAAAAACGAAGGGGGCGTCCCTGTGCCTGACGGCGCCAATGGATCCCCACCTGTACGAGGCTGAGCAGCAACAGGCCGATCAGCACCCCGGTTTTCACTTTTTCACGGACCTGGACATCCGCCATGCGGTTACGCGATGTGTTTTGCAGGATCTCCCGGTGCGATCCGGGGAAAATGTGCATGTCCTTCATGTCAGCGCAGCAACTGGACGACGGAGTTCTCAATGGTCTGCACGCCGATGCGCAGGCGGTCGATGACCGAACCCGTGCGGGCGACAACCTTCATGTCGGTGATCTGGAGATTCTCATCGAGCTTGAGCGAGTCGACATCGGACTTGCGGAAGGCGATGATGCGCAGTTCGTTGACCTTGTCGTTGCCCAGGTTGTCGAGCAGCACCTTGGCATACACCAGTTTCGGCGTTTCCACAAGGTTCATGTCCTTGTGGATCTTGGCGTCGATGGTGCCAAGCGGCTTATACTCGCCATCGCGCTTGATGTACAGCAGCAGCAGGACATTGTTCTCGGTTGTGACGGAAATGCTTGAATCGGTGCTGTTCACACTGCCGGTGAGCAGGTAGCGGAGCGGGTCGAAGGCGCGCAGGTCGCGTGAAGCGGTGACCGTGACAAGGAAATCCTTCTCCGATGTCTTGTCTCCGTCGAAAAAGACCTTTTCGTACTTCTTTGCATAGTAGGTGATGCCGCCCGGCGTCGTGATGTCCGGAACCACCCGTTCCTCGGCTCCCGCGGGAACAACCGCACCATCGGGTCCGCCGGCGAGCGCGGTCAAAGTGCTGCCCATCAGGACAAGCAGCATCACCAGCAGGAACGCAAACCGCTTCTTCATCATGAATCTCCCCATATGTCCGCCCCCCGTGCATCCGGTCTCGGGACGAACGCATCAAGCCGCACCCTGGCAGGCACAGTTCGATACAATATGATTATAGTCCAAACGGTGTTACAAAGCGATGACAAAGGCTTTACTTCTGCATGATTCTTTTCTTCCGAACGCCTGCCACATGCGGCCGTCATCTCCTTCATCCAAACGGAACCGCATCAGGTGCGCCCTTCCGTGCCCGCATCCTCGGAAACGGGCAACAGGACCGTGATAACGGATCCCTCGTTCATGCGGGACTCCGCCCGGATGCGTCCGCCGTGCAGCACCGCGATCTCCTTGGCGATCGCCAGGCCCAGACCGGTCCCGCCCATCTGTCGCGAACGTGCCTTGTCGACACGATAAAAGCGCTCGAAGATGCGGTCGAGGTCCTGCTCCGGTATGCCGATGCCTGTGTCCTCCACGCGGACGGCCAGCAGGCTTCCCTCCATGGCGAGCACCACCCGCACACTGCCGCCGGCAGGGGTGTACTTGACCGCGTTCCCGACAATGTTCAACAACAGCTGCTCGAGCCGGTCACGATCCCCCTGCACGCGCAACGGTGCGGGAAGCCCCGGTTCCCGCGTCGAAGCGAGAGCGATCCCCTTCTCCCCGGCGGCATGACGAAGGCGCTCGATGCAGATGGCGACCAGCTCCTCCGGATCGACCGGAGCGAGCACGAGCTTCAGTCCGTTGTCATGCTGCGACAGCAGCAGCAGATCCTTGACAAGGCGTACCATGCGGTCGGTCTCGTCGTTGATGACCTTGAGGAAGCGAAGCGCCGTCTCCCGGTCCTCGATGGCGCCATCGAGCAATGTTTCGGTATAGCTCTTGACGGAGGTCAGCGGGGTGCGCAGCTCATGCGAGACATTGGCGACAAACTCGCGGCGCATGTTCTCGAGCCGGTGCTCCTCGGTGATGTCCTGCAGCACGGCGATGATGCCGCCCTTGGGCCCAACCTCGTCCGCGAAGGTGGCAAAGCGGAACCGGATGAAGCGATCCCCCACCGCCACCGTCTCGGGCTTCTTCTCGGGCGCATCGGGCGCAAGCATCTCCACAAGGGAAACCTCGATCCCCAGCTCCTTCATCAGCGACTCGAACTGCAGCGGCTTCTCCGACACCTTGCGGCGCCGGTTCACGGACAACCCGGCCATGAGCCCCGCCGCCGCATGATTGGTGTGTATGACATACCCGTTGCGGTCGAAGGCCATGACGCCGTCCGACATGTGGTCGATGACCGTCTCCACCTTGCCCTTTTCGGCTGACAGCTCGGTGAGCATGCTCTTGAGGCGGGTGGACATGAAATTGAAGGTGCTGGTGAGCTTGCCGATCTCATCGGCGGACTTCACCTCGAGCAGCTGTCCGAATTCACCCGCCGTGATGCTCTCCGCCTTGTGCATGATGTCCGTGATGGGCTTGGTGATGGTGCGGGACATCGCAAAACCGATCGCGAGGGCGGCAACCAGCGCGCCGAGCAAGCTTGTGAGGATCATGCCATTGAAGTCGTTGAGCACGCTCAGCGCCCGTTCGCGGCTGTACTTGAAGAACAGCATCACATCGCCCTGGGCGGTGGGCTGCAGCCGCACATAGTCGTAGAAGTCGTCGAGTCCGCGCATGCGCGTGCGCGTGGCGCTCGACCGGTCGCCCTCGGACTTGCCGCTCTGCACGGCCAACAGGTTGACCGACTGGAAGATGGCGGTGCGGAACTGCGCCTGCAGCGCCGGATCCTGCCAGGCGGAGTCGGACGAGAACAGGATATCACCGGACGCGCGCTCGAGGATGGTGACGCTGCGGTACTCGCCCAGAATGAGTCCGGCGATGCTGGGTGCATCCGTCAGCCTGACCGACAGGGCCTCGGCCGTGATGTTGTCGGGAATGTCCAGACTTTCGTAGTTGCGTGCGATCTCATCCTTGAAGTCCTTGTAGAAGGTCTGCTCGACCTGGAAGTTCAAAAAGACCCAGATCACCGCCATCAGCACAAATGTGATCAGCGACAGGATGAGGATGAGCCGCCCTTGGATGCTGCGGAACGACATCGCGTGAACCCCCGGTGCGACGGCTGCCCTGCCGGCACGTCGCACCGGCGGGTGATCGATGGTTGAAGGGGACGGACCATGGCGTGGCATGGCTCATGGGCAGAAAAGGGGCGAGTGTGTTGCCGCGTTGCGCCGGATATTGGCGTTGGCTTACAGGTTCGGGTTGAAGTAGTATCCGACGCCGCGCTTGGTGAGGATGTACTCGGGATGGCTCGGCTCGCGCTCAAGCTTCTCGCGCAGCCGGCGCACCGTGACGTCGACCGTGCGGACATCGCCGTAGTATTCGTACCCCCAGACCTTCTCCAGCAGGTTCTCGCGGGTGAAGATCTGCCCCTTCTGCCCCACGAGGAACTTGACCAGCTCGAACTCGCGCAGGGTCAGATCAAGGACGGTGCCATCACGCCTGACCTCGTACTGCACGGGGTCAACCTCGAGATCGCCGACCCGCAGCACCGGCGATGCCGGCTTCTTCGGCGTGTCGTCGGCCGTCCGGCGCAGGTTTGCCTTGATGCGGGCCATCAGCTCGCGGGGACTGAAGGGCTTGGTGATGTAGTCGTCCGCGCCGAGCTCGAGGCCGAGGACCTTGTCGACTTCCTCCTCGCGGGCCGTGAGCATGAGGATGGGCACCTGGGAGTTTTGGCGCACGCGGCGGCAAACCGTGAAGCCATCCATTTCGGGCAGCATCAGGTCGAGCAGGATGAGGTCCGGGTGCTCCTTCTCCGCCAGCTCGACGCCGGTCAGCCCGTCATAGGCTTCGAGCGTGTCAAACCCTTCCTTCTGCAAGTTGAACTTCAGGATGTCGACGATGTGCTGCTCGTCTTCCACGATGAGGATCCGCCGTTTCATTGCGTTCCATCCTTTCCTGCGGGCCTGGTACGAGGTCTGTATGGTGCGATGCCTGTATGATTCGGTCCCTGCATGACGCCGCGCTCTGATGCGCCGCGCTCTGATGCGCCACGCGTATATGGCGCCGCGCTCTGATGCGCCGCGGGTATATGGTGACGCGCAGGCAGGGCACCATGCTTGCATGACGCCGTGCGCTTCCATGACGCATGCGCCTGCGTGACGCGGGGGGCCTGGTTGCGGCGATGCGACAAGGCTGCACGCGGAGCCGTACGGTGTGGCGCTGATACGGCGCGCGACCGGATTCCGCGAGATCATGCCGCACC
The DNA here is from genome assembly GCA_023440865.1 of Bacillota bacterium. Classification (GTDB taxonomy): domain Bacteria; phylum Bacillota; class Clostridia; order DSM-8532; family DSM-8532; genus JAEWSN01. The sequence goes on from JAEXRM010000062.1 coordinate 32,377, forward strand.
TGGTGCGTCAAGCGGGAAACACCCGTGCCTGAGCCGATTATACCATATTCCGCCCGTGGGCGCGGACGCAGGCGCGTCGTCATCAAAATGTATTGCAAGACGAAGTCCGAACGCCATTCCAGGCCTCTTTTCCGTGAACCCGCGTCCTGACGATGTTGCCGGATGAGTCGTCCGGATGAGATATCCGGATGACATTTCTTGATGAGATCTCTTCGGGCATATCCGGATGACCGTATCGAATGCCTTCTCTTGCGGCATTCAGATTCTTTCAATGATACCGCGCTATCATGATTGCTGACACAACGATACACGTCCCCTGGTCCGGGGCGGTGAAGGGAATGGTAAGAATGGGCGACGATCGCACGCAAACCAATTCGATGCTTCCAGCGAATATGCCGGCGGGGCGGATATTGCCAGGAAAAGCCGAAACTGATTCTATTCCAGCGAAACGCAGCGGGGTTCCCGCGTGGATCAAGGGATTGCTCGACCTCCTGATGGTTCTTGTTCTCGCCTTGCTGTACAACCACAATGTGTTGGGCGGCATGGTGTTCCACGAGATCGCGGGCCTCGCGATCGGCGGTGTCTGTCTCATCCACGCCCTGTTCAATGCGCGCTGGATCGGCGCCATGATACGCCGGCCGTTTTTTCGGGAGACGCCGGCCCGTCAAAAGGTCTGTTTCGCACTCGACGTGCTGTTGGCAATGCTGTTCCTGTTCATCATCATCTCCGGCCTGTTCATCAACCGAACACTCCTGCCGGGTTTGAGCGTGGGAGGGCGAATGCTGCAGAGCCTCCACAAGACGGCTTCCTATTGGGCCATCGTTGTTGCGGGCCTGCACATCGGTCTGCATTGGGCATGGGTCATGGGATTGTTCCGCCGGCTGTTCAGGCTCCATGGCGCACCGGCATCCGTCCGCATCTGGATCGCCCGCATGCTGGCGGTCATCCTGTTCGGCTGGGGTGTGTTCGCCGCCTACACAGAACAGTTTGTCCAACGTCTCGTCCCCGCCGCAGCCTTCTCCTTTGAAAACGGTGCCCCGGGCGGCAACTGGACGATGCCGGCGGATGGATGGAATCCACCGGACGGATGGACTCCACCGGACGGCGCAACCCTTCCGGACGGCGTGGTACCTCCTGGTGGCATGACTCCTCCGGACGGTGTGGCGCCTTCAGACGGCGTGACGCCTTCGGACGGCGCAACCCCATCGGACGGCGTGGCGCCTGCGGAAGGCGTGTCTCCTCCGGAAGGACAGATGCCTGCAGATGGCGGATTCCCTCAGGGTGGTAACGGAAAGGGTTTTCGAGGCGGCCGCGGGACTCCGCCTGTCGGCGATTCGTTCCCCGGCATGCGGCCCGACGGCAGGACCATGAGCGGCATGAGGGACGGCCGGTTTGGTGATTCCGGCAGTGCAACCGCCACCGTGCCTTCGACTCTGGCCATCTGGCTGGGCATCATTGCAGCCTTCGCAGTGCCAACGCACCATCTCGCCGCCCTGTTGGGCCGCCGGCGGAAACGCAGGGCCACACAGCAGGCTCCCGCAGCCTGAACAAGCCGATCAGATCCCGGCACCTTGCATGAGGAAAACGGACCGCATCGACAGAACCTCCCGTTCCGGCATATCGGATCGGGAGGTTGTTCTTTTCTTGTCCACATTGCTTTGAACGGTTTGGGCACATCACACGTATCAATGGTAGACTCGAGTGGAGAGGTTCCCTTCCCGAACGGACGGAAGGATGCCTGCCGGATGATGCGTCACCTTCCGGCGGAAAGGAACAGCGTGGACGGACCGCAGACCCGATCGCGCGAGGAACGAAGCCGTTTGATCGCACTGGCCGGAAATGGCGACGAGCCTGCCATGGCCCAACTGATGGAGGATGCCTGGCCGGCTGTATTCCGCTATCTTCGGGGACTGGGCGCCGCGGAATCGGACGCGCCGGATCTGGTTCAGGAAGCCCTCATCCGCGGCATGACGAAACTTGACAGGTACATGCCCCAGAAGGCGGATTTCCACACATGGCTCTGCGCCATCGCCAGGAACCTGTATATCGACATGCTTCGCAAGCGCGAACGCGAGCTGCTCGTGAGTCCATTGCCCCCGGATCCGGATGATCCGACCACACCGCTTGCCGCCGCAGCCTTGCCGGAACTGCGTGATCCGCATGACGATGGATTTCCCGACCTGGATCTGCGTGAACAGCTTGCGCACCTTCCGGCGGATGTCCGGTTCGCAGTTCTCATGAAGGTCGTCCATGGACTCACAAACAAGGCGGTCGGCCGCCTCCTCGGCATTCCCGAGGGAACCGTCAAATCCAAGGTTCATTATGGCCTGTTGAAACTGAGAAAGGGGCTCGATGGCTGTGCGTGATGAGGAAATGACCGAGGAAATGACCCAACGGATCAAGGATGCGATCCACCAGTCACAGGAGGCGGACATCCGGGTCCCGCCCACCGCCCGATTCAAGGGCATGGCCATGGAAGCCGCCAGACGTCGGCTTGAACGGAGCCGCCGCGAGATGCTTGCCTTTCTGGCCGTGGCACTCGTGCTCGTGTCCGCCGTCTGGCTGCTTTTGAGCACTTCCACGCCTGCGTTTCTGCTGCTGCAGGGCATTCTGCTGCTGGCGGGAACAGGTTTTGCGGCCGCCATCGGTATCCACGGCCTGCTTGTCGCCCGACGTGAAGCCCGGGACAGGGCGGTGACCTCGAACAGGAGGTCGTGATTCATGATGGAACAAATCACCGGATGGTTTTCCTCCATTCCTCGCAGTTCCACCGATCTATCGGATCTGCCTGCATGGTCTCTCGTACTTTTGTGCGTCCTGTTGCTGACCCAGGGCATCCTGTTGTTCCTTGACGGCCGGAGACGGGGTATACGCGGGTACTGGGCCTGGGCACTCTGGGGCTGTATTTCCTTTCCCCTGCCGACGGTGCTGTATCTGCTCATTGCGCGTCGCAGGGCGGCTGCTCGCTGAGTTCGGCACGATGCGTCGTTCTCCCTGTGACTTCCCGATATCGGAGGATTGATGATGGACATACTGGTGGCATACCTGCCATTCCTGATTCCGTTGCTTGTGGTGCAGCTTGGCGCACAGGCATGGTCGATCGTGCACCTTTTCCGCCAGGACACCCGCGTCCGTGGCGGAAACAAGGTCATCTGGGCCATCGTAATCCTGGGCTTCCAGCTGCTTGGCGTACTGGCGTACCAACTGTTCGGACGCCTGCCCGCATCCGAGGATGAGCCGTAACCTGCCGGAATTGGCACTTTTCACATCATGACACGCCGCATGAAACCCAGCATGACACCCATCATGACACGCAGCATGACACTCCGCATGACACTCCGCATGTGACACAGCTTGGGACGCTTGCGCAGCTTGGGACGCTTGCACTGCTTGTGACGCTTGCACTGCTTGTGACGCTTGCACGGCTTGTGACGCTTTGCGCCGCGCGTGACTGCCAATGCAATGTGCTGCGCATACACAACAGCACCCTGACGAAGGAGGCACACAATGCATGCCTTGGTTTTGAACGCCCTTTGCCGCCGGTATGGCAATCTGCTTGCGGTCGATCACCTCGACCTGTGCGTGCCCGCCGGTTCCATCTTTGGGTTCCTGGGCCCCAACGGCGCGGGGAAGACCACCACCCTGCGCATGATCACCGGTCTTCTGCGGCCCAGCTCCGGAGAAATCCGCATCGACGGGCTGCCTGTCGCCTTCGGCATGGCCACGGGTCGTGAGCGCATCGGCTACCTGCCGGATGTTCCCACCTTCCCTCCCTGGATGACACCCAGGGAGTACCTCCGCTTTTCCGGTTCCCTGTACGGAATCACGCACCGGGACTTGGAACGCCGCATCACGGAGACACTCGGCCTTGTCGGCCTGGACAAGGCCAATCGACGCATCGGCGGCTATTCACGCGGCATGAAGCAGCGGCTCGGCATTGCGCAGGCACTGCTTCACAAACCGGCACTCTTGCTGCTCGACGAGCCTGCCTCCGCGCTGGATCCAATCGGCCGCAAGGAGGTCATGGACATCATCCGTAGTCTCGCAGGTACCACGACTGTCTTCTTCTCCACCCACATCCTGGCGGATATCGAAAGGGTTTGCGACAGCGTTGCGATCCTGGACAAGGGACATTTGATCCTGGAGGACGAAATCACAAAACTGAAACGGCGACTGGCGCTGGATGCGTGGCACATCCGGTTGAAGACGGATGATGAGGCCCGCCGTTTCGCAGAACTGCTGCAAGGACAGTCCTGGCTGACCGGGACCGCCCGCATCGACGGCTGCCGTCTGACCATAGCGGCGACCGACCTGGATACAGGTGCGTCGGCGATCCCCAAGCTTGCGGGGGATCATGGTTTTGCCATATACGCGATGGAGCCGGCCACACCAACACTCGAGGACATCTTTCTCCAAGCGGTCGCACCGGCGATTGAAGTCCGGAACGAGGTGCCGTCATGAAGCATTTGTTCGCCCTGCTGCGCAAGGAAGCGCTTGAAACCGTCCGTGATCCGAAGCATCTTGTCCTGTTTGGCATCTTCGCCTTCTTTGGCATGCTGTCCCCATTGACAGCCAAATTGCTGCCGGACCTGATGCGCATGATGTCCGACCAGCCATCGATGGCCGGCATCGTGTTCAACCTGCCGGAACCGGAGGCGCTCACAGCATATGAACAGCTGTTGAAGAACCTTTCCCAGATGGGCATGCTCGCCGTTCTGCTGATCTTCATGGGAGCCGTTTCGCAGGAGAAAGCGGACGGATCCGCCGCACTTGTTCTGACCAAGGGGGTATCCCGTGGCATGTATCTGTTGGCCAAGTGGGCTGCGGCCCTGCTGAATGTGACAATCGGTTTCCTGTTCGCTTCCGGATTGTTTCTGGGGTACACGCAGTGGCTGTTTGGCGGTGCATTGCTGCCAAATACCCCGTATGCCCTCTTTCTGGTATGGGCCGGACTCATGTTCTACACCGGACTGTCACTCTTGGCAAGCACCCTGTGCCGTACGACCGGTATGTCCGCGCTGGCCGCGTTCGGCCTTATGGCATTGCTGCTGGTTGCCGGCACGGTGCCGGCGATCGCCGCCATGTCGCCGGTTTCCCTGATGGATCTTCCGCTTCGCATCTTGAAGGATCTCGAGGCACCAGCCAAAGCGCTCACGCCCTTGATCGTATCGCTATGTGCCGTGCCACTGTTCTGGTGCATCGGACTGTTGCGGTTTTCGCAGGAGGAGTTGTGAGGACGGACTCCTGCGCTCGGATCGTTTGAACACATCCGACAGGCGTATAGGGAGCGTGTTTGTACGGCAGGCGTCCTGCATGGCGTTTCGAATGACCGGAAAACAGGGGAAGCGTTTGCATGACCGGAATCCTGTCATGCGCGCAGCCTTTTGTTCTGCCGACTGTCAAGTCGCATGCACAGCCGGAAATGACAAACTGTTTGCGCCGCCGCAGTGCGGCCGCTTGCTGACGGTGTTGCCTGTCCGTAAGTTGTCAGATACAATGGCCACAAAAAGGGAAAGGAATGGCGCTCCCTTGTTCGTCACCATCTGTTCGTAGCAGA
>JAEXRM010000138.1 GCA_023440865.1 Bacillota bacterium
GCTTGTCGTCACACCCTACTGGTGGCGCCGCGGGGGGCTCGCACTGCACGCCACGCGCCTGCTGACGCGGTTGCTGGTCACGATGGCCTATTCCGGCATTCTCATGCTGGCTCTGTTCGCAATCCTGTTCACGCTCGACCGTCTGCTGTCGGCTCCCGTTCGCGACAAGCATTATGCGGATGCGGCGATCCTCGTCTGGGCGCTCTTCGCCCCCCTGCACCTGGCCGCAGGCATCCCCGGCGTCCGGGAGGTGCCGGGCCCGTCCGACGCGCCCAGGACCCTCCGGTTCCTGCTGCAGCGCATCCTGATGCCGCTGCTGTGGATCTACGCGGGCATCCTCTACGCATACTCCGCCCGCATCCTCATCGAACGGGTGTGGCCCCGCGGCATCGTGTCGAGCCTCATCCTCGCCTGGCTGAGCATCGGCCTGCTGGTCTGGTTCCTTTCCAGCCCCTCACGGGCGGAGAACCGCATGGCGGCCTTCTACCATGCCGCCTTTCCCTGGGCTGCGCTGCCGCCCTTCGTCATCCTGTTCCTCGCCATCGGCATGCGCGTCGCGGACTACGGCATCACCGAGGAACGCTGGTTTGTTCTCGCACTGGCGGTCTGGTGCTGTGCCGCCACGGTGTTCCTCGCCCTCCGTTCCCTGTTCCGCCGGCGCGATCCGGAAGCGGCCGGGCTGCGCGTGATCTGGCTGCCGGCATCCCTTGCGGCCGTCATGCTTGCGACGGTTGTCGGCCCCCTCAATGCCTTCGACGTCTCCATCCGCAGCCAGAACCGGCAGCTGGAGGCGCTGCTGGCAAGGCACGACATGCTGGTGTCGGGGCGCATGCGCGCACCGGCGGGAGAGGTTCCCGACGGGGATCGCCAACGTATTGCGGACATCCTGAACTGGTTCGACGCCAACCATGAGCTGACGGATGTGGACAGCCTGCCGGACGGCATGACGCTGGCCAATGCGCGCGACACGCTCGGCTTCGAGGTTGATGGCCTGTCGACCCCCGACAGGGACCGTTATGTGCGCTTCGCGGTGGCGGAACGGAACAAGCCTGTCGCCATCGACGGCTTCGACCGCATGATTCCCCTGTCGTACGGCAGCATGACATACGAGGACAGCGAAACCGGCATCCTCCTATCGCGCGGAGACGACCGGAATCTGTCCCTGGAACGCGCAGGCAGCGTTGTGTACCGCCAGGATCTCGATGATCTGCTCAAGATGCTGACGGAAAAAGCCGGCATCATGGACGGCGGTCAGTACGGCCTTGCCCTGTCCCAGGAGGAGATGACCTTTGAATCCAGCACGGGCGGGCTGCGCGTGCGGCTTGTTCTCCTGAGCCTGAGCGGCATGGTCCGCGAGGATGGGGCCGCCTGTGAGGTGGACGACACGGAAGGATGGCTGCTGATCGATCTGCCCTGACAGGCCGTCCGGCATGGCAGTCTTGCAGTCGGCCGGCATGGAAGACCGGTATTCTCGCGGCACGGCAGACCGGCATGCGCACGGCACTTCAACCGGGCCGCCCGCATCAGGTGGCGACGGCCAGCATGCGGTCGAGGCAGGTCTTCGCCCGCACCCGGATCTCCTCGTCGACACGGATGTCGTATTTGCCGTCACGCAACGCCTCGTGGACGCTCAGAAGGCTTGTCTTCTTCATGTTCGGGCAGACCAGGCCGGGCGCGGCAAGCCAGAAGGTCTTGCCGGGGTTGTCGCGTTCCAGCGGGTGCAGCACGCCCATCTCGGTGCCGATGAGGAATTTGGTCGCCGTGCTGTTGCGGGCGAAGTCGAGAATGCCCTTCGTGCTGCCGACGTAGTCCGCCAGCTCCACGATCTCGGGCCGGCATTCGGGATGCACCAGAAACAGCGCGTCCGGATGCAGCCGCTTCATCTTGAGCACTTCCTCGCGCCGGATGCGGTGGTGTGTGATGCACATGCCGTCCCAGAGGATGAGGTTCTTCTCCGGCACCTGCTCCTGGACCCAGCGGCCCAGGTTCTGGTCCGGTACGAACAGGATGTCCTTCTCCGGCATCGAACGGATGACCTGAACGGCGTTCGATGAGGTGCAGCACAGGTCGCACTCCGCCTTCACATCGGCGGAGGTGTTGATGTAGCAGACCACGGGCACACCCGGAAGCTCCGCCTTGCGGGCCCGGAGCGCCTCTGCCGTGATGGTGTCGGCCATGGGGCACCCGGCATGAATTTCCGGCAGCAGCACCGTCTTTTCAGGCGAGAGAATCTTCGCGCTTTCCGCCATGAAGTGAACGCCGCAAAACACGATGGTTTCCGCGGGGCTGGCCGCGCAGTGCCGGGCCAGCGCGAAGGAATCGCCCACCACGTCCGCAATGTCCTGCACCTCGCCCACCTGGTACATGTGCGCGACAATGGTCGCGTTGCGTTCCCGCTTCAAACGGAGAATCTCCGATATCATCGTTTCCTTGTCCATGATTGACCATCCTTTCGGCCATGCCGTGCGTCGCCCTGGCATCCGCCGGCACGGGCCGCCGTACAAGAATCCTGTGATTGCCGGTATTGTACCACAGGGGACGCCCCACAGGAAAGGACGGGCCGGATGCGTCGTCCCTGCGCCGGTTTCCGGCCTGCGGCGCCTTTGGATCGAATCACGCCGGCGCTTCGGCGGCAGGCGACCCGGCAGGCGCGATCATCGGAAATGCGCATCCGTCCAGTCAGATGCGCATAGCCGGTTGTTGCCGGCGTTGGTAGAATGGGTACGTTCAAAGCGGAAGCACCCGCGGCGCATCCGCCCTGCCGCCATCCATGGCGGGCGCCGCCACACAAGCCGCACCCGTTCATGAAGGAGCGCACCATGAAGCAGAACGATGCCGCCGGAAAGGCGGAAGAACAAACGGCCGAAACCGTTGTGGACGGTGTCCACGGCTACGGCCGCGACGAGGACTATGTGACGCCGGCCGATCCGGCGGTGAGAGACAAGCTGGAATGGTTCCGCGACCAGAAGATCGGCCTGTTCATGCACTGGGGGCTGTACAGCCAGCTGGGCATGGTCGAGTCGTGGGGCCTGTCGGACGAGGACAGGGAGTGGAGCTACGGCCATTGGGACTGGGATGACCCCAAGGCATGCCAGCGCCAGTACAAGAAGCTGAACCGCTCCTTCAACCCCATCCGGCTCCAGCCGGAAAAATGGGCGCGGGATGCGAAAGCCTGCGGGTTCCGCTATGTCATCCTCACCACGAAGCACCATGACGGGTTCTGCCTGTGGGACACGCACCAGACGGACTACAAGGTCACCGATCCGTCCTGCCCTTTCTCGGAGCACAAATATGCGGACATCATCAGGCATGTGTTCGACGCCTGCCGCAAGGAAGGGCTCGGCATTGTCGCCTATTTCTCGAAGGCGGACTGGAACACGCCCCATTACTGGGCGCCCGACCGCAACATCGGCGGGGAGACCAGCCGTCATGCCAACTACGACCCGAAGGCGGAGCCCGACCGCTGGAAGAGGTTTGTCGATTTCACCCAGGCGCAGATGATGGAGCTGGTCACCGGCTACGGCCCGCTCGATGTGATGTGGCTGGATGCCGGCTGGGTCTGCCCGCAGGCGGGCGAGGACATCCGCCTGGGCGAAGTGGTTGAAAAGGCGCGCCGCCACACGCCGGGATTGCTGTTTGCGGACCGCACCGTGGGCGGCCCGTATGAAAACATCCTCACGCCCGAGCACGCCGTTCCGGAACAGCCCATGCGATCCCCGTGGGAAAGCTGCCTGGTGCTCGACGACAACGGGTGGGGCCACTCGTTCGACCACAGGTACAAGACCGCACGCCAGATCACGCACACCTTCATCGATATCGTCGCCAAGGGCGGCAACCTCGCGCTCGGCGTCGGGCCGCAACCTGACGGGCGCCTGGCGCCGGAGGCCATCCGCATCCTCGGGCACATGGGCGCCTGGCTCGAGTCGAACGGCGATGCCATCTACGGCACGCGCATCTGTGCGCCATACCGGGCAGGGAACTGGCATTTCACCCGCAAGGGCGGTGCGCGCTACGCGATCCTGACGCATCAGGAAGGCGATGCGACGCACGGCGCGATGGCACTGCCGACGGCTGGCGATGAGATGCAACTGCGGACAGTCACCCGCCTATCGGACGGCGCCCCTGTCCCCTTCCGCATGACGAAGGCGGGATATGTCCTGGAAGTGCCCGAGGAAGCCGGGCTGACCGGCACCCCGTTCGCCTCGGCATTCCGGCTTGCATGATCCCCGAAGCAGCCGGCCTGCCCGCCTGTCGGCTTCCCGTGACATCACGACCTTCGCCACGTGGCGCACATGGCGCATCGACCCTTGTGAAAGGAGCACATCCATGGAAACAAGAGCTTTCGGGAAAACCGGTCTTTCGGTGACGGCGCTGGGCTATGGCGCCATGGAGATTCGCGGTCCGCGTGTCTGGAGCGGGCGCCCCCTGGCGGACGAGGACGCGGGCGCACTCCTGAACGCGGTGCTCGACGCCGGCATCACCTTCATCGACACCTCGAGCGACTACGGGCGGAGCGAGGAGCTGATCGGCCGGTACCTGTCGCATCGACGGAACGAGTACATCCTGGCCACCAAATGCGGCTGCTTCCGCACCGATTGCGGTGACCACGACGAGATCACGCACGTCTGGACGCCGGAAAACCTGCGCGCCAACCTCGACAACAGCCTGCGGCTGCTGCGGACCGACCACGTCGACATCCTGCAGCTGCACAACTGCCCCGTGGAGGACTTTGAGGCAAACGGCCTGGGGGATGTCCTCGAGTCGATGCGCAAAAGCGGCAGGATCCGCCATTACGGCGCCTCCTCCGCGCGGCCGCATCTGCAGGGCTACATCGGCCGGCCGGGCTTCGACTCTTTCCAGATTCCCTATTCCGCGCTGGACCGCGAGCATGAGGCACTCATCTCGCAGGCGGCCGCCGGCGGTGCCGGCACCATCATCCGCGGTGGCGTCGGCCAGGGAGAGCCCGGGCGGGGGCGGGGCAGCGAGGCGCGCTGGGCTGCCTGGGAAGCGGCCGGGCTGGACGGGCTGCTGGAAGAAGGAGAAACGCGAACCGGCTTCGTGCTGCGGTACACGCTGACGCATCCGGACGTGGACACGGTCATCGTCGGCACGATGCACCCCCGGCACCTGGCGGAGAACGCAGCCACCGTCGCGCGCGGGCCGCTGCCGGACGACGTGTACCGGGAAGCCAAAAGGCGCCTCTCGGAAGCGGGGATCAACCCTGCATGATGCCGGTTCCTTTTGTGAAGCTGGTGTGGTAATCTATACATGATTCCGGCGTCAACCCGCACGCAGGGGCGATGTGCAGCCGACAGGCACTGTCGCCTGTCTCCGGACCAGGCCCTGCGTGCACCCCACATGCCGCACCGGCACGGAACGTCGGCCGCCGTTTCGCTCGGATGAGCCTTCGTCCCCGGACCATGAACGACTGCCGGAACAGTCCGTGCCCATGGAGGAACCGTCATGCCGCAACTTCGAGAAATCGACCCGAAGGATCTGAACGAATCCGCCATCCGCCTCATCGGCACCGACTGGATGCTCGTGACGGCCGGCAACGCGGACAAGTGGAACACCATGACCGCCAGCTGGGGCGGCATGGGCGTCCTGTGGAACAAGAACGTCGCCATGTGCTTCATCCGGCCGGGGCGCCACACCTTCCCCTTCATGGAGCGGCATGAATGCTTCTCCCTGAGCTTTTTCGACGAGACCTGGCGCAAGGCGCTTCAGTTCTGCGGTTCCCGCTCGGGCCGCGACGTGGACAAGGCCGCGGAAACCGGCCTTGTGCCGGTCGAAGGACCCAACGGCACCATCTCGTTCGAGCAGGCGCGGCTGGTGCTCGCATGCCGCAAGCTGTACTGGCAGGACATCGATCCGGACCACTTCCTCGACCCTGCCCTCATGGCGCATTACCCGCTGAAGGACTATCACCGCATGTATGTTTCCGAGATCCTCTCCTGCCGGGTTCGCGACTGATGCCGACAAGTATCGCCACGCCCCTTCCGCTGCGCAACATCGGCATCGTCGCCCATGTCGACGCGGGCAAGACCACCCTCACCGAGAACCTGCTCTTCCATGCCGGGCAGATCCGCTCGCTCGGCAGCGTCGACAAGGGCACCGCCCACACCGACACCCTCGACATCGAGCGGGAGCGCGGCATCTCCGTGCGCGCCGCCTCGACCACGCTGTGCTGGCGCGACACCGACATCAACCTCATCGACACGCCGGGGCACATGGATTTCACCGCCGAGGTGGAGCGCTCCCTGCGCGTGCTCGATGGCGCGGTGCTCGTGCTGTCCGCCGTCGAAGGCGTGCAGGCGCAGACGGAGATCATCTGGAAGGCGCTGCGGGAACGCGGGCTGCCGGTCATCTTCTTCATCAACAAGCTCGACCGGATCGGCGCCGATCCGGACAGGGTGCTGTCGGATATCCGCCGCCTGCTGACGCCGCATGCGCTGCCGGTGCAGGCGGTCACCGGCCTGCCGCAGGATGAGCCGGTCATCCGGAGCCTGATTGGCGACGGGTGCCAATCAGACACCCGCGCACCCGGCAGCGTTTCCGCCGCCGACGGCTGCCCCGCGCCAACCGACGACTGGCTCGAGCGCCTTTGTGACAACGATGAAGCGCTTCTGGGAGAATGGCTGGAGGGTCGAACGCCCTCCCCGGAGGCGCTGCGCCGCAGCCTCATCCGGCAAAGCCGCTCCGCCCAGTTGTTTCCCGTGCTGTTCGGAGCCGCGCTCAAGGAGCTCGGCACCAGGCCGCTGCTCGATGCCATTGTCGATTATCTGCCGCCGCCTGCGGGCGATCCGGACAAGCCGCTCTCCGGCGTCGTGTTCCGACTCGAACACGACAAGGGCATGGGGCGCATCGCGCATGTGCGGCTTTACAACGGGATCCTCCGCAACCGCGATGCGGTGGAGAACGCTACGCAGGGCACGCAGGAGAAGGTCACGCAGATCCGCAAGGTGTACGCCCACCGCCACGAGGACACCGGGCTGCTGCAGGCCGGCGACATCGCGGCCGTCTGCGGTTTGGGGCGCACACGCATCGGCGACATCCTCGGAAACCGTGACGGCATTCCGGATGCGCCGCACATGGCGGTCCCCCTCCTGCTGGTGCAGGTGCTGCCCGAAAAGGACCCGGATCTGCCGGCCCTGGTGGCCGCCCTGCAGGAGCTGGCGGACGAGGATCCGCTGCTGGGCCTGGAATGGATTCGGGAAGAGCGCAAGGTGCACGTGAAGATCATGGGCACGATTCAGCTCGAGGTGATCGGAAGCCTGCTCAAGAGCCGGTTCGGGCTGTCCGCCAGCTTCGGCGCGCCCGTCGTCATTTACAGGGAAACGCCGACCAAGGCCGCCACCGGCTATGTTTCCTACACCATGCCCAAACCCTGTTGGGCCATTCTGGAGTTCTACCTCAAGCCGCTGCCCCGCGGCAGCGGGCTTCGCACCCTTGGCACCATCCGCGAGGAGACGATGCACATGCGCTACCAGCACCAGGTCTGGCAGACCCTGCCGCACGCGCTGCGCCAGGGATTGCTGGGATGGGAGGTGACCGATCTCGAGGTCACGCTGCTTGCCGGCGAGCATCACATCTTCCACACGCATCCGCTCGATTTCATCGTCGCAACGCCCATGGCCATCATGAACGGGTTGGCGAACACAGGCACAACGCTGCTCGAGCCCATGTCCTTCTGCCGCATAGCCGCGCCGGAGTCCGCCGCAAGCCGCATTCTGGGCGATATCGTGAATATGCGCGGCACCTTTGGCAGCCCCGTCATCCAACATGGCACCTTCGAGGTGGAGGCCCGCCTGCCCGTGGCCACATCCATGGATTACTCCGTCAGGCTCGGTGCGCTCACGAGCGGCCGCGGCCACATGTCCACCCGCTTTGACGGGTACGAGCCCTGCCCGGTGGAGCTCGGCGCCACCACGCCCTACCGTGGCGTCAATCCCCTCGACCAAGCGAAGTACATCCTCAACGCGCGCAAGGCGCTGTCATAGCACCTGGGCGAAGGCGGAATCCCCGCTCGTCCCGGTCATGAGGACGCCTTCTCCACCGCATCCTCCACCGCCCGCAGAATGGCTTTGCTGCTTGCCGTCGCGCCGGACACCACATCCATGTCGATCTGCTGCGCCGCCACGATCTCCGGAAGCAGCGCTTCCGCGGGCGCCCCCTTGCCATTGCGGTGTTCGAGCAGGTTGATCCCCTGGATCCGATGATCCTTCACCTCGATATCCAGCTTCACGTTCACAAGTCCCAGATCGCAGCTTCCCGGCCAGACTCCATCCGGTACCCCGCCCAGGTCGATTGAGCCGATCTCCAGGCTTGCCACCCTGTCCTTGTAGGCAATCAATCCGTCGGCCAGCTTCCAGGCGACCCCCCCGCCTGCAACCGCCATCACGGCCAGCACGACCATCCACGGTCTGATCCTTTTCCTCTTGCTCATGCGTTCCTCCCTATGGCTGTATCGCGCCTTCCCCCGGAATGGCGGAGGCGCGGCATTCCTTGCCGACAGCCTGTATACGGCTGCATTCGGTGGGAATACGCCCCAAGCGGACATTTGTTCATGAGAATCGGATGAGAATCCTGTCACGCGCCGCAACGGCAAACAGCCATGCCCGAGATATCGGGCATGGCTGTCGTGTTGTGCCTGACGAGGAGGCTATAGCATAAAGCGGTTGATGTCGGTATCCAGCCGGTCCGACAGCACGACCAGTTCGTTGGCCAGATGTGTCAGGTTCCGCAGTGCGTCGCCCTGCTTCTCGGTGGATGCGGCCACCTCCTCCGTGCCGGCCGCATTCTCCTGGGAAATACTCGCCAGACCCTCAATCAGGTGGGCAACCTTCCCTCCGGCCACCGTGGTTTCCCTTCCGATCTGCGTCATACGCTCGGTTTTCTCGCGGATCCCCCCCACGGCACCACCGATGTCGCGGAATGCGATGGCGGTGTGCTCCATGGCTTCCTGCTGTCGCTCGGTGATGGCACCGGACTTGTCCGTCGCCGCGACTGCCAGGTTGACCTGCTCCTGCACCAGGCGGATGCGATCGCCGATTTTCCGGGCAGAAGCGGCCGACAATTCCGCCAGCTTGCGAACCTCCTCCGCCACCACGGCGAACCCGCGTCCCTGCTCGCCGGCCCTCGCCGCCTCGATGGCCGCATTGAGGGCGAGCAGGTTGGTCTGGTCCGCGATGCTGCTGATGGCCTCGATGATGTCGCCGATTTCGGCTGACGCGTTCGAAAGTGAATGGATGCTGCCCCGCACACTTTCCATGGCACGCCGCGTCTCCATGGTCATCGCCTGCTGCCGGTCGACCGCCCGGCTTCCGTTCTGCATGACGGCTTCCGCCTGCTGCAAAAGGCCGAGCGTTTCGGCGGAGTTGCCCGCAACATCCTCCAGACGTCGCAGGATGTCCGCCACATGGGCATGTCCCTCCTGCGTGTTCTCCGCCTGCTCCATCGCGCCCTTCGCCAGTTCATGGGCAGTCAACTGGATATGGTTGGCTTCCTCGTTCGAATGGGTTGCCGCTTCCGACACCTTGGATGAGAAATCCGCCAGACGGGAGCCCGTGTTGCGGATCTCCCGGATAAGGGACCGCATGTTGGCAGCCAACGTGCCGAAGGACGCCTCCAGCTGGCGGATCTCCCGCGCCCTGCCGACACTTCGCCCTCCCGACGGCTGCAGCTCGCGCAGATCGCCACCCGCCAGCCGCTGTGCTTCCCCGGACAAACGGGCCAGGGGACGGTTGACGTAGACGGCAAGAATCAGCCACAGGATGATGGCGAAGAGGACCATGGCCCCGATGAAGAACAGCAGGGAGACGAGCATCGCCGCATTGAGTTCCCGGCGCGCCTCCTTGAGCGGGAAGGTCAGGACGATGGTCAATCCCGTATCGATGATGGGGGCGTAGGCGGCCAGTTTCTTGGCACCCGGCAGCTCCAGCATGCCCGGCTTCCCCTTCGCGTCCGCGATTGCACGGCCAAGCGAAGCGAGATCGGGGTCCTTCGAGTCGGGGAGTTTTTCCGTGAAATCCTTCGCGGCGTCCGCATCCTTCCCCATCGCATACCCTGCAGCCGTGACCAGGAAGGCAGAGCTTCCGGGGCCGATCGAGATGCTCCGCACCGCCTCGCGGATGGTGTTGAGATCCATATCCGCGGTTGTGACGCCGGCGACGGTGCCATTTCGCGTGAAAGGTATGGCGCATGTCATGAAGACAGTCTTGAGAACAGGGTCGAAATACGGTTCGGTGAAGGCGCGGCCGCCTTTGGCGGCAAGCCCCGCCATGTACCAGTCGTAGCTTTGGTAGTTGTACTCCGGTGTGCTGTAGTCCCAGGTCAGCACGGCCTTGCCGGCATCCTTGTAGACATAGGGACCGTGGAAGGCTTCGCCCGGCTTGAACCCGTTCGGTTCAAACCAGTAGCCGGATCCAAAGAGCAACGGGTTCCCCATGACGGCCGACTCGGCATATTGCAGCAGATCCTCGTCGGACAGCACCGCCACGGTGGAAAGCATGCGTGCGAGTCCGCTGCCTGCCGCGGCCACCGTCTCGATGTGATTGCCGAGAAGTGTCGCTTCCTTTCCGGCGCTGGCCGTCATGTTGTCTTCCACCTGCCGGCGCATCACATCCTGGTTGCGCAGCAGTCCGATCGCGGTCTGCACGCTGAAGACAACGATGGTCACCGCCAGGGTGATCGTCACGAGTATTGCCTGTAGGCCGGGGGGCCTGCGGGTTTTCGGTGCAGAACCTGTCAATGCTTTCATGGAGATCCTCCTGTGGGTTGGTATGCTCGGAACACCGCCCGTGTTGCGCGCAAGGCGGCAGGAATGGTTCGACAATCGGTTCTATACCCGGCTTGCGGCAACGAATCACATCATCGTACACACGGAAAAAGGCGGATCCACGCGATCCGCCTTTTTCCGTGAACACTGTATGCTAGCGCGCGCCGAACGGAGTGATCCTCAACCGGAAGGTGAACGCCTCCTGGCTGAGCCGGTATTCGGGCAGCAGCTCCGGGCCGCAGCTGTTCGAGCCGACGCCGCTGTTCATCCAATCGAGGTGCACCACGGTCTCGGGGCAGGTTGCCAGCTCGTGCGGATGCATGGCGGCAGCGAGCTGTTCGGGCGTGTAATGCGCCGCGTGGAACGAGAAGGAACCGTCCGCCTCGAATCGCAGGCCCTCGCCGGTCGCGTTGCGCAGCTCCGCCCATTCGGTGCCGACATGGCTGCCGTTTTCCTGCGGCTTGAGGTACGGCTCATGCATCGCGGACACCGTGGTGTCGAACCTGCCCAGCCAGGTGGCATGCTTCTTGTCGACGTAGCTTTCCGTCGGGCCAAAACCGAAGTAGGAGACCTGCTCGAAACCGGCCGGGAGCGTCCAGCGCAGCCCGAACCGCGGCAGGAAGGGCATCTCCGGACGAACCGAAACCTGTGTTTCCATGGCGATCGAGCCATCGGCGAACACGGTCCAGCGTACCGTGCCGCGGGCGACCGGCTTGTAGATGGGCGCACCGAGCGACCAGGACACCCCGATGACGGCGCGGTCGGCGCCCTTTTCCAACAGGTCCGTTCCATAGGCACGCATCACCAGACGGTCGAAGCCCTGCTCGCGCCACTTGTGGACGATGTTGCGGTCGTTGTCGGTCGGCGCGCGCCAGCACGAGAAGGACGGCATCGCTGCCACCCGTTCGGTGCCGTCACAGGTGAGGCTGGTGAAGCTGCCGTACACCTTGTCGAAGCGGTAGGCGAAGTTGGCACCGGAAAGGTTGATCTCCCGATCGCATTCCACCACGGCCAGTTCACCCACGACGGCCTTGGGTTCCGCCTGGTATGCCTCACGGGCGACGGGCAGCTCGAACTGGTTGAACGAGACCTCGGTTCCGGCCGGATCCCAGGCGGTCGTGGCCTTGCGGACCGCGGCCAGGCGCACGAGCCAGCGGCCGGATGCATCGGCGGGCAGCGCGAAGGGCAGCGAAAACGCGGCCTTGCCATGCGGCTTGGCGGAGGGCATGTCCAGCGTGCCTTCCTCGATGAGCACACCGTCGCGTTCCACACGCCAGACGATCGCATACCGGCACAGGCCGCTGAAGTCCAGCCGGTTCTCGACCTGGAAACGGCCGGTGGCGGCATCCTCGGCATGGAACCGGACCGGCGCGTAGACCGCCTTCGCTTCCAGCAGGCCGGTATGCGGGGTACGGTCCGGGTACACCAGCCCGTCCATGCAGAAGTTGCCGTCGTGCGGGTATTCGCCGGAATCGCCGCCGTATGCGTAATACGTCGTTCCGTCGGCCGTCTTCGCCTTCACGGCATGGTCGGTCCATTCCCAGATGAAGCCGCCGGCGTACCGGTCATCGGTGTCGAACAGGTTCCAGTAGTCGGCCAGGTCGCCGGGACCGTTTCCCATGGCGTGGCAGTATTCGCACAGCACGTAGGGCTTGCCCTGGACGGCATCCTTCTCGAGGTTTTCCTTCATGTTCTCGATGGACGGATACATCTGGCTGTACACGTCGAGCATCGACCAGTCCAGCTCGCTGCGCCCCCAGCCGGTGGCGCCTTCGTAATGCAGCAGGCGCGAGGTGTCGCGCCCCTTGACCCACCGGGCCATCTCCACATGGTTCGCGCCGTAGCCGCTCTCGTTGCCCAGCGACCACATCACGATGCTCGGGCGGTTCTTGTCGCGCTCCACCATGCGACGGACGCGGTCGACGTAGGCGGCCTCGTACGCCGGCAGGTTCGAGATCCAGTGGATGTCGCCCGCGGTGCCGGCGCCGTGGCACTCGAGGTCGGTCTCGTCGATGACATAGAAGCCGTACTCGTCGCACAGCTCGTAGAAGCGGGCGTCGTTGGGATAGTGCGAGGTGCGGATGGCGTTGATGTTGTGTCGCTTCATGATGTCGAGATCCAGCTTCATGTGCGAAAGCGGCACCACATGCCCCAGCTCCGGATGCGAGTCGTGGCGGTTGACGCCGCGGAACTTCACCTGCTGGCCGTTGATGAGCAGCACGCCGCCCTTCGTTTCGATCTTGCGGAAGCCCACGCGGGTACGGACCACTTCCGTGCCGCAGGTGAGCAGCAGCGTGTACAGGTGCGGCTTCTCCGCGT
Organism: Bacillota bacterium; assembly: GCA_023440865.1. Taxonomy (GTDB): domain Bacteria; phylum Bacillota; class Clostridia; order DSM-8532; family DSM-8532; genus JAEWSN01. The sequence continues at coordinate 13,097 of JAEXRM010000138.1, forward strand.
TCCAGACAAGGGGCTTGTCGACGTCGAACCGCACGGTGCCCTTCGCCACGCCCTGCAACACGGCGGAACCGGCGACGGATCCGTCGGGTGCAAGCAGCTCGGCCTTCACCTCCGCCACGCCGCCCTCGAGCTCGATGTCGCAGGTGAGCGTGCCTTGGGTGAAGCCCTTGTTCGGGGCATCATGGTCGTAGACGCCCTCGAGGACCGGCACGGCGAAGAAGTCTCGGATGCGCACCGCGTCGCGGGCGACGAGGTACACGTCGCGGAAGATGCCGGACATGCGGAACATGTCCTGGTCCTCGAGGTAGCTGCCGTCGCACCATTTGAGCACCATGACGGCGATGCGGTTGCGGCCCGGCACCACAAGGGCGGTCACGTCGAACTCGCTGGTCATGTGGCTGACCTGGCTGTAGCCGACGAACGCGCCGTTGACCCAGACGTAGAAGCAGGAATCGACGCCTTCGAAGGCGAGCGTGGCCGTGCGGCCCGCAGAAAGGGCGTAGTCGAAATCGCGCACATACAGGCCGGCCGGATTGTCCACGGGCACGAACGGCGGATCGGCCGGGTACGGATAGTTGATGTTGGTGTAGTGCGGCACATCGTAGCCGTGCATCTGCCAGTTCGACGGAACCGGCAGATCCGCCCAGCCGGACACGTCGGCATCGGCGGCTTGGAAGCCGTCCGCCACCTGGTGCACCGCTTCGTGGTATTTGAACTTCCAGGTGCCGTTGAGCATCGTGACGCGGTCGGACTTGGCCGCCACACCGCCCAGCGCGGCTTGGGCCGATCCGAACGGAATGAGGTGCGCGTGGGGCTCGAGGCAGTTCACGTGCAGCGTCTGCGGGTCTTCCCAGTATTTGTTCACCTTGACCATGTGTTCCTCCCGTGATGGCATGTCCGTCCGACAGGCCGGCCCGCCGCCGGACGGAATCCGGCGGCCCGAAGGGTATGGACTCCCCTGCGCGGACACACCGCGTGGCGAATCGCGGACATGCGGCACAAACCGGCACGTCCGTCCCCATTATAGGCCCGGATGCGGTGGAATCTCAATCGGAGAGTATTGACATGCTATGAGGAAATGAACATCGCGCGGTCGTTCCGTGCGAAATCGGGGGATTGTGTCAGCCGGATTGGGGAAGGTCATACGGCACAGTCAAGCACCGCACGGATCGGCGATGCATCCGTCCGCAGGGCGAGCGGAAAGCCGAAGAACCGGCCCGCACCGGGGTTCGGCAGCAACGGCTCGAGGCCGCGCAGATTCTCCACAATGGGGATGCCGGCAGCAAACAGATGCGCATGCACCGGAAAGGGGAAACGGTCCGGCGACGGAGCGTCGATGCCGACCAGCTTGGTGCCGGCCTGCACGAGCCGCTCCGCGAGTGGGACGGAGAGAACCGGATGCTCCCGGTAATAGGCTTCCTGCCCGTACAGCATGGCCACCCCTGTGCAGAACAGCAGGATGGCGCCGGGAACCAGCCATTCCTCCGGTACATCCTCCGGACCGATGACCGCTTTCCCTCGGGCGTCGACGATGCGGGCATCACCCGTGAAGCGCTCCAGCGGCCAGTTGCCAATGCAGGTCCGGTCGGCGGACATGTGCATGGGGCTGTCCACATGGGTGCCGGCGTGCTGGCCCATCACGGCACGGAAGGCATTGTAGCCGTCCACGCCAAAATACCGCACCTGGCGGATCTCCACGCCTTCGTCACCCGGATAGACGGGCATGCCGTCTTCCATGGGCCAGCTCAGGTCGTACAGCATGCGGCATCCTCCCCGGGGGCCTTCCCGCTGTCCTGGTCGCGGCAAGGCGCCGCATCCCCGTATTCCGCGTCCTGCCAGCCGCGGCAGACATCCACCCAGCCCCTGACACCCGCATACTGCTCCAGCTCCGCGAGGGTCAGCCGGATGGCCGAGTTGCCGCTGCCACAGGCCGGAAGCACGATGTCGAACCGGCGCAGCGACACATCGAGCCAGACCGGCATGTCGGTGGCAAGACCGAACGGACAGATGCCGCCGACGGCATGGCCGGTGAAATGGAGGGCCTCCTCCGCCGTGAGCATGCGCGGCTTCATGCCGAACGCCGCCTTGAACCGGCCGTTGTCGGTGCGGGCGTCGCCGGCGGCGACCACCATCAGGGCACCGTCGCCGTTGCGGAAGGTGAGCGACTTCGCGATGCGTGCCGGCTCCACGCCGGCCGCCTGTGCCGCGAGCTCCACCGTGGCGCTGGAGGTCTCGAATTCCAGGATGTCCCTGTCGCGTCCCCATTGGGCGAGGTGACGCCGTGCCGCTTCAATGGCCATGTGATCTTCCTCCTGTGCAGGGGTGCATGCAGTTCCGTCCCGGCTGATGCATGCCGCCGATGTGTCGACGTGGTGCAGGCGTGCCTGCCGCTCAGCTCCCGATGCGTGTGTAGATGCCGATGCGCCGCTTGCCCGCATTTTCCTTCTCCAGGCGCTTCCATCCGGGATGGGTCACCTTTTGGTCCTTGCCGCTGGCCAGCATCACGATGCCATCGGGTGCCATCAGCGGGGCAACAGCCTCCAGCAGCGCATCCAGCGAGGATCGTGTTCCCGGCGGAGCATCGGCACGGGCGTCGGCCGGCTGCGCCCCGCCGACTTCCGGCACATGCAGCGACGGCTGCCCCGCGTGCACCGGACCATCCCGCCACTGCGTCAGGAGGCCGTAGGGCACATCGGCAAAGACAATGTCCACAGGCCCCCGTGCGGCGAGCTCCGGCCGGGCCGGCAGGGATGTGGCATCGCATGCGTCCGCCTCGAACAGCACCGGCGGTCCGAGACGGGAATGCGATCTCAGGACCTCCAGCAGATTCGCCGCACTCTCAAGCGCCTCCCGGTGCGAGTCCTTGCCAAAGTCCGCAACCATCGACTCCAACGCGCGGATGCGCCCCTTCATGCCTTCTTCGGTCAACAGCGCCAGTGTGCGCCGCGCCCCCGCCACCGCATGGGGATCGATGTCGGAACCCAGCATGCCCCGCAGGCGATGGGCGAAGTGGAACCCCACCACCGCCAGCATGTAACCGCCTCCGCAGCAGGGATCGTACACCGTCACCCGCCGCGATGCCGGAAACCGTTCCAGGCACCGGGCAAACAGCTCGATGGCCAGGCGGACGGGAAAATGCGACATGCCGGGCACATGGGGAAACACGCGCCCGGCGGCGAAATCCTCGAAATTGTCGCGTTCCGCGTGGCGATACTGCATGACTCCCCCCGGCGCTTTGCTTGGGAGGAGGCAACCTGCTCTATGGATTCCCGAAAACAATGGCCATACTCGCCATTCTTTTCGGGAAAAGAGCAGGTAGCCTCCCCCCGGCGCTTTGCTTGGGAGGAGGCAACCTGCGCTATGGATTCCCGAAAACAATGGCCATACTCGCCATTCTTT
>JAEXRM010000066.1 GCA_023440865.1 Bacillota bacterium
ACGGCTGTCACTGCCGATTTCGATGGCGCCCGCCTGACGGTGCGCGGGCCGCTGGCCGCATCCCTGGCATTGCCCGCATTGCCGGCTGACGGCCTGTTTGAAACAGCGACGACGGCAAAGAGCGGCAGCGGCCTTGCCTACATGCTCACACTGCGGGCCGGCGCGCGCCTTGACGGATATCTCGTGGAACGCACGGACAAGGGGTGGCGCATCCTGCTCAAACGCCATCCGGTGGCAACCGACGTCGCCATGCCGCTCGCCGGCCGCACGATTCTGCTCGATCCGGGCCACGGCGGCACGAAGGAACGGTACGAGGATGGCGAGAGCGGCGCCATCGGCCCGCTGGGGGCCCTGTGGTCCGAGCGCAGCATCAACCTGTCCAACGCGCTGGTGCTGAAGGCCGAGCTGGAGAAACGCGGTGCGACCGTCGTGCTGACCCGCACCGATGACACGCCGCTGTCGCTGGATGCCCGCCTGCGGATGTCGCGCGAACTGCGGCCCGACCTGTTCATCTCCATCCATGCGGACAGCCTGGATGACAATCGCGACATCTCGCAGGTTGAGGGCTTCTCGGTCTGGTACCGCGAGCCATTGGCCGCAGGTGTCGGCGAACTGGTGCGCAAGGCGGTTGTCGACGGGCTTGGCCGAAGGGACCGCAAGCTCAACACCGCCAACTTCTATGTGGTGCGCGGCACCTGGACGCCGTCGATTCTTTTCGAGGCCGGCTTCGTGCCGAATCCGGCCGAGTTCGAAAAGCTGCTCGACCCGGTCGAACAGCAGCGGATGATGGAACTGGTGGCGGACGCGGTTGCGGCGTACTTCTCGGAATGAATCCGGGAGCCGGTGCGCGCATGGATTGCATCGTCCCGGAACAATGGCGCATGGACAAACAGGATGGCAGAAGCCGGTTCCCATGGACGCGGGAACCGGCTTCTGCCATCGATCAGGAAAATGTCCATCATGCCGGGCGGCATGATTTCTTGCTGGTGCGGCATGATTTCTTGCCGGTCACGCATGGATGCGCATCAATTGGTTGTTACAACAGGTGCGGTTTGCGGTTCTCTCAGTCCTGCGAGGCATCGGATTGCGGTGCCTCCTGAATGACCAGCACGCCCTTGTCGTTCACGGCAGCCTGATACGGCAGCAGCTCCGAGAAAAAGCTCACGGGCACGAAGGTGCGGCCGGCGATGACCTCACTCGCAGTGCCAAGCGGCATCGGCGCCATGCGGGCGAAGGTGTACGCGTCGGCGCCGAGCCGGACGGTCACCCAGTGGGCGCCGCGGCTGAGCTCCGCCAGATTTGCCTCCCTGTTCCATGTCACCTTGTATCCCATGGCCTCCGCCACGACACGCAGCGGCACCATGGTCTGGCCGTTCGCGGCCAGATATGGCTTCAGACCGCCGAGATCAACCGTGCTTCCCGCCCACGAGATGGCGGACACGGTGCAGACCGGCGCGGATATGGGCATGACACCTTCCACGGACCCGGAGATGGGCATGGGTACCTGTGCCGGATCTGTAGCGGGATCGGTGGAGAGGGTCATGATGTGCATCAGGGGTTCCCCGTTCGCATCGGTTGCCGGATAGGCGGGGGCGTTGGGATCGTATATGGCCGATGCGGTGAAGGCGGTGGCCATCTGCACGGTGAGCGTGGCGGCAAGGGCGAGCGCGGCAAAGGTTGACTTGCGGTTGTGCATGATTCGGTTCTCCCATCTTTCCTGTACTTCTGTTTTCATCGATTTCCCGCCAGGCGTGTCCGCCGCAGCTGCCTGCGGCATGACAGCCACCGGCACGAAGCGCACCGGCGTCATGGTTGCTTGTCGGCCCTGTACATGGCCGTTGGAACCGGTTCCATATCATCTGACGCCCACCGGCGCATGACGGTTCATCCATCCGCTCTTGTCATGAAAACGAAACATACGGGACGCCATGTCCGACCTGGGGAAATCGCCGGCAACATGGGGGGCTGCGCGAACGGGCGGCGGTGCGCACCTGCGCAAGAGCCGAGACCGTCCGGCCTGAAAAAGGGACCGGCGCTTTCGCACCGGTCCGGTTCCTGTCACCGCATGCTGCATGCGGGCCACACCAATTCAGAAGACGCAGGTTTCAGATGACTTGCGATTCAAATCATGCAAGTTTCACATGACGCATGAAGAAGTGTCCCCGCTCAGGACTTCCTGTCCCTGCGCTTCCTGCCGAAGCCGGCGCCCGCAAGCACCGCTCCCAGCATTGTCAGCAGCGCGCCGGGCACGCCGCCGGTCTTGGGCAGGGCGGGTGCGGCCTGCGGAACCTCCTCCTCCAGCGGCATCACGATGGGGGGCGTCTCCGGAATGATCTCCGGCAGGATCACCGGCTCCTCCACCACAACGGGAGCCGCCTGCGGCACAGGCGATGCCTGCGGCGGCGCAGGCACTTCAAACCGGGCAATGATCGATTTGTCGGTGTTCATGGTGATGCGGTTGTCGGCAACCTCGGCTCCGTTGGGGCCGAACCAGCCGACGAAGGTGGCGCCATCTCCCGGCGTCACGGTCATCTGCACGACGGAGTTCAGTCCGTATGCGCCGGAACCGGGCAGTGCGGTGCCGGGACCCTCAATGACGACAGTGAGCGCGACATTGGTGCCCGGGGTAGGTGAAGGTGATGGCGAAGGCGAAGGGGTTGGCGGTGCCGTGACACGGACCGTGACGGTGTCGGTGACAGGGCCCACATCCGGCGCAAGCGTCTCGAGAGGCGTTCGCGCCACTCCATTGACCTGTTCGTCACCGATCTCACGACGGATCAGCGTGAATCCCGCCGCCGTTGCGGTGTTCACATAGGTTCCCGCCAACGGGAAGGTTTTCTGATAGCTGAAATCCTTGTATGCCTCCGGCCCCAGATCGAACGGCCCATATGGCATGTCGGGCGACATGTCATCCTCGAGCGTGATCGCGCTGATTGTCACATTGCCCGTGTTGGTGACACGGATGGTGTAGTTGACGGTGCTGCCGGTGGACACATCGATCGGTCCGTCAACGCCATTGGCCTTCTTGTCGACGGCCAGGGCGGGTGCGGGTATCTCGCAGTTGTAGACAATGAACGGTCCCTGCGGACCACAGTAGTCCGGCCCCTCTTCGCTTGGAGAGGCCATCATGGCGGAAACGGAGGGCGGGTTGAATTCCCCGAGAACACGGAAGCGTCCGTTCCACATGAGCCACAGGACGAGTCCGTTCTCCGGGATCGTACAGGGCTCATATCCGGCTTCGGGTTCTTCCGTCAGCAGGTAGTATCCGGGCGTCAGGAACATCCGTCCGTCCGGATTGCTCCAGAATTGCACCCAACCGGCCGCATCGTTGGATGCGGTCTGATCGTACGGTACCGGCGGAAACTGAAGCTCCAGGCGCGAAGGCCCGTCGCCAGCCTCTTCGAGGGCCTGCAGCCGGAAGGTGAACTGCCCGTCCCCGGGCAGTGCCGTCTCGTCGGACATCGGTAGCCGGATGAGCTTCTGGAAGCCGATGCCGTAATGGAAGTGAGCGGTGACGCGTTTATCGGCATCCATCGTGAGGGAGGAAGGATTGGCGTTGCCCGTCAGGTCTCCCGACCACTTGTCGAAGCTGGATTGCGGCGCGGGAGAAGCGAGCAGCGGCACCACGGCCCCTGTCCAGAAATTCGCAAACGGCATGACCGGGACGTCCGCATCATCGTTGAGGACGGTACCTTGCCACGGCATCTCCGCCGCGGTTGTCAGGATGAACCATTCCACACTCGATGCCGACGCGCCGGGCCTTTCCGGCGGACAGGGCCCGGCCAGCTCCGCTTCGCTTCCGACGGGAAGCGGCCTGTATGCCGAACCATATCCCCATGCGATTTTCAGCGTGTCAATCCGTTGGATCCCCTTGTCCACGCAGTCGAGCAGCAGGACATTGTCGCCCTCCGCCGCCACCAGCGGTCCGCCACCATTCTTGATGGTTCCGCCGGAGGTCGAGAGCTGCCAGGTGTACAGCACGTTGAACTTGTTGGGGTTGTGGATGATCCATTTGAAGGTGCCGCCCGGCACCGAGCCGGCCTGATCGAAGGAGACGGTCAGCGCATCCACCGGCTTGAGATCGAATGTGGCACGGTATGTTCTGTCCTCACCGATCGGGGAGGTCGTGTACGGATTGGCGGTTCCCCTGTACAACCAGTCACCATGGATTTTCCGTTCCCACTTGACGAAGGTGCTGTCCGGCGCCGCGATGGCGGACATTGTCGCAACGGCACCCCTGGCATAGAGGCCCGCCCCTTCGACCAGTCCTGTGCCATTACCCACGGTGGTGACATCGACGCGGAACGAACGAACAGGATGATTCTCGGGCGAGCCGGCTTCAGGCAGATCCTCCTCCGCACCAACGGGCAGGCCCATCGACATGACGATCAACAATGCAGCCAACAACAGGGATATGCTTCTCTTGAACATGAAAGCTCCAACTCCCTTCAAACAATTGCTTGTCTTTCCGGAGTTTGGCGGCGGAACCATCCTGGCATGCTGACAGGATCGGACCCGAAATTCTTGCGGGAAGCCATTCTGCGGCTTCTTCATGCAGGCTGCCGCTGGCGACCCGCATCCCCGTGGCGGACAGAACCGTCACGGCGTCAAAAAAATAAAAACCACCCTCTGCCTTGCAGTGGCGGCCGAACGATCCTGGCACAACGTGCTGTAGACTTCACGCTTTGCGTCCCATGCTTTCGCATGGTTTGCTATTCTCACTCCTGCCCTATTCTGTTGGACTCATTTTTTCTCTGTCCTCCTTTTCGCATCTTTCTTTCAACCCGACCGGACACGCGCCCGAGCAACCCGATAACCTATTGTCATTTATCACTCTTGCTCGTGCCTAAACATGTTTCTTAAAAAAATCAATGGCGGCATGCACGCCCGGTCCCGCGGACATGACGGGTGGCATTCGACCCGGTTCCTTCCGGCATGTTGGGAGCAATAACACCCGGATCCCGTTGACATGATGGATGCCATGGCACCTGAAGCCCATTGACATGATGGATGCATGGCACCTGAAGCCCATTGACAAGGCGGTTCCGGTTCGCCACAGTAGTCATATGATGCCCGGTCCGCGGCGCTCGCAAGAACCGGAGGACAGGAAACCCCACTGAGCCCGCCAGCAGCCGCACGTGATGGGGGCAATGCGCTTGCGGGACGCCACACTGTCGCGACAACAGGTTGTCGGAACGAAAAGGAGTGCCCATGCCCGAGTCGACAAACCATCCTCCGTTTCCCTTCATGGAAGAGGCCATCAGGCTGGCGGACAGCGCGGCGTTGACGGGCGACGTCCCCATCGGAGCGGTCGTCGTCAGGGACGGCATTGTGATCGGTTCCGGTTGGAACCGGCGTGAAGCCTTGCACAAGGTCACCGGGCATGCGGAGCTCATGGCATTGGAAGCAGCTTGTGAAGCAACCGCCAGCTGGCGTCTCGACGGGTGCGACCTGTATGTGACGCTGGAACCCTGTGCCATGTGCGCCTCCGCGATCATCCAGGCGCGCGTGCGGGCCGTCTACTTCGGGGCATGGGATCCAAAGGCCGGTGCGGCGGGCTCGGTCATCAACCTGTTTGGCGAACCTTGGCTCAATCACCGGGTTGAAGTGTATGAAGGCATCATGGAGCGCCCCTGCAGAAAGCTGCTGGACGATTTCTTCGCGCAATTGCGGGCGCGGCCGGAGGCGTGATGCGGGCGGTGGCGTGACGCGGGTGGTGGCGTGACGCGGCCCAAGAAGTGATAAGGCCCAATAAGTGATACGGTCAATGCATGATGTGGGTGGTTGCATGATGCAGACGGCGGCGTGACGCGGCCAGCTGCATCATACGGGTGGTAGCCGTCTTGCGGGCTGTCGTCACGGCTTTCTGCCAAGGTACAGATCCATGTCGTCGCGCAGCGTCACACGGCCGCCTGCCGCCATGATCGCCTGTCCGATATCGGCGAACAAGGCCTGCCTGATCTCCGGCTCCAGCGAGATGTGGTCCGAATAGGTATTCAGCAGGGCAAGATAGGCGGCGGCGGACAGCGTGCGGGATCCGGAGAACAGCCGGACCCGGGTGTCGATGAAGCCATACCGCATGATGGTTTGGTGAAGCTTCTCACACAGCGCGTCCAGGGAGCGTTCCGGCGCCTTCATGTGCGGGGTGTGGCGCGCATAGGCTTGCTGCAGCGCTTCATGCAGGCGCGGGTCTTCCACGGACGGCCTGTTCCAGAACAGCGCGAGCGCACCGCCGCTATTGAGCAAATCATACGCCTTGGGATATGCCGTTTCTTCCGGTATCCAGTGGAACGAGGTGGCCGCGTACAAAAGATCCACCTTTCGGGGCGCCGTGTATGACTCGAAGGGCATGTGCAGCACCGTGAAGTTCGGGTAGGAACGGTACTTGTCGGCGCAATAGGCAGCCAGACGATCGCCCAATTCGATTGCCGTCACGCTGCATCCCGTATCCAGAATGGGTTTGGTGGCCTGCCCGGTGCCGATGCCCACCTCGATGGCCTCACGCGTCGCATCGAGCGCCGCATACCCGATGATGGCGTCAAACAGCTCACGGCAGTATGTCGGCCTGGCACTCTCATATCGCTCTGCGTCCTGATTGAAGGTCAACCGCATGTCCATCGGCACCCCTGCCCCGAAATACAGCGACGCGTTGCCGCCGAGGGCCCGCATCGGTTCGGCCTGCCAAATCTATCCCATCGGGACCAGACTTTCAAGTGTTTTATGTTGCCAGTACAGGCAGGCCGGGTCCAGCGGCGGTCAGGTACGATCCGCTCAATCCGTTCGGACATATGTCATTCATTCACGCAATTGACAGCATCACAGCGTTTCGGTACAATAGGTAGGCATCTTGGGGAAAGGTTTTCGCGTCGAGCGGGCTTCCTTGCCAGTGGGTGCACAACAACATACGGAGAAGTATCGAAGCGGTCATAACGAGCTCGACTCGAAATCGAGTTGTCCTGGAAGGGACACGAGGGTTCGAATCCCTCCTTCTCCGCCAAATGCTGCTGGTCTGAGTTTCAGGCCAGCAGCATTTTTCTTTCTCCGAGCTTTTTACGCGATTTTCCATCAGAATTTTCCTGCTGTTCTCTCCAAAACAGGCCCCAGTTCTCTCCTACGTGACTCGATTCGACGGGATTCGACGTGGGTGCAAACTTTTACGCTTCAAGACCGACGCGATTCACCACTGCTGAAGCGGCCCTAGCGTAGTGGACACCAAGAAGAGAGAGATACCTAAGCCGTACGCCCTTTTTCATACTCTTCCGGTGTAAGGTAGCCCAGGGCGGAGTGGATCCGGTAGCGGTTGTAAAACACTTCAATGTATTCAAACAGGGTCTGGTGCGCTTCCAGCCTGGTTTTGAAGTGGTGCAGGTAAACGCACTCCATCTTCACGGTCGCATTGAAGGATTCAGCCCAAGCGTTGTCGTAACAGTTGCCTTTTCGACTCATGCTGCAGATCATATGGTTCTCGGTCAGGATCCGCTGATAATCTAGGCTCGCATACTGACTGCCGCGATCGGAATGGTGGAGCGTGCCCTCAATGATAGCCCCTCTGCTGATTGCCATCAACAGGGCTCGAATGGTCAACTCCTTGGTTATCCTGTCTGACATGGCCCACCCAACCAGATGCTTGCTGTTCATGTCCATGACGGCGGCAAGGTAGAGCCATCCTTCGTCGGTTGGAATGTATGTGATATCGGATACGACCGCCTGGCGAGGAGCAAGAATGTTCGGTTTCATCACAGCAAGCAGGTTTTCCGCTACGGGGAGGTTGTGCTTGGAATTGGTTGTAGCCTTGTACTTGCGTATACGGAGTGAGCGTAACCCTTGCTCCCTCATGATGCGCGCAACCCGGTTTCTACTACAGTGAATGCCTTTGCGGTCAAGCGCCTTAGCGACTTTCCGGCTACCATAGACCATTCGGCTCTTCTCATAAACGTCGATGATGCCGTCCAACAGACGTTTACGTTCTTCGTGAACCGGGCTCACAGGGCGAGTGTTCCACGAATAGTAGCCACTCCGGCTGACTCCCAACACCTTGCACATCTTTGCCAAGTGAAACTCACCCCGATATCTATGGATCATTTGGAATTTCTCTTCGTGAGTTGTGCAAAGATGGCTGTGGCTTTTTTTAGGATTTCGTTCTCTTCTTCAAGATCGCTCACGCGACGGCGCAGACGATGCAACTCTTCGTCTTCTGCGTGTAGTTTACCTTTCCCAGGAAACGGATCCACTCGATGCTTCTTGTACGATTCAACCCAAGTGTAGAGTGTCCCTACCGGTATACCTAGAGCCTCCGCTACATCTGTGCAGCTTCTTCCGCTCTCAACGACCAGCCGGACGGCATCCCTCTTGAACTCGGGATCATAGGTGCGCTGTTGCCTGATTGTCTGTGACATAATCAACGCCTCCTGCCTCAATTATAAGGCTTGGATTCGCTCTTCTCAATGTCCACTGAAGCCGGTCCGGTCCACTTCCGAGAGGCCTGTCAACGCAGCGTTCTTATTCATATTCGACACCGTCAACGAGATCTCCAGGATGATCGCAGAATTGAGGTAGTCCTTGATCGCTTGATGCGGCAGGCAGGCTTCCAACACGCGTTGCTTGAGCTACTGAAGTACTTCCGACAGATCACTACACTGATGGGGAACCGTGCAGTCGGAATCATCGCAAGAAGATCGCAGTCTCCTGATGGAACGCGTGCTCTGACTCCGCCGGGAAAGAGGAAAGGGGACTTGGCCATCATGGTAGAAAAAGCATATCGGTTGTCTCAAGTGAAACAGAAAACAGTTGAAAAAATCATCATGGATGACAACATCCACTATATCCACATGATCTTCGGCAATGGCGAAGGTCTTCCGCTGCACCATGCCAACGCACCCGTTTACATGACGGTCGTTCGGGGAACACTGACGGTGAAACTCGACGAGCAGGAGACACACCGACATGAAAACGGCACCTTGCTGGTCATCCCGGCTGGCACACTCATGGATGTCGGCAACAGGGACGAGGAACTCCTGGAATTGATCGTGGTGAAGGCGCCTGCACCAAAAGGTTGATCCATGCCATGATGATCCGTGTTTTCCATAACGCGATCACCTATCGTATTGTATAATGGAAACATCTTGCCACCTATGCCCATTTCCCTGTTTGCCATTCCCATAAAATGGGCAACTCCACGATGGCATGTTGTCAACCGGGAACATAAAAAAATCATGACGGAGGGATGCATATGTCCATGTTCTGTTTTCAATGTCAGGAGACTGCCAAGGGGACCGGATGCGAAGTTCGGGGTGTCTGCGGCAAAACCGAGCAAGTTGCCAAGTTGCAGGATCTGCTGATCCACTCTCTCAAGGGATTGGCACTGGTCGTCCGCTCAACCGGTCTTGATGTGGCCGGTCTGTCCGAAGCCAATCACGAGACACTCAAGAGCCTGTTCATGACGATCACGAACGCCAACTTTGATGAGGCCGCCATCGAGGCGCAGATCCGCAAGATCGTCGCCATCCGCGACAGCCTGAAGACCCGTACGGGTGTCACCTGCACGCACGACGCTGCCACCTATGTTCCCGGAGACCGCGCCGCGATGATCGAAAAGGCCGCCTCCATCGGCGTGCTCGCCACATCGAACGAGGATGTTCGTTCCCTGCGAGAGCTCGTCATTTACGGCCTCAAGGGCATGGCCGCCTACACGCATCATGCGCTGAACATCGGCAGCGAGAACCCGGCGATCTCCTCCTTCCTCTACGAAGCGCTCGCCGCCGTCACAGACGACAGCCTCACTGCCGACCAGCTGGTCGCGCTGGTTCTGAAGACAGGCGAGTACGGTGTCGCCGCCATGGCGCTGCTCGATGGGGCGAACACGACGCGGTATGGCAACCCGGAGATCACCCAGGTGCCGATCGGCGTGCGCGGCAATCCCGGCATCCTGATCTCCGGTCATGATCTCACCGATCTGGAGCAGCTGCTCGAACAGACGAAGGGCACCGGGGTGGACGTGTATACCCACAGCGAGATGCTTCCCGCCCACTATTACCCCTTCTTCAAAAAGTACGACAACCTCGCGGGCAACTACGGCAACGCCTGGTGGAAACAGGTCGACGAGTTCGCGCCTTTTGGTGGACCCATCCTGTTCACGACCAACTGCATCGTGCCGCCGCGCACCGACGAAATCCGCGACCGCATCTTCACCTCCGGTGCCGCCGGATATCCCGGCAGCCGGCACATTGATGCGGGACCCGATGGAAAGAAGGATTTCTCTGCCCTCATCGCGATGGCGAAGGCATCCAAGCCGCCGGTCGCCATTGAGGAAGGCTCCATCACAGGCGGCTTCGCGCACAATCAGGTCATCGCCCTGGCCGACAAGGTGGTCGACGCGGTCAAGTCCGGCGCCATCAAGCGTTTCTTCGTCATGGCAGGCTGTGACGGCCGCATGAAGTCGCGCGAGTACTACACGCGGTTTGCCGAGGCACTGCCCAAGGACACCGTCATCCTGACCGCCGGCTGTGCGAAGTACCGCTACAACAAGCTGCAACTGGGTGACATCGGCGGCATCCCGCGTGTGCTCGACGCCGGTCAGTGCAACGACTCCTACTCGTTGGCCGTCATCGCGCTCAAGCTCAAGGAGGTATTCGGCCTCGACGACATCAACAAGCTGCCCATCTCGTTCAACATCGCCTGGTACGAGCAGAAGGCGGTCATCGTGCTGCTGGCGTTGCTGTATCTGGGCGTGAAGAACATTCATCTGGGCCCGACACTTCCCGGCTTCCTCTCCCCGAATGTCGCGAAGGTGCTCGTGGAGACCTTCGGCATCGCCGGCATCGGTACCGTGGAGGATGACATCAACCTGTTCATGGCCTGATCCGCTGAAAAGACTTCAGCATCGGCCCTCTTGTGGATCAATCCGCAGGAGGGCCGATGCTTTCCTCTGCAATACGCCCGCAGCCTCTGGAGATCAGCTCATCCGAACAGAGCGTATCCATTTGTGAAATGTGTAACAACGGCTACGCCCTTCCGGGTCAGAACCTGCTACAATTCGAGGCAGAATCCCATTACCATCATGCGGAGGCGCCATGTATCAGGAAGAACATGCCCGAGTGCTAGAAGCGGCCAACTCGAAAGTGAACCTGCTCCGGACCAATCCGATCGGATACTTCATCAGTTCCATGCTCGCCGGAGGCTATGTGGGACTCGGCATCCTGTTGATCTTTTCCGTCGGCGCCCCCCTGCAGCAGGCGCTGTCACCCGTGACGAAACTGGTCATGGGGCTGTCCTTCGGTATAGCCTTGAGCCTGGTGATCATGGCCGGGTCGGAGCTGTTCACCGGCAATGTGTTTGTTCTGGGAACCGCGCTGCTGCGCCGGTCCGTGCGTGGACGGGATGCGACCGGCATCCTGGTCGTCAGCTATGTCGGGAACCTGGCCGGTTCCCTCCTGGTCGCATGGCTCTTCCGCATGACAGGCCTGGGAAACGGCATCGTTGGTGCCTTCATCACACAAGCCAGCGTTACGAAGATGGCCCTGCCTGCGGATCAGATTTTCTTTCGCGCGGTGCTTTGCAATCTGCTGGTGTGTCTGGCCGTCTGGTGCGGATTCCGGTGCAAAGAGGAGACAGCCAGACTGCTCATGGTGTTCTGGTGCCTGTTCGCCTTCATTTCGTCCGGTTATGAGCACAGTGTCGCGAACATGACTCTTTTGAGCGTCGGACTGTTTCTTCCTACGACGCCTGACGTAACCTGTTTGCGCCGCCGCAGTGCGGCCGCTTGCTGACGGTGTTGCCTGTCCGTAAGTTGTCAGATACAATGGCCACAAAAAGGGAAAGGAATGGCGCTCCCTTGTTCGTCACCATCTGTTCGTAGCAGA
>JAEXRM010000140.1 GCA_023440865.1 Bacillota bacterium
TCGTCGATGCCGGACGGCATGTGCTCGAATGGCACGAACTCCTCCTCGAGAATCAGCAGGACCTTGCGTCCGAAGCCGATTTCGCGGTTCATCATGTACTTGTTGATGTTGATGGCGACGAAGCCCATGTCGCCCGCGATGCCGGAAAGCGGTATGTCGAAGCCCTGAGAGCGTTCGGGCGCAATCAGCGTGCCAGGCGCGTCGGGATTGTTCGTGTTGCGGATGTTGACCGGAATGCCGCGCTGGAAGACCGGCTCGAGCGTTTCCTCATGCAGCACGGAGAAGCCGGCATAAGACAGCTCGCGCATCTCGCGGTACGTCAGCTCCGCGATCGGGGCCGGATTCTTGATGAGGCGCGGATTCGCCACGAAAACGGAATCGACGTCGGTGAAGTTCTCATAGACATCCACCTCGAGCGCCGCCGCAAGGATGGAACCCGTGATGTCCGAGCCGCCGCGCGAGAACGTCACCACGTCGCCCGAAAGCGAGTATCCGAAAAAGCCCGGGAACACGATGATGCCGTCGAGCTCCTTCAGACGCGTGAGGTTCTTGAACGATTGCGGGAGCACGCGCGCATTGCCGTACTCGTCGCTGAGGAACAGCCCTGCGTCCTTCGGGTTGACGTAGTGCGCCTTGTGGCCCGTCTTGCGCAGGTACTGCGCGACCAGGCGCGCGGCGTTGTCCTCGCCGGCCGCCTTCATGCGGTCCATGAACTTCGCGTCTGTGTCGTAACCCATGACGACGCGGGTGCGCAGGTTGTTCTCGATGTCGCGGACGATCTCATCATCGAGTCCGAGATCGCGCGCGATTTCGGCATAACGGAAAATGATGGCGGCCAGCACCGTCTCATGGTCCTTGTTCTTGAGGTACCGCTCCGCACAGTCGATGAGCATGTCGGTGATCTTGGTGTCCTTGTCGAACCGTTTTCCGGGAGCGGAAACGACAACGACCCGGCGGTCCGGATCGGACGTGACGATCTGGCAAACCTTTTTGACCTGCTCGGCATTGGCCATGGACGTGCCGCCGAATTTGCACACCTTCATGCTGATATCCTCCGGTCGTGTGAATCCCCGCGCAGCCGTGCGCCGGACGCGGCAGCGTTGCCGCATCGGGCCCGCCTTCCACGAATCCAGTACATTGTAAATCGATTGAACCGGACTGTCAACGCACTTGCAGGATCTCGCTTCCGTTCCTGCACAACAAAAAGGGATCGCCTCCTGCGAGACGACCCCCGGTTTCCGTTTCCGTGGTGGCGACGGTTCAGCCCACCAGCGACACGGTTTCACGTGCGATGGCAAGCTCCTCGTTCGTCGGAATGACGAGTGTGCGGATTTTGGCCCCTTCGGCGCTGATGTCGCGTTCGTCGCCGCGCAGCGCGTTCTTCTCCGGATCCACAAGCAGCCCCAGGAAATCAAGCCCCTTGGTGGATTCGTAGCGCACATAGGGATTGTTCTCGCCGATGCCGGCCGTGAAGACGACCGCATCAAGCCCGTCCATCGCCGCCGCGTAGGCGCCGATCTTCTTGCGGATCTGGTAGCAGAACATTGTCAGCGCCAGGCGTGCCCGTTCGTGGTTGGCCTCCATTGCATCACCGAGGTCGCGGAAGTCGCTCGACACGCCGCTGATGCCCAGCATGCCGCTCTGCTTGTTCATGATGGCGTCCATCTTCTCGGCGTCGATGCCCTCCTTCTTCATCAGGAAGGTGACGACGGCCGGATCGATCGTGCCGCAGCGCGTCCCCATGGCGAGGCCGTCCAGCGGCGTGAAGCCCATGGTCGTGTCGACGACCTTGCCGCCGGATACCGCCGCGATGGAGGAGCCGTTGCCCAGGTGGCAGGTGATGATCTTCAGCTCGGAGATGGGCTTGCCGAGGAATGCGGCGGCGCGCTCGGAGACGTACTTGTGCGAGGTGCCGTGGAAGCCGTACTTGCGCAGCTTGTACTTCTGGTAATACTCGTAAGGCAGCGCGTACATGAACGCATAGTCCGGAATGGTCTGGTGGAAGGCGGTATCGAAGACGGCCACCTGCGGCACGCCGGGCATGATCTCCTGGCAGGCACGGATGCCGGTGATGTTCGGCGGGTTGTGGATGGGCGCGAGTTCGGCACACTCCTCGATGGTCTTCATGACCTCGTCGTCGATGATGACGGACTTGAAGAACTTCTCTCCGCCATGCACGACGCGGTGGCCGACGGCGGAAATCTCGTCCATGCCGGCGATGACGCCGCAGGCTTCGCCGGTGAGCTCCTTCATGACCTCCGCGATGGCGTCGGAGTGCTTTTTCATCGGCACCGTGCGAACAATTTCCCGGCCGTCGTGCGCCTTCTGCTTGACGATGGATCCGTCCAGGCCGATGCGGTCGCACAGGCCCTTGGCCAGAACCACGTCTGTGCCCATGTCGATGAGCTGGTACTTCAGGGACGAGCTGCCTGCATTGATGACTAGCACTTTCATGGGAATCTTCCTCTCGTGACGGCCGTGGCCGTGAATGACGCATGATGGATACGGCGGACTGCGGGTACGCTGCACTTTGTGGCTGACGGCAGCGGGTGCGCCAAGCGCGCTTGCCTGGCAAGGGGGATCCGGTTCGCCGGATCCCCCTTGCCGATGCTTACGCCTTGATGCCCTGTGCCTGTACGGCCGTGATGGCGACGACACCGACGATGTCCTCGGCGGAACAACCGCGGGACAGGTCGTTGACCGGACGTGCGATGCCCTGTGTGACCGGTCCGTATGCCTCCGCCTTCGCCAGGCGCTGTGTGAGCTTGTAGGAAATGTTGCCTGAGTTGAGGTCCGGGAACACCAGCACGTTCGCCATGCCCTTGAGGGGACTTGCCGCCGCCTTGGAGGCAGCCACGGACGGGATGATGGCCGCGTCGACCTGCAGCTCGCCGTCGAGCAGGATGTG
>JAEXRM010000112.1 GCA_023440865.1 Bacillota bacterium
TTTCCGCCCCGATAAACGGGGGGGGGGGGGGGTTTTCCCCCTTTTTTTTTGTTCCAAAAAACACGACGCCGCGGCAGGCATCTCGCGTACGAGGCACCTGCCGCGGTCAACGAACTTCGCGCGGAAGCCAATCCTATTCCTTTCTCCGTTGCATGTCAAGACACAAAAATGCGCGACGACTATGACATCCGCATGAACCGTTTCGCACCGTCTGTCAGAATCAGCCGCCATACCAGCCAGGCGGCCGCGGCGACAACCACCGCGATACAGGCTGTCACAAGCGTCACATCCTCGATGCCAAGATACAGGAGAAGCGCAACAGGCAGGGCGGAAATTGCCATCCCCCCAAAAATGGACACCATCATGGGCGTGCCTTGCTTGATGACCTCCGTCTCCGCCTTCCAGTCGAACTTCGGGAAAAGAAGGTTCATGTATAGCCCAAAGCAGGCGATAAAGGCCATGTACAGCAGGGGAACCAGGTAGATCAGCAACGCGCCGGCAAATCCGGTGCCGAGGACGATGTTGAAAATGGTTCCTGCAATGAGGATTGCCGGCGCCATGACGGTGAAGTTCACCAGAATCTTGGCCAGGAAAATATCGGCGGCGGCAAGCGGCAACGCCTGCAGCTGCCACAGCTTGTTTCCCTCGATGGAGATGCTTGGTGCGGTGGTGCAGCTCAAGCAGGCAAACAGCGAAATGACAAACGGTGCGGCCTTCCCCAGTACTTCAGGCAGATTCGGCATTTCCATCGACACCGCCAGCGCTTCCTCACCGGAAATGAGCAGTCCCACAGCGGCCAGCATGAGCAGAACGGCTCCGATGCCCGTGTTCAGCACATACAGGGGTGACGAGAAGTACCGCTTGACTTCCTTGATGTACAGTGCCATGAGCGGCGCAGCGCTTTTCTGGTCCCTCGCGACGCCCCGACGAGAAGGGGCGCTCTCCGAAAGTCTTGTATGGAGACGATTGAAGCCCTTGGAGACCGCTGTCACGAACAGCGCAAACAGCAAAGCGCTCAAGCCCGCGAAGAGAAACAGTTTCACGATATCTCCATGCAGTCCCGACACATACCATTCCGCTGGCGGAAATATGCGCGCGATGGCATCGGTCGCGGTCGCGCCGATATCGGCGAGCAACGCCTCCAGCGCCTCGGGGCTCTGATCCGCAGCCCGCCCGATGCTCATGGTGGCGGACATGTATCCAACCAGCAGCAGCAGGGACAGGACAATGGTCACCAGATTCTTGTGCCGGAAATTCATGCTCAGCAGACTGATGATTGTGCCGATCACCGACGCGATGGCAATCGGGATGAGCGGAACAAACAGGAAGGTGACCAGAAACAGCAGATAGAAAACCACTCCCTTCGGTTCGAACACCAGATAGGCCACCGCCGCGGGCAGCATGACGAACGCGGTGAAAAACAGGTTCGAGCCATACAACCTGAGTACGCGGCTCATGACCACCGTACGCACGTCAATGGGGAGACTCATCACCAGGTCGAAATCCTTGAACGCGAACAGGGTCGGTGCCACCTTGAACACCGTCGTGACAATGGCCACCAGGGATGCGGACGCGCAGGCAAGCATCAGGGTAAGCTCGGGCACCCCCAGCATGTCGAGTCCCTTGCACATGGCATGGAAAAAGCCATAGCTCATGCCAAGCATCATCAGCCCGACCATCGTGAACAGGGCAAGCATGCCGATGGCCTTTCGACGCTTGGCCCGCTCGTGACCATGCAGGATGTCGTTGATGCCTGCAAACTGCAGCAGGTATACCTTCAGGAGCAACATCAGCTTTTTCATCTGTCGATCAACTCCATAAACACGTCCTCGAGGGAGGCGTTGCCCTTCACGGTGTTCATGTCTCCACAGGTGACCAGCTTGCCCTGCTTGATGATCGCGATTTTCGTGCAAAGCTTTTCCGCCACATCAAGCACGTGTGTGGAGAAGAAGATGGCGGCCCCGTTCTCCGTCATCTCGCGCATGATGCCCTTCAGGGTGTGTGCGGCCTTCGGGTCGAGCCCCACAAACGGTTCATCGAGCACCAGCAGCTTCGGGGCGTGGATCAGTGCGGCGATGAGGCATATCTTCTGCTTCATGCCGTGAGAGTAGGCCGAGATGAGATCATTGAGCCTGTCCGCGATATCGAACGCCTGGGAATAGCGCGTCAGGCGCTCCTTGCGCTCGGCGTCCGGCACCTCGTAGATGTCCGCGATGAAATGAATGTACTGCGCACCGGTGAGGTGGTCGTAGATATCCGGATTGTCCGGAATGTAGGCAAGCTTGCGCTTGCATGCGACAGGCTCCCGCCGGATCGACAGTCCATCGATCAGAATGTCGCCCTCCTCGAAATCGAGGACACCCACGGCACTGCGGATGGCCGTGGTCTTCCCTGCGCCGTTGTGGCCGATGAAACCATAAATCTCACCCGGTTCCACCCGCAGACTCAGTTCATCCACCGCCCTGGTCTTGCCTGAATAGGACTTTGAAAACGCCTTGAACTCCAGCATAACCCCTCCATGACGGAACAACGGCATCAGACGCCGCCACACGACTGTCACCTCTGTTATACGCAGCAATTGCCAAAACGCCTGTTACAGCATCTGGGACAGCTGTGTATTTTTTACCCAGCCGGGTCACCCGTTTGGGTCCGCCAAACAGCGTACCACCGAAAATGTGAACGGTGTGAAGTGGCGGGTCCAGAAGTTCACAGCCGGCGTGTTCCGCGACTCGAAGTCAACCGAAACGCTCACCATGCCGAGCTCCTGGGCTCGTGTCAGCGCCGCGTCCAGCAACAGGGTCGCAACACCGTTGCCCCGGAGGCTGCTGCGCGTGAAAGCGCCTGTCACGGCCAGATTCCGGGCATCATGGACCAGCATGGAGGTGCCCTCGGTTTGCGGTTCCATCTGCAGGTAGGAAAACGGTGCGCCCGCCGCATCCTCGGCGATCCACGCATAATGCGAGGGCTGTGTGATCCAGTCCGTCATGGACTCGAGGTCCTCCGGTTCGGAAGGTTCCAGATACAGCGGGGCGGATTCCATGTAGATCCGGTGCGCATCGTGCAGCTGCCTCCAGGCTTCCATGGCGGCGGCATCCTCCCGTTTCACCTCGCGGATGCGGATGTCCGCGGGAACCGGCAGGCGCATCGCCACAGCCGGCCGCACCGCATCCAGCACGACACCGCCGAATCCCCCGAAGAACAGGAAGTCACGCAGCTTCGTCTCCACCTCGTATGTGATGATGGCATGGTTGAGCCATCCGCCCGCCCGCCAGACGGCGATGCGCTCCTCGTACAGCTTCCTGAACACCTCGATCTGCCGCTCCGGTTCGCAGGTATCCGTACCGAAGCCATACTCCGGCACAAACACGCCGTTCCGGTCGCCAAAAAAACGTTCGATGGTCCAGCCGCCGAGAAAGCCTGCAATACGGCCGTTCTGCCGTGCAACCACGACACTGCCGTGTTGCGTCAGATTCTCGATCAACGGCACGATCACTTCAGGGGCTTCGAAGTGTGCCATCAGGATCGGCACCGCCCTGCGCTGCCGCCGGATCCGTGCGGCCACCATGGCTGCCAGCTCCGACAGGTCCTGCGGCACATAGTCGGATATCGTCCAAACTCCATTGCGTCCATTCATGTCAATCATCCTCCCTTTTCAACTGTTCAAAGTCATCCGCACCCATTGGTGCGGCAAGCGCGACAAAGCTGTCTGCAAAGGCTTTTGCGCCCAGAAAACCATGCGCGGACCATCAAAGGAGAAGGGCGCCTGGCACCAGTCTCCATAACGGCCGAGCACCGCAAATCCGCATTCCGACAACCATGATTCCACCTCACGGGCGCTGACAGGATGCTTCTGCTGCGTGCATTCATAGGCACGGACTGTTCCATCGGCCATCCGGACGGTTGTCCTCCTGAGGAAGCGTGCCAGCCGTTTCGGGGCATCAAACCAAATGGTTTCCCTTGTCGCCCTCACCAGGGAGCCATCCTCCGTGCTTCCCTCCATTGCTGTTTCAACGACACCGGTCTGCTGCCAGGAAAGAGGCAGATCTCCCTCCATGTGATCCCCGTCAAGATAGAGGCAGCCCCCGGGGGAAAGGGCATCCCAGGCTTTCCGGATGCAGGTCGCCTGATCGTCCGGCGTTCCAAGCTCGTACAGGCAGTTGCATCCCAGCACCACAACATCGTATGGCCCAGCCCATTCGGCATCCAGCACATTGCACGCAAACAGACGAACCGATTTTTCCGGCAGACCGGCTTGAATCCGCTTGCACTCGAAGCGTTCCAGCATGTCCGGGGAGATGTCCATCCCCGTCAGAACATGTCCCATGGAGGCCAGGGGCAGCGTCAGACGGCCGGTTCCACAAAAAGGCTCCAGGATGCAAAGCGGGGGATCCTCACGTCCCGATATCGACCGCACAAGCCCTTCCAGACAGGCCACATCCCCATTCTCGTCTTCAGTCAGGCTGTCATAGATCTCAGCCAGCCACCTGCCGGCATCATACATGTTCACGCCCTGGATGGCTTGCACCTCCGAGGCGGCCCGAATGCGGTTCGCATCCATCATATCGCATGTGTCCCTTTCTGAGAGCAATGTCCGCAGCATCCCGCCGCGCATCCCCTGACCGCACCAGCGGGTGCCTGCGTTTCAGTTCCGCACCCGCAGGGCGGTTCCCTGGTCGCCAACACCACACCCGCACCGGCACCCGCCATTTTCATCGTCTCTTCCGTCTCAATGATTTTTCGGATTGGACCGCTGCATCCTTGTGACCATCCGGCCGAACTTCCGCTCGGCCTCCCGCGAAGCATGGCTGCTTTTCTGCGAAATGAACGCCATCTCCCGGCCCAGTTTTCTCCAACTGTCATACCGTGTGGCCGGAAGACTGCCACAGGCCACCGCCTCCCGCACGGCGCAACCGGGTTCCCGATCATGTGTGCAATCACGAAACCGGCACGTATCCGCCAACGCCTGGATGTCCGGGAACGCATCCTCCATGCCGGTATCCGACTCCCACAGCTGCAGTTCCCGGATGCCCGGCGTATCGAGAACCAGCACGCCACTATCAAGCCTGTACAGCTCGCGGTGCGTCGTCGTGTGGCGGCCGCGCGCGTCATCCTCGCGGATGGCCTGGGTACGTGCGAGCTCCTTTCCCGCCAGCCGGTTCATCAAGGTGGATTTGCCCACACCCGAGGAACCCAGGACCACCAGTGTTTTCCCGGGAACCGCCCATGGGTCGAGACCGGACATGCCCTCCCCCGTCACCGCGCTCACGGCCAGCACTGGCACGCCTGCGGCCAGCTGCTCGACATCGCGGATCAGGGCTTCGGCGTCTCGGGCCAGATCGAGCTTGGTGAGCACGACGACCGGCATGGCGCCGCTGTCCCAGGCCATGACCAGATACCGTTCCAGCCGCCGCAGGTTGTAGTCGTCGTTCAGGGACATCGCCAGCAGCACCGCGTCGAAGTTGGCCGCCATGACCTGCTCGTCGGCACGGGGACCGGCGGCGCGGCGTGAGAAACGTGTCTGACGCGGCAGCACGGCGTGGATGGTTGCGGCGTCCTCCCCAGGGCGCACCTGGGCCATCACCCAGTCGCCGACGCAGGGAAAGTCGCCCGTACCGGCGGCGGATGCCCGAAACCGTCCCGAGACCTCCGCCTGGCATGTCCCCGCCTCGGTCAGCAAATGGTACAGATGACGCTGCTCGCTCATTACGCGCGCCGGCACCCAATCGGGTCTGCCGCAGGCTGCCCGGGCGGCTTCCAGCCGGTCGCTCCATCCATGCGCCATAAGACAGGTGCCCGCCTGATACGCCCCAGGGGTGCCTTGTGCCTGACCTGCGATGTTCATTGGCTGCTGCGGTGGCTGCCCGGTCTGTTCCTGTGGCCGCATGGTCTGTTCCTGTGGCTGCATGGTCTTCTCGATCATTGTATTCCTTTCAAAAACAAAGGACGCACAAACCTGTGCGTCCAATCGAAGGGTTATTCTTTCCGCGCAAGGTGAATGCCTTCACGCGGGACGTGGTGCGCATGGCGGAACACCACGGCTGCCACGGCGGTCCATCGGTAACCGGGCAGTATCGTGATTGTCCGCAACGGCGGCCCAGATGGCCAAAACCGTTTTTGCATGCGGCATGGCGGAATCGGAACACCATGCTTGCACACGGGTCCGTCCGTCGTCCGGATCATCCGGCTTGCCGGATGTCTAATGGCGTGAAGCGATGATTCAGTTGTCGACCCAGGAAAAAAACTGGTTTCGGAATGCACGCATCGACAACACCTCCGCCCGGCACAGGCCGGCAACACCACACGCTCCAGGCATCCGGGGAACGTCTCCGGAAACGGGAGAACACAGCCGCTCCCCGCTCCCTGATTGTCTCAGCCCGCCCATGCAGCGTCAAGCGCTCATTCATGTATGAAGATTCTTCCCCTTCGTGCAACCTCTACAAATTCGACTGGATTCCCGTTTCGATTTTATGCAATCAAAATGCAGAAAACAGGGTACAATAGAACTGTCATCACGCCCCACACCGCAACGAAAGGAGACCGCCATGCATGTGACACGCGAAATCGCCTCCGGCATCCACTGGGTGGGTGGCAGCGACCGCCGCCTGGAACGCTTCGAGAACCTGTTCCCCCTGCCGAATGGCGTGACATACAATTCCTGGCTCATCACCGATGAAAAGACCGCACTCATCGACACGGTGGACGGTTCCATCGGCCCGCAGTTCCTCGAAAACATCGCCCATGCGCTCCATGGGCGCCCGCTCGACTATCTGGTGGTCAACCACATGGAACCCGATCATTGCGCGCACATCGACGCCATCCTGCGCCTGCATCCCCAGGCGCAACTGGTTGGAAACGCCAAGACCCACGCCTTCTTCCGGCAGTTTTACCCCGAAGCCGGGGAGGTCCGGCTGCTGGAGGTGAAGGAAGGCGACCGACTGCCGCTGGGACGCCGCACGCTGCACTTCATCCTGGCCCCGATGGTGCACTGGCCGGAGGTCATGTTCACGTATGAGGAATCGGAAGGCATCCTGTTCTCCGCGGACGCCTTCGGCGCATTCGGCGCTTTGCCGGGCAACCTGTTCGCCGACGAGCTCGATTTCGGGAACCTGTTTCTGGACGAGACCCGCCGCTATTACGCCAACATCGTGGGCCGCTATGGCCAGCAGGTGCAGGCTGTCCTCAAGAAGCTTGCGGGGACCGACATCCGCATGATCTGCCCCCTTCATGGCCCCATGTGGCGGAAGGACCTGCCGCTGCTTTTGGACCTGTATGACCGCTGGAGCCGGTATGAACCGGAAAAGAAGGGTATCGTGCTGGCATACGGCTCCATGTACGGCAACACGGAAAATGCCGTGAATGCCCTTGCCGCGCGCCTTGCCGACATCGGCGCGACGGACATGCGCATCCACGACATCTCCAAGGTGCACCCATCCTACGTGATCGCCGACCTCTGGAAATACAGCCACGCGGTGTTTGCGGCGCCGACCTACAACATGGGCCTGTATTACCCGATGCACAACCTGCTGCATGAGATCGGCAGTCTCGGCTTGCGCAACCGCACCATCGCGCTCATCGGCAACCATACCTGGTCGAGTGCCGCACTCAGGGAAATGCAGGCGATGCTGGCGGGCATGAAGGACATGACGGTGATCGGTCAGTCACAGGACCTGCGCTCCACGGTCAAGCCGGACGACACGGCATGGCTGGACGCGCTTGCGCACGACATCGCGTCATCGGTGCGGCAGTAGGGTCGACAGTGGCTTCGCTGGCGCATGGACATCGGGTCAGCGCATGTGCTCCCCGTGGCTGAACACGACCAGGGGAGCGGGCGGCGTTCATGCGTCCTCCCGCTTTGCAATGCGGTAACCATGGGCAAGAATGAACCGGAGTGTTTCCTTTGCCGTGTTCCGGTCGTACTCCTGTTCGGAAAACGACAACTGGTCGTAGGGAACCAGACCGGGATGGGTCCTGCGGGCGTCATCGCGTTGCGGCCCATACGTCCAGCCCTCCCGGATGCGACCGGCGGACCAAACCTCATGGGTGTTCTCGGCCAACGCCTCAAGCAAGTCTTCTAGCGTTGCAGGAAGCTCGATGCTGTCTGTGGGGAACGGGTGCGGCACATAGGACATGCTGTCGCCTCGCTTCTGCCGCAGACCTTGCCGTCTGCGCCGTCGTATCGTCACTCCGCCTCTGTCAGCTCCATCAGGGCGATCATCGGCTGGTTCTCCGGGATGGTCACCTCTTCCGTCCGCAGCGTCCCGGATGCGTCCGCACGAAGCAAGGTCACGACATGGTTGGTACCCGCCTCTTTGCGCAGGCGCTCGAAATCGTCAAACCGCCGGCATGGCACACCGTTGACGGCGACGATGATATCCCCTGGCCGATACACCGCGTGCTGGGGTTTTCCCGGCTCATAACCCGACACCACGATGCCGTAGTCGATGCCGGTCTGCCCCATCTGGTCGATGAACCGGATGACGGCCGGCACATATGTGGCCGCATAGATGTCGCGGTCCTTCATCTGCTGCATGTAGAACTGGAAGGCATCCTTCGCCTCGTCATGCATCCGCACGGTCAGGTAGCGCAACGCCTTGCCCCAGACCAGGTAGGGATCATCATCAACCTGGGGGGCGAACTTGAGCCGCATCTCCTCCCTGGCCGCGGCCAGATCCGCCTCGAGCTGCTGCTGCTGCGCCATGGCGTCCGCCAGTGTGGACGCATCGGCAAGGATGCCTTCGACATACGTCTCCGCTTCCTCCCTTGTTTTGCCGGAAGAGACCAGCATTTCCACAAAATCCTTGCGCTGCGCCTGCAACTTCGCCTCTTCCCTGTTGACCAGCCGTTCCGGCGCATCCATCAGGCTTTCCGTACGGGTGGCGATGCCCCTGTCGATCATATCGAGCTCCGAAACATCGCGCGACCACAGGGAAAGGCGGCCGGATGCGAAATGAAGGGTCGGGAGAGAACCCTGTTTGAAGCGTTCGAGGCTTTTCTCCTTGATTGGCAGCGTCAGGCGGCAGAAGCTCGAGATGAGGTTCTCCGCACTGAGGGCGATGTCCTCTTCGTACAGTTCGATGTTTCGGTTCCTGTATCCAACCGTGAACAGGCTTTCCGGATCCATGACCACTTCCAGCGTGTCCAACGAATCGGCATAAAGGGAAAGCATCACGTCGGGCAGGGTGCAGAGCGCCTCGAGTTCCGTCTTGTCGAGTCCCTTGTCGGCGAGAGCGGAGATCTGGTCATCGGAGAGCATCACCGCCTTTCCGCCGTACGAAGCCATGGCTTCGCGGCTGAGGGCGATCTGGCCGGACAAGTCCTGCCAGGTGGCATCGGTCCGATCCTTCATGTAGTCGTCGCATGCCTGCAGCACCCCATCCATTTCCGTGAGGATGCCGTCCACCAACGTGTAATTGGCCTCCACACAGCTGAGCAGGCTCTCCACATCCCCCTTCTGCGATGCCGTCACCGGGTAGTCGAATGCGCCTGAACGTGCGGCGATCGCCGCCCCCCCGCCGCCGAGCACGAGTGTGGCGCCCAATGCCACCGCCGCGATCCTAGCGGCTGGCCGCCTTTTGCCGCTTTGCAGCAGGCCTCCGCGGCTCTTGAGGAAACTGCACAGCTTGTCGAGGAAAGCGTCGAAGAACTCCACGGAAGCGGCGACACCGTTCTGCATGCGGAGCGCGTCGATGTCCGGGGGAAGCGAAGCGGGAAACTCGAAGTTCCGGAGCATCACGGGTATGACATTCTTGCCCGTTCGCAGTGCATGTGCGACTTCAAGCCGCAACCAGTCGCCTTCGTTTGCGCATCGCGTGAGGGCGTCGGGCGACAGGACGACCACCACGTCGCTGCACTCGTCCATCACACTGTAGAGTTTGGTGTTGAACGCGCCGGAGCGGAGCGCCTCGACATCGAGGAACACACGGTAACCCCGCTCGCGGAGATTGTCGTGGATGGCCTTGGCGGCCTGATCGCCACCATCGCGCCGATAGGAGATGAAGACATCGTACTTTCGCATGCTTGTCCTCCCGGGTTCGAACCATACCAGTCTAGCACATATCACACCCGGGACGGAACGGGAACCCCACCGCAGGCGTCACGCCCGGCTCGGCGTGACGCCCTGCGACAGGTATCAGGCCTGGTTGGAACGCAAGGCCCTTCATCGGTTTCAGGCCTGGCTCTGATCCAGCGCCAACCAGACCTCCATGCTGGTGGTTTCCGGTGAATGGCTCTGATACAGTTCCGCAGCGAAAGGCCTGCAAGACAACCCATGCCTTGGCAGCCACATCTCGAACAGGTACCGCTGTGCCTTGAAGAGCGCGTCCGAGACAAGTTGCTCAAAGTCTTCCGCTTCAAAGGTGCAAACGACGTATGCGGCCACCGGGAGTTCCCATGAGGTGCATCCTTCTTCCACAAGTCCGTCACTTGACTCGGCTCCGGCGAAATACCGGTAGCATCCCTGATTGGTTCCCTCAAATGCGACACCCAACTCGTCACCGTTCTTCGTCAGGCCACGCAGATTCGGTTTCATCCGATGGAACGCATCCCAGACACTGCCAAGGCCGTCCGCCTTGGGCTCCCCATCCCCCGGCAGCGCCTGGATCGGTTCCTCCACGGTCAAACCGGCAAAGCATCGCGGAGACGACAACTGACGCCGGGAGACCTCCAGCACGATGCCATCGGTGATCAGCGGCACATCCTCGTCCACCAGCGCATACTGCAACAGCAGCTGCGGTTTGTTGAAGTGGCACAGTCTCACAGGGTTCGCACGGAAATCCGCCGGGGTCATGCCGTATGTGCCCTTGAACGCACGTGTCAGCACCTCATGCGAGGAGAAGCCATGCGCAAGTGCAATGTCCAGAATGCGCTCGTCCGGCTCCTGCAACGCGGTTGCGGCCCCGGCAAGCCGACGGAGTTTCACATATTCCTGGACCGGCTTTCCCACCAATCGATGGAACAGCCGTTGAAAGTAGAAGGGCGACAGCGCCGCGCTCCTAGCCAGGTCATCGATCCGGATCTCTTCCGCCAGATGCGCCTCGATGAAATCGACCGTCTTTTGAATCTGCTCCCATGCATGCATTGTGATTCCTCCCTGTGATGCTCCGGCTTCGCGCCATGCACATGCGGCGACCTGCGGTGTACTTGCAGTGACCCTATGGCGACCGGAGCGGCAATCCCGTGTTTCCATCCGAACGATGACCGGATGGGGCAACTCAAGGATCGCATATCCGCCGGATGTCCGCTTGATGCACAATGCCCTGTTTGCTACATCGAACGCGAAGCATCGGTGGGCATTGGCGGAACTGCTCGGCTGATCGATGTGATATGATGATACCGCATCGACAAACAAGTGCAATGAGGGCCGTGTCATGCTTGAAAAGACAAATCCGGTCGAACGCATGAAGGCATCCGCCGCGGCGGCAGGTCAACTGGCCGTGCTCTGGACCGGCAACGACGGCTGGTTGCTCAGCAACGGAACATCCGTTTTGGCAATGGATCTCGACTTTTATCTCGAGGAGCGCATCGCACCGCCGCCGGTCACCATGGCGGAACTGGCTCCGCACCTCGATCTGCTGATGATCAGTCACGCACATGACGACCATTTCAACGCAAGAACCGTGTCCGAGCTGGTCAATCATTCCGACTGCCTGTTCATGCTTCCAGTCAGCTGCCATGACAAGGCCGATCACGTCGGCATTCCGCACGACAGGCGACTGACGATGCAACCAGGCCAATCCCGAACGCATCTCGGCATCAGATTTTCCGCCTTTCGAGCCTTGCATGGCCATATCGGCCAATCCGTCTACACGGGTGCCAATCCAGGCGACTGCGGATACCGCTTCGAACTGGCCGGCTGCTTGATTTTTCAGCCGGGAGACACCGTCCTGTTGCAGGAACACCTGGAAATGCCGCCGGTGGACATTCTGTTCATCTCCCCGACCGATCACAACACGCATATCGAACCATCCCGCCGAATGATCGAAGCGATCAAGCCGCGCTGGATTATCGCCCAACACTTCGACACCTACCGGATTGACGCAGAAAACGCCTTTTGGACAAAGGGCTATGCGACAGAGCTGAAGGACCGGTTGCCAGAACCGGAGAGGAGCCGGTTCATCATACCGGCAGCCGGCGAATTGTTCCTGTTTGGCGCAGGAACCTGACTTGCCTTCCTCGGGTGGCTGTACGGATGCACCGGCCTTTTTCGGATTGTGTGGCTGCCCATCTTGAACGGCTTGTGCGTATGCGTTGTCCAGGAAGCGCGCAAGGAGTGGCATCATGGATCACGTGATGGAATGGCTGCTGGCAGGCGATGTCTCCCTGCAATACATGACGCATCGGTTCCTGCCTGGCTCCGATGCGACCACACTCTCGGAACTGCAGCGGAGAATTCCGACGGAAGGCTTCGGTGCGGCCTTCCTGTCCAACCAAAACGCCAATGGTCATTGGGGGCAGTATTACTATCAGCCAAAATGGACATCGACGCATTACACCCTGACCGATCTGATGAACCTGTTTGTTCCGGATACACTCAAGCCGTGTCAGGACATGGTTGCCCGGATGTTCAACGAATGCATGACGGCGGACGGTGGCCTGAATTTAGCAAAATCGGCGCTTCCAAGCGACATCTGTATCGATGGCATGATCCTGAATTATGCTACGTACTTTTGCAAAAATGAGCCGCGCCTCGCAAGACTGGTCGATCATCTTCTCTCCGGGCAGAGGACGGACGGTGGCTTTAGCTGGGATATCAACGCACAGGCAGGCGATCCGCACACGACCATCTGCGTGCTGGAGGGCCTGAGCCAATTTCGAATCGCGTGTTCACACAGGCTGCCGGCGATCGGGGTGGCCGAGGATAGGGCAGTCGAGTTTCTGCTGCTTCGCCGTCTCTTGATGGATTCCGATGACAAAAGGTATGCGAAGCTTTCCTACCCATACCGCTACCGTTATGACCTGCTGCGGATGCTGGAGTACTTCGCAAGATATGACGTTCCATTTGACGGCCGTATGCTTCCGGCCATCAAATGGCTGCAGGGCAAAAGACGTGGCGACGGCTTGTGGCATCTTGAAAACCAGCACAAGGGACATGTGCATTTCACGATGGAGGAAACCGGGATGCCCAGCAGGTTCATGACAAGCAAGGCCATGTATGTCCTGAAGCATTACCGCAACGACATCTGCGGGATTTCTCCCGTTTGACCGGGCAATCAAATTCAGTCGAAGTACGCGAACCGGGGCCCTGCCCTTATGAAGCCAACCTCACCCACATGGCAGGGCGAACCCCTCCTGTGCATCTTCCGTCGCTGAGGTTCCCGATCAGAATGTTGTTGCCCTGGATGCCGATGTTGCCGTCACCATGAACATACACGGCTTTCACACCCACGCGGCCGGGTGACCTGAGCCACCACCACCAATTCCACGCTGTTTCATCCGCGAGTCTGGCAATCCGTTTGCTGTTGTTTGCATCCTTCCTCTCAAACCAATACCGCTGGTTCTTCTTGGGGTTGAACAGCTTTGCGCTGCTGTCACCGAAGTAACGGCACACGACATCCTCAATGCTCAGCAGGAACACGCTGTCCCACGTATCCGCCCCGCCTTTTGTCCCATACCAGTGATTGTCCGGGTTTTTGTTGAACACCCGCATGATCCTTGATTGATCGGCATCAGAGAATTGATCGAGAAACGCACCATTGAGGTACCTCCTCAATGCGCAGTCGGCCCACGTGATTTCTGTGTAGGCATCATGGTAGGGCCTTTGGTCTATGATATGCTCGGTGATCAACAAGGCGGCGTTGTCCCTGATGTCAAGAATCCGCCAATGATGGTCGCCGAACATCATGAAGCCGCCGATGTGGTTCTCTGCCATCCCTGTCTCCTCCAACATCTTTTTCTGTTATCTTATCGCTTCTCTCTTTGCTTTTCTATCCGCTTCTCTCTTCTTCACTATCTGCTTCTCTTTCCACTTTCCTTGAACCTGCGAATTGACTATCTGGAACCATGCATGGGTTTCCTCGCGAATAACCTGTTCGCGGCATGCTGATACGGCACATGCGACGAGTCACAATCGAAAATGTTCGCGCGGAAGGCGCGCACGTTCACGCGTGACGCATCACCCGACCTTCCCGTGCACCCGGAGAAGAGACGAGGGTTGCCGTCACAGTTGCCAAACAGATCCCGGCGTTCTCGTGCGATGGCGCCTGTTGTTCTGGGTTCCAGAAAAAGATTGACAAGAGATCCCATAACCGAATATACTACATATAATTAATAATTAGTTTTGAAACAGAGGTACGATCATGAGCTATTCTCTGGCATTTACGCAAGCAATCGCATTGACGTTGAGAATTGGCGCCCGGACGATTCTCATGAATGACGAGTATGTATCTGCCAAAGAGCTTTCCAGAACCCTGTCGATTCCCAGACCGACGATTGTAAGCATTGTGACAAGACTGGTCAATGCCGGGATTGTTGTCACCAAAGAAGGGATGAACGGTGGCATCCGGCTCAATAAAGCCCCTGGAGAGATTACGCTTTATGACATTTTTAAGGCAGTTGAAAGCAACAAACCCATGTTCAGAAGAGATGTAACCGTCAACATCAATCAAGAGAATGTTGACCGTGTCAACTTGAAAGTCGGGGCCGTCTTTGATCGGGCCGAGGAGGCCATGAAAAATGAGTTGAAGAAGGTGCTGATCTCTGAATTGTTCTGTTGATTTTTTACCCTAAACTGCATATTTTGCATATACATATTATATAGAATAATGTTGGTTCGAACGATGCTGGAGGTGTTGTGATGTTCGAAAAAATGATCGTACTTGCCCTTCTATCGGTGTTTCTGATCGCAGCAATCAGCCCAAGGATCGCGCAAAAGCTCAAACGGATTGAAACGGTTGGCTGTATCGGCATTGACAAAAAACTCTTTGTGCTCGGGAAATTATCGCTTTTCACATCATATGCCCTGATTGTTGTCCAAATGTTTGTCCTTGACCTGTCACTGTTTGGACAAATGGATGTCTACCTATGGATATGCATTGCATTGATGGGCGCCGGCGTTGTTTTCTTTGTATCAGCCGTATGCAAGTTGGGAACATTTTCGCTGCGCGTGGGACTTGCGAAGGAAAGCACCAACCTTCAGTCGACAGGCATATACCGGATCAGTCGCAATCCGATGCTTGCCGGACTGTATCTGATGGCGCTAGGTTCCGCTGTTTATGTGCAAAATCCGGTCAACTGGGTTTTGGTCATCATCGCCTTGACCGTTCATCACAAAATCATCCTTGCCGAGGAGGTTTTTTTGGCAGCGCGGTTTGGTGAAGAATGGATCACATACAGGAATCGCGTTCGCAGGTATTTGTAACAGCATCCGAAGATCCGCTTCCTGCAAGCGTTGCTGTGCAACATGTCCGCCGCATCCGCCTGAACCGTTTCGCACCATCCGTCAGCAGCAGCCGCCAGATCAACCATGCGGCCACGCCGACAACCGCAGCGATCCCCACGGTCACAAGCGTCACGTCCTTGACGCCGGGATACACCAGCAGTGCGGCAGGGAGCGCGGAAATCGCCATGCCGCCAAAGAGGGACGCCATCATGGGGATCCCCTGTTTGATGACCTCCGTCTCCGCCTTCCAGTCGAATTTGGGCAAGCAGAGGTTCATGTATAATCCGAACACGGACAACGGCGCCGCATCAAATACAAACGCTCTGCCTGCGCCTATTCTGATCTCCCGAAAGACACGCACATGCTCCGGATCCGCGAGTGTGTTCTCTGCATCAGCTTTTCCCGTCAGGGATTCCACCCTGTATTCTGATGCCACGTCACAGTCCAGAGATCCCTTCTCTCCGCTTGGAGGCTTCAGCCATTGAACTTGGCCGTCATCCTTCCTTTTGACCCGAACCCTTCTTGACAATGACATATCGGCTACTTCCAGTGCCTGATGACTGAAAGCCACATGATAGCAGTGCCTTCTCAGAAGCCTTGTTGTTCTTGTCAATATCAGCCGTCACTCTCTGCGCATCCGGCAATGAAAATATCCGGTCTACAAGCATGGTGATGATTCTTTTGCCCAAGCCTCTGCCAAGGTAAGATTTTTCCCCTATCAGATAATCGATTCCGTACGAGCCTGCAAGCGGCAGTGTGCCAAAATCTTCGCCGCTGCTATCCACACACCGATAATACAGGCACAATCCAATCGGATGATCTTGCCACAAAACGATGAGGTATGTAATCCATTGAAACGCTCCCTTATGCTCCTTTATCTCAGAGATCCAGTCATGGATGGTGATCCCGAGATTCGGCACTTCAAACCATCTTTTCACATGCTCCTCATTGAGCCAGAAGGCGACCAAAGGAATGTCATCATCATGGAGCAATCTCATCTGTAGCATGGGTTCATCTCCTGATCGTTCAGTATGTGCGTAGCTGCTATGATCAAGTACCCTTGTTTTTGCCAAACAGAACGCGATCGTGATCGATTTCCATTCTGCCCAGACTGCTTTCGATGGCAATAACGAATTTTCTCTTGTGAATGGGGATACACCCCTAGGCCTCACGTGTCTTTCGCGTGATATGATACCGGTCTCCACATGAGCTGTATGGGAGACATATCAGTATAAAAAAACCATCTACCGATAAAATCATTTATCAATAGATGGTTCTTTCTCTGGTGGAACCAAAGGGATTCGAACCCTCGACCTCCTACATGCGAAGCAGGCGCTCTCCCAACTGAGCTATGGTCCCTCATCGTGTCCGCTTGCGGGCACCTTTGAATTATAAGGCAATCTCACAGGCTTTGTAAAGCGATTTTTGCCATGCGGGCATCACAATCCCCATCGCCACATCCACGTTGCACCGGGAGTCGCGCGTGTCCGAAACGCGCCATGAAAGCGCCCTGCACGCCATCACGCGCCAAAGGAACGGGCACACCGCCAACGCCTCTGCGCATCCGGCAACGCCCCTTGCACGTCGTCAAGCTCCCAGGATCCGATCGCGCCAGGCACACGCATCGATCAACCGGGCGTGCTCCCGCGACCGGTTCATCCATTCCCCCACCACTGTTTCTCCGGCACCTGCCCGTTGCAGGATTTCCGCCAGCCGGAACGCGCTCTTGGCGGCCTCGAGGTCCGATTCAAGCCGCTCCGCCTCTGCAAGCGACTCCCTGCAACGCTCCGCCGCAGCATCCGCTTCCCCTGCAAGCCCCTTGAGTATGCCCAGGAGCCGAAGCGCCTTGACGCGCTTCATGCCATTGCCCGCATCCTCGGCTGCCGAAAGCGCCTGCCGCGCTTCATCCTCCGCCTGGGGGATTCCATGGTCGGCACGTTCCGACCGCACGGCCGCCATGTAGGTCACATGCGCCATCACGCGCAGACAGTCGCTGGCTCCAGCTTCCTCGCCCGCCCCGCGTAGAACGGGCAGCGCGGCAAGCAGCATGCTGCGGGCCTCCGCCAGCATATTTTCGTCATCACCCATTGTCGGGACAGATGCATCCATCCCAACCATCGGTTCGCCGTCAGGCAGTGTCTCCCCCGTTTTCAGTTCATCGGCAGGCATTGTCTCCCTTGTTATCGATTCGCCGGCAGCCATCTCCGCCCCGGCCCCCTGCCTGGCGGCTCCCGCGCCAAATGACTCCATCCGCCCGGACCGCACATGCGCCAGTCCCACGTCGCACAATGCCTTCTCGACCCCGAGATCCTGTTCGACGGCCAAAGCGACAGCCTGTGCGTAAGCGTTTTCCGCTTCGGCCTTGCGCCCCCGCTCGATTGCAAGATCACCCAAATTGATCCACGCCAGGCATTCCTGGTACCGCAGCGACGCCTGGCGGGACCGGCGCACCACATCTCCGAGCAATTCGGCCGCGCTGTCGAACTTGCCCTGCTCCATGCGCAGGATGCCAAGATTGATCTGGCTCGAAAGCAGGCTGTGGAGATTCGACACCTTTGCCGCCAGTTCAATCGCCTTGGCAAACCCGTTTCTAGCAAGCGCCGTCTCACCTGCGGCCAGGTGCAGGATGGACAGGTTGCCGTACAGGCGGGCCGTCATGCCGATGTCGCGCGACTTCTCGGCATATCCCAGCGCGTTTTCGAGCACCTGCTTCGCCTGTGGCAGCTCGCCACGCGCGAAGTGGATGCCGGCGGTCTGGCTGAGCGTCTCCGCCAAGCCGCGCCAGTCACGCCCCCGCCGGAACAGCTCCTCCGCCCGGCGCGCCGCCTCGGCCGCACCGGGATCGGATCGCATGCGCAGCAGGGTGCAGCGGCACAGCTGCACCTTCCCCTGCAGGTCGGCATCGGCCTCCGATCGGCCCACGAGCTCGTCAAGGATGACGGCCGCCTCGTCGAAGCGTCCGGTTTCACGGAGGATCTCCGCTTCCGCCAGACGGGCATCGAGCCGGTCACGCAGCGATTCCGCCCACTCATGGGCCCGGCGCAGCAGCGTCATCGCCGTTTCACCACGACCCTCGGTCCACTCCAGTGATGCCAGGTGCCGCAACGCCTTGACGACAAGCTCAGGTCCCTCGGATCCAAGCAGCTCCACAAGGACGGCACGTGCCTGAAGTCCATCCGTCGGCGAACTGCCCGAGGCCGCGGGGACACCATACACGCTGCCCGAATCGGACGCCGCGCCGTCATCCGCCGGAACATCGGCAGAAGGAGGCGCCGGCAGATCCGCCTGCAAGTTCCCCGTCGCTTTTCCCGGAGCGCCGCCAGCCTCGGATCCAGGCGCTTCCATGGACAGGATGGGCAGCACGCCGACGCCGCTGAGGTCAAGGAACCGGAACCAGTTTTCCTTCGCGGAACGGGCATCATAACCGGCCTCGCTCCTGCCGGCGGCATTGTATGCGTGTCGTGCCGCTCGGCCCCGGTCCCCTGCCATCTCAAACTGGTGGCTCAGGAGCGCGGAGATTTCTGAGGCGTCGTTTCCCGCCATCCGTTCCAGATGTGTTGCAACCGCCAGGTGGAGCTTCTGCCGCTGGGCCAGCAACAGACTGCCATACAGTGCCTCGCGCGCCAGTACGTGCACGAAGCGGCCCTCCTTGCGCACAGTGCCGCCGCCAAGCTGCACGGACCGGATTGACAGGATGCCGGCGCGCACGGCAGGAGCCGCAACCCACTCGGGATCCTCGATGCCGGCGAGCCCCTGCATCCATGTGAACCGGAAGCTCGATCCGACGACAGCCGCCGTCTGTAGCAGTGTGATTGTTTCCTGCGGCATCTCCACAATACCGGCAAGGAGGATGTTGCCCAGGCTTCCGGCAAACGTCTTCTCCGAAACGGACCGTATCCGCACCTGGCCGTCGACGACCTCGATGCCGCCCCGCCGCAGGGCAGTTCGGGTGAACTCACCCACCATCAGCGGATTGCCATGCGTCATGCGGGCAAGCGGCTCAGCCAGATCCCCGTCCGAGGATACGGCGCCCGCCAGGCCGATGACGCAGCGGACGGCTCCGTCTTCCGTCAACGGAGCCAGATGCCAGCGTCGTGAGAAAACGTGCGCATCGGACAGGAATCTGAAAGAACCCATGCGCTCCAGACGGGGGTCCGGCCGGAACACGCACAACCAGGCGCTCCGGGTCGTCACGAGGCGGGGCAGCACACGCACGAGCAGGCCGACCGATCGCTCGTCGGCCCATTGCAGGTCGTCCAGGACGAGCAGCGTCGGCCGGCTGCGGAGACAGGCATCCAGAAAACGCTGCAGCTGGTCGGTCATCTCACGCTCGAGGTCGCCCGGCTTCATGGCATCAAGGATCTCCTGAAACCCGGAGGTACGTTCCAGTCCCATGAATATGCCGAGAAAACCGACCAGTCGCTCCACTTCGCCATCCTGCGCATCGGGCAGAAGAAAGTAGCAGTAGGACGCGACCCGGTAACGCCGGGCATTCGCGCTGCCACCGGTTTCCACGTTCATCAGGGCGTGCAGCAGCGAGGACAGCATGCCGTAGGGCCGGCGGCGGTCATCCGTGCCGCATTCGGTGCGGAACGCCTTGAATCCCTCTATCGAGCGCTGTTCGAAGATGCGCATGAAGGCAAGGGAAAGGACCGTCTTCCCGATGCCGGCATCTCCCGTCATGGCGCAGAAGACAAAACGTCCCGCTTCGAACGCGGCGGCCGCCTCACCCGCCTCGGCGAGCTCCAGGTCGCGCTCGATGAGCAACCCGTCGGCCGCAAGGTCCTGCAGCTCCGTCTCCGCCCGCCAGCAGCGGACCGGCTCGCGCCGGTTCTTGACCGTCAGGTCGCCCATGTCGTGATAGGCGAACAGGTCGCGCGTCTCATCATGCACCGGTCCGCTGACCAGCACCGTGCCCGGCTGCGCCGCGGACTGCAGCCGCTGTGCCAGGTTGACGGTATCGCCCATGACCGTGTAGTCCTTGTCGAAGTAGCCGCCGATGCTGCCGGTCACGACAAGCCCGTAATTGATTCCGACGGAAAGCTTCAGCGACAAGCCGCGTGTTTCGAGCCGCTCGCGGCTGAACGCCTCCATGGCCGCCTGCATGCGCAGGGCACATGAAACGGCGCGCCGTGCATCGTCCGCGTGGGGTATGCGGGCGCCGAACAATACCATGACACAATCGCCGATGTACTTGTCGATGGAACCCTCAAGCTCGTAGACAGGCTGGGTGATGCTCTGGAAGCAGTCATTGATGATGCTGCGGACCTCTTCGGGATCGAGGTTCTCGGAGAGCGCCGTGAAGCCTGAGACATCCGCGAAGATGACGGCGACATTGCGCCGCGCCTCCGCAAGGGCGCCAGCACCGGCGCCGTCGGCATCCGCATCCTGACGGGATGCATCGGGAAACGCACGTCCGCATGCCAGGCAGTGGCGGGCATGGCGTGGATTCGGCATGCCGCAGGTCAGGCAGCTCTTCGGCATTTTCATGCCGCAGATGCCGCATTCCGTGACGCCGGCGTCAGGCAGACGCCAACCGCAGTTGAAACAGATCATCCGCGCCTCCCTGGGTGCCGCAGCGCCCGGATTCCAGTCTGCCGCAATCCGGGTTCCGCATATGGGGTCATGAACGGGTTCCGAAGTCCCGGGCAAATGGGACCATGGTCCTATTGCCGCAGGACACAAACCCATTTACAATGAAGATAACTTCCATACCGTCAGCCCTTGGTACATCCCCGTGCCAGGCAGGCAGCGGAATGGCCACCACAAGTGTATCACACCCCATCCATCGGTTCCACCGCCGGTCGTTGCCGGCACGGAGCGGATGAAACCAACAAATTGACGAAACGGCAAACCTGTCGAAAGGCAGCGACGCAAAGCCATGGGTCTACCGGACGAATGTCCCACGATCGCCAGGCCGCCGAACCAAAGCGTACTTGTCCGGGCGAACGCCACAGGACGGGTGGCACCAGGAGGTGCCGGGCTTCAGACGAACCGTGAAAGGTGGAATTTTTTATGAAGAAAATCCTGTCCGCTCTCCTGATTGCCATCCTGCTGATCTCATCGACGACCGTCGCCTTCGCCGCGCCGACCGATGGATTTTCTTCCGCCAAGGCCCCCGCAGCCTGGATGGCCCATACGGGTCACAAGGCCGAGGCGCCCGTCAATGCGATCATCTATGAGAAGACCTTTACCCTGACCCAGAAGGGCGGTGTCGTCAAGGCGGGCTTCGTCACGCTGCAGTTCCCCAAGAACAGCCTGCCCGCGGACCAGCTGCCCCGCGAACTGACGGTGCAGGTTTTCGCATCCGGCAACACAGGGGTTGTGTCCGTCACGCCAGATACCGAGGGCTTCCGTTCTCCCGTTCGCATCACCGTCAGCGCCTACCGCGGCTGGCTCTATGATGAACTGCTCGGCGCCAACCGGTTTGTCCGGTATGCCCCGACCTCGTTCCTTGTGGATCACTTCTCCCGGTATTGCTGGCATTGAGACACTGATTCATCCACCCCACGCACCCAGCATGATTCCGCGGGATGAGACCTCCTGACATCCCCGATGCGCATATCAGTCCACCTTTGCGGTATACTTCATGTATGCCGCTCTTTTTTTGCCGGAACGGCACCTACAACATGGGACGGAGGAACA
This sequence comes from Bacillota bacterium, assembly GCA_023440865.1. Lineage (GTDB taxonomy): Bacteria > Bacillota > Clostridia > DSM-8532 > DSM-8532 > JAEWSN01. Next base: position 22,022 of record JAEXRM010000112.1, read on the forward strand.
GCACGCATGCCGCCGGACAATGACCTATCATGCAGGAACGCCTTGCAGGACCGGTTCGACCAGCTTTCCGCCATCGCACAGTCCCTGCTCGCGGAGAACGACACCGCGCGCCTGCTCGGGCACATCATGGACGCCGGCATGCGGCTGACCGATTCCGACGCGGGCTCCCTGTACCTTGTGGTCGAGGAAGGCACCGGTGAGCCGGCCGCCATCCGCGGCGGATGTGCCGACGGGTTGGCCCTGCTGTTCGCCTACGCCCGCAACCGGAGCATGACGTTCGCCTTCGAATCCTTCGTCACCCCCCTGCGCGCAGACAGCATCAACGGCCATGCCGCACTCACCGGTGAGCCGCTGCGCATCGACGATGCATGGAACATCCCCGGGGAGGCGCCTTACCGGCACAACCGCAGCTTCGACGACAGGACGGGCTACCGCACCGGCTCGATGCTCACCGTGCCGATGAAGGACCGCGAGGGCGGCGTCATCGGCATCCTGCAGCTGATCAACCGCAAGCGGGATCCCCGCGGCACGCTCGATCCGGCCGATCCGAACGTGGCGGCCGGCATTCTCCCATACACAGACGACGACGAACGGCTCATGCGCGCCTTCGCCGGCCAGGCCGCCGCCGCGCTTGAGAACAGCCGCCTCCACGGCAGCCGGCAGGCGCTGCTCGACGAGCAGCGCATCCTCAACGCGCAGCTGGCCGATGCCAACCTGCGGCTCGAGGATGCCAACACGCGGCTGGCCAACACCAACCGGCAGCTTGAGGACGTCAACGCGCAGCTGCTCGCGCTCAGCCGCCGCATCCTGACAGCACATGAGGAAGAACGGCGCCGCATCGCCCGCGACCTGCACGACGGGCCTGCCCAGTCTGTCGCGAACCTGGTGCTGAGAACGGAGATCATCCGGAAGCTGCTGGAACGGAATGACACAATGTCCACCGCCGCACAGCTCGAGAACCTGCAGACAGCCATCAGGGGCGCTGCGGCCGACATCCGCGGCATCATGTACGATCTCAAGCCCTCCTGGCTCGAGGAGGGCCTGTTCCGCGCCATTGCGGCGCGTTGCGAGCTGTTCCGCGACAATACGGGTATCACGCCGCGCCTTGAGCTGACGGGACCGGATGGCGACCTGCCGCAATACCTTGCGCCCGCCGTGTTCCAGGTTGTCTCCGAGGCGTTGGTGAACATCGGGAAATACGCCCGCGCCACCGAGGCATGGGTATCCGTCGCGATAGCCGATGGCCGGCTTGTCTCGGTCATTCGGGACAACGGAGTCGGTTTTTCACCGGCCGAGACTGCGGAACGGATCAAGGACCGCAAGCCGGGCAGCGGCTTCGGCCTTGAAGGCATGCGGGAACGCATCGCCCTGCTGCGCGGCACGCTGACGGTGGAATCCGCTCCCGGTGCGGGAACGGCGATCCGCTTCGAGGTGCCCCTGTGACGGTTTCCGACAGGTGGTTCGGCGGCGCATCAGTCACTCGTTGACTGATCCGCTTCCGGCAGATGGCCGGCAGCCTGAATGAACGGCCGGTACCGGCTGTCGGTTTTCATGACATGGTTGAGGATCCAGTCGCGCATGAAGGTGACAACATGGAGGATCACGTTCGGCTCGCCCGCCGCATGTCGCCCCCTGAGTGCGGCAAGGCGCCGCTCGAGGGCGGCGTGCGCGCGCAGGTGGCTGTCACGCATCGACTCGTCGAACTGTCCGAAATAGCGTTCCTCATACCGGAAATGAAGACGCGTGTACGCATCGAGATCCTCGAGCAGGCGTCCCGTCGTCTCGCGCGGGCATTGATCGAGCATGGCCTCGTACGCCTCATTCAACAGACGAATGAGCGAACGGTGCTGCTCGTCGATTTCCGGTTCGCCGACCGACAGCATGTCGGACCAGGACATCATGGCTTTCATACGCTTCTCCTTTCCCGAACCGGCTGCGAACGATTCCGCGCACCTTCCCGCCGGCGGCGGTCATCCGGCCGGAAGCCGGGAGAATCGATCCCTGCCTGTCCAGCCCATTGTAACATGGATGCCCCGATGCGGTATAATGGGAGAATCATCCACGACGGCCCGCCACGAAACCTGGCGCATACCGGCCGGCATCGTTCACCAGGCATGACAGAAGCGGAGGAGACCGTTCCATGAGGCACCGCCCCAATCCGAACATTGACGCCGCAATCCGCGTGCTGCTGGCGGCCGCGTTTGTCATTGCGCAGATCCTGCTGTTCCTGTGGATCACCGACACGATGGTCAGCGCCGGCACCTACCTGTACACGGCCATTCAGGCGTTCAGCTTCTTCACGATCATCAAACTGGTCAACCGCCACGACAGTCCTTCCTACAAGATCGCCTGGATCCTCATTGTCTTTCTGATGCCTGTGTTCGGCCTGCTGCTGTATTTTTTGTGGGGACGCGCCAACCATCGGCGTTTCCGCAAGCTTCGCCTGCATGATCCGACGCGCGCGCTATGGGATCCGGAAGGGTCCGCCGCTCAAAGGCTGTCCGTCTTCAGCGACCTGTTCCCGATGCGCTCCCGCATACCGCGGTTCCTGCAGCATCATGGCTTCCCGATCTACCGGGAGGCGGCCTCGGCGTTCTTTCCCGTGGGGGAGGACTGCTTCGAGGCGCTTTGCCGCGATCTAGAGACCGCCACCACCTTCATCTTTGTGGAATTCTTCATTGTGGGTGAAGGCTTCCTGTGGGATCGCGTGGCCGGCATTCTGCGCCGCAAGGCCCGGGAAGGCGTTGAAGTGCGCTTCATGATGGATGATTTCGGCGGCCTCAAGCTGACCCGGTTCGAACGCAACCGTCTGACGGTGGCCGGCGTGCAACTCAAGACATTCAACCCCATCCTGCGCCATCTCTCGAATCTGTACCTCAACTATCGCAACCACCAGAAGATCGTTTCCATCGACGGCCGCATCGCCTACACGGGCGGTGTCAACCTCGCGGACGAATACGCCAATCTCAACCGGAAGCACGGCCACTGGAAGGACACGGCCGTCCGCATCACGGGCGACGGCGTATGGGGCCTGACCCTGTCATTCCTGCAGATGTGGACACTCGACCAGAAGGCCGCGCCTGGGCAGGAAGATCTGCGATACCGAATGCCCCTCCTGCAGACGGAACCGCCGACGGACGCATCCTCCAGCCAAATCGGCACGCCGTCCGGCTGGATCCTGCCATTCACGGACGGGCCCTCGAACAACCCGGTCAATCCGGCCAAGGCCGTCTGTCAACAGATGATCGAGTCGGCAAGCCGCTACATCTGGATCACGACGCCATATCTCATACTCGAGGAGGACATGCTCGACTCGCTCTGCCGCGCATCCGAAAGCGGTGTCGACGTACGCATCATCACGCCCTCCATTCCCGACAAGTGGTATGTGCATCTGGTCACGCGCAGCCACTACGGCAGGCTCATGGAGGCCGGCGTGCGCATCTTTGAGTACTCGCCCGGTTTCATGCACGCCAAGATGATTGTCAGCGACGACGACCACGCCCTGGTCGGCACGATCAACTTCGATTTCCGCAGCTTCTACCTGCAATACGAGAATGCGGTCTGGTTCCATGGGTCGCCCATCGTCGCCGCTGTCCGCGACGACTACCTGCTCACCCTGGAACTGTGCCGGGAGATACCGCTCACGGAATGGCAGAACCGCCCCTGGCAGGTCAAGGTTCTCGCTGCCGGCTTCCGCATGTTCTCCACGCTCATGTGACGGTTGCATCGGATGTCATGATGCCGCCACCCCGGGCCTTTGCGCGGTACATGGCGCCATCCGCGCGGGCGAACAGCGCCTCCATCGTCTCCTCGTTCCTCGGGGCGGCAATGCCCATGCTGATGCCGATCGGGTTCCCATCAGGATCATGCATGCCCCGAATCGACGCAATCAGCCGCTGGGCCAACTCCTCGGCGGCTGACGGCGCGGTCTCCGGCAGAATGGCCATGAACTCGTCCCCACCCCAGCGCCCGACCACATCGGTGGAACGCGCGATCTGCACCAGGCCGCCGGCCACCTGGCAAAGCACTTCGTCACCGGCGGCATGACCAAGTCGGTCATTGATGCGCTTGAATCCGTCGATATCAAAAAACAGCACGGAGAAAAGGCTACCGTAGCGCTTGAACCGCTGCAGCTCGGCCTCGAGCACCTCGTCAAGCCTTGTGCGCGAGGCGATGCCGGTCAGCCGATCGGTATTGGCGACCTTGGACAACTCCAGATAGGCTTCCTGCAAGGTTCTCGTCCGACGCTTCAGCAACCGCTCAAAGCTGCGCAGCCGGTCCTCGAGCTCCTTGAGCGGATATGCCTCCCCTTCGCCGTGGATCTGGGTCGGCAAGGAGATATGGTCATGAAAAAGACGCAGTCCATCCGGCCCTTCCGCAAAAACCAGGCTCATGCGCAGGCCGTTGAAACGCACCGCCTGGTCAACGATGACCGTTGACAGATCCAGGATCGCCATGACAACGGCGGACTGCGGCGTCAGGACTTGCACGGCGAGCTCGCGGATGTCCCAGGTGAACCTCTCCGGCGCATCGTGGATGTCCCGTTCGAACAGCGCGAGTTCACGCTGCTGCGATAAGCCGCCGCGCGAGGCGTTATCTCCGCCGGCGGGAAAGGCGAACTCATCGATGCCGGTGCCGAAGCCTGTCACGGCCCCGTCCATCATGGCGCGGATGCCGTCGAGGCTGCGCTGGCCCAGCCATGCTTCGAGAAAGCGATGAAATGCTTCAAGATACCGATCTGGCATGCCTTCCTCCTTCTTCCCATCCTATGATATGCCCTTTTGCCTTTTTTTCCAATCCGGTTTTGTTCAGCAGTTGGTGTATGCGGTGTGGTAATATCAAGGAGTTGGTATCCGGCGGATATCCGAATGGCCGGAATCGCAAGGTCCGCCCGGCGGAACACGGACGACTCGCCTGCAGGAGGCCTGCCATGAATGAACCGCACGCACATCCCGATCCGATCGCCGTACTGCAGTCCATCATCGACCACTCCCGGCGCATCGTGTTCTTTGGCGGAGCCGGGGTCTCGACCGAAAGCGGCATCCCGGATTTCCGCAGTGCAAGGGGATTGTTCCGCGACGGGACAATCCTGTCTCCCGAACAGGTTCTTTCTGCCGAAACCCTCGAGGCGGATCCCGCACGATTTTTTGCGTTCTACCGCCAGCACCTCGTTTTTCCCGATGCGCGGCCCAACAAGGCCCATCAGGCGCTGGCCGCGATGGAACGTGCGGGCAGGCTGCTCGGCGTGATCACCCAGAACATCGACGGACTGCACCAGGCGGCGGGGAGCCGCGAGGTCGTCGAGCTGCACGGATCCCTGCGCCACAACAGCTGCATCCGCTGCGGCCTGCAGTATGGGGCCGACCATGTGATCAAGGCGGACGGCATCCCGCACTGCGTGTGCGGCGGCATGGTTCGTCCCGACATCGTGCTGTACGGCGAATCCCTCGAGCCCTTCACCCTGCGCAAGGCACGCCGCATGGTCATGGACGCGGAAGTGCTCATCGTGGGCGGTACGTCGCTTGTCGTCCATCCGGCGGCTGGATTGCTCCGGTATTACGAAGGCCGGCATCTCGTGCTCATCAACCGCGATCCGACGCCACACGACGACGCGGCGCAGCTGATCATCCGCGAACCCATCGGCGAAGTGCTCGGCAACCTGCGGATCTGAACGAAATCCGGCATGCCGCGGCAGATGTCCCCTGCCGGGAAAGGACAGGCCCACGAAACCGTAGCCGGTTCCGAGGCCCGTCCTTTCCATCACCTGGGGGCTCACACGCTGCTGCATGGGGGGACCGCACGAGGTCCGACGGACACCGCCGGCAGGCTACACCTGGAACTTGCGGACGGATGCAAGCAGTGCGTCGGTGTGATGCCGAATGGTCTGCGTCCGGTCAAGGATCTGGCCGGCCATGCCGCTGATGTCGCTGCTGCGGGCGGCGATGCCGTTTGTGCTTTCCGCCTGTTCGTTCGTGGCGCTGGTAACCTCGCCGAGCGCCCGGACCACGGTTTGGATGGACGCGGTCAACTCCTCGCTTGTCGCGGAGAAATCGGTGACCATGTCGCTGACCGTCTGCGCGTCCTCGTTGTACTGGTCGCCGATCTTGACCATGCGGTCATAATCGGCGATGACCGGACCGTTGATGAAGTCGAGCATCTTCTGCGCACCTTCGTTGAGGTGCTGCACGGCAGCGACGACGACATCCGTGATGCCGCGAATCTGGCTGACCGCACGGCTTGAGTCTTCCGCGAGCTTGCGGATCTCGTCCGCGACCACTGCGAACCCGCGCCCGCTTTCCCCCGCGCGGGCAGCCTCGATGGCGGCGTTGAGCGCCAGCAGGTTCGTCTGGCCGGTGATCGACAGGATGGTGTCGGAAAGCAGCCGGATCTGTGCGACATCGGATGTCTTCCTGATCGCCTCGACCATCTCCTTGCGGGAGTTCTCATAGATATCGACCGTTTCGCGCCGTGACTGGATGACCTGCTGTTTCATCTCTTCCGCCCGGTTGCGGATGCCGATGGCGCTTTCCGCGCCGTCGGCCGCTTTCACGGCAATGCTTTCGGAGGCCGTCTCGATCTCCTCCGCCGTATGGCGCATGTTCGTAACGGAAGCCGCGGTCTCTTCCGTTCCGGCCGATATCTGTTCGGTCGCCGCGGAGACCTCCCTGATCTTGCCGTTTAGATCGGTCATGCGCTTGTTCGTGTCCACGACCGCCTCTCCGACGGCAGTGCCGCTCTGGGTGATGGTATGGATGATGTCCCGCATGGTGGCGCGCATTTCGGTCACGGCCCGGACGAGCACCCCGGTCTCGTCGCGGCTGGTCGCATACCGCCCGGAATGGGGCATCTCCTGACTGAAATCGCCTCCGGCCATCACGTCAAGGTACGCGGCCGTTGCGGCGACTGGTCTGGCGATTCGGCCGCCGAACCACCAGGACACGAAGCCCATGGCGACGGTGGCGATGAGGGAGGCGATCACCATCGCGGTGAGCCTCCGGGTCAGGTCAGCGCGCTGCTCCGCCTGGGCGTCGGCCACGAGCTTTTGCAGGTCATCGACATAGTTGCCTGTGCCGACAACCCATTGAAACGGTTCGTACGCGAGCGAGTAGCCGCGTTTCGGCGCCGCCTCCGTCTCGCCCGCCCGCGGGAACCAGTAGTCGGTAAAGCCGCCACCCTCCTGTTTGCCCGCCTTGAGGATCTCCTGGATGAGATATTTTCCATTCACGTCCTGGGCGTTGAAACGGTTGGTCCCCTCCGTCTTGTTGCCCAGCAGCACGACGTTCAGGCCATCGTATGTATCCGCCCAGAAATACCCGTCCTGGTTGTACCGAAGCAGGCGCAGCATGTCCGCGGCCGCCTTCTTCGCCTCATCCATGCTCATGCGTCCGTCATCCGCGGCCTGTCGGTACTGGTCGATCATGCTGACCGCAACCTCGACCTGCGCCTTGATGTAGGCGTCATAGTCCTTGATGAGCACGGACTCGACGCTTTCGATGCCCTGACGTCCCATACCCAGCAGACTAGTCACGGAAACCGCCCCCATGACGAGAAACAGGACCACAAGCGACACACCGGACAACAGCAGGATCTTGTTGGCAATCCGTTTCATTTGCTTCCCCCCACACTGCTCATCGCATGTCTTCATCGTGCGTTCGCATGGCACGATTCCCACAAGTCGTCCTTACCACCAACCCGTCATGACAATCCACAAATTGGCGGCATGATGTTTTTCCGCCAGCGAAGCCCGCATCATGACTGAGCTTGCGACAGCGCCACAGTGGCCGGAGGATGACCGTTCTTCCGCCGGACACGGCGCATCGCCACTCGACGTGCGAAATGTCGGCCGCATTGGGTATAATCAATCCGTACGCATTGCGAAAAGGGTAGAACCAAGCCCGCAAAGGAGGCCTTCTCCATGCCGCTTTCCATCATCCGGAACGATCTGGTGAGCATGAACACGGACGCCATCGTCAACGCGGCGAACACACGTCTGGAGCAGGGAGGCGGAGTCTGTGGCGCCATTTTCACGGCTGCGGGCGCGCAGGACATGCAGGCCGCCTGCGATGCGATCGGTCGCTGCGACACCGGTGATGCCGTCATCACCCCCGGATTCCGGCTGCCGGCCCGGTTTGTCATTCATGCGGCCGGCCCCGTCTGGCAGGGCGGTTCGCATGGCGAGGAGCTGCAGCTGCGCAGCTGTTATCTGCGCGCCCTGGCTCTGGCGGCGCGCGCCGGATGCGCCAGCATCGCGTTTCCGCTGCTTTCGTCCGGCATCTACGGGTATCCGCGGGAAGCCGCATTCGATGTCGCCCTTTCGGCCGTCGGCACCTTCCTGCGAGACCCCGCCGCCGCCGTGAAGCCGGGCGAGGTGCCGCTCCCCCCCGAAGCGGGTGACATGCAGGTCACGCTGGTTCTGTTCGACAGCAGCGCGACCGGGGTGGCGGACGCACGGATGACAGCCATCACCCGGTATGTCGACGACCATTTCGCCACGGAGGTGACACAGGCGGACATTGACCACCGTCTGCGAGAGACAGGCTCCGGGGGCCGGAAGGCGGGCCGGATGCCGCGCAAGGCATCCTACCCGCCGCAGGAAGGCCTGGACGGCCCGCCGCAGGAAGGCCTGGCGCAGATGGCGGAGTTCATGGACGCCGAGGCCCAGCCCAGATTAATTGAGATCGCGGAGCACAAGCGCGCGTATCCGGCGGATGACCGGCTTGAACACCTCGTCCGGCAACCTGCCGCTTCCTTCGCCCAGCATCTGCTGCATCTCATCGACCAGAAGGGCATGTCGGACGTGGATGCATACCGGCGGGCCAACATCGATCGCAGGCTTTTCTCGAAGATCCGCAGCCGGAAGGACTATGCGCCGAAGAAGTCCACGGCGGTCGCGTTCGCGATCGCATTGGGACTCGACCTGACGGAAACCGGAGACCTGCTTGCGCGCGCCGGCTTCGCCCTCTCGAGCAGCAGTCGCGCCGACCTGATCGTGCAGTACTGCATCGAGCAGGGCATCCGCGACATCAACGAGGTCAACCGATATCTGTTCCATTTCGGCCAACCGCTGCTCGGCGCCTGATGCCCGCCCATGAAGATGCCTTCGGCCACCGGTGAAGGCGCTCATGGTCCCGGTGTCGAACCCCGGAACCTGGCGGAGGAATCCATGAGCACGTTTGAACCGCTTCATCACATATTCGAAGCATCCCTCGCCTGCTTGCCCCCGGAACGGGCCGAACCGGAACGGGTCCATGCCGAGGGCGTCGCCGCGTGCGCCGTACGTCTTGCCGAGCTGCGTGGCGAGGATCCCCCATTGGCGGAGGCCGCGGCGCTGCTGCACGACCTGGGCCGCGCCGTTTGCGGCGATGCGGAGAAAACCCACGGGCGCACAGGTGCCGCATGGCTCGCGCCGCAACTCGGGGCGGCGGGGGTGCCACCCGTCGGGACGCGTGACCGCCTGTTGCGCGCCATCCGCCGGCACGGACGCAAGAGCCGTGTGGACGATACCCTCACGGAGCTGCTCAAGGATGCGGATGTCTGGCAGTTGTCCAGGCAGGGTGGGTCGTTCGCATCCGGCTCACCCAGGGCGGTGAGGCTGCTGGTGACCGAGCAGCAGCTCGCATGCGGCAGCGCCGATCCGATGGCCGGGTGGCCCGCACCCGAATCACCCGGCCGCATCGCCGGGGGGCTGCGCCATGACTGTCTGGCGTTCGCAGATGGATTGTCCGTTCTGATGGCCAACCACAGGCGCGGGATGCCCCCCGGGCGTCACGCCGTCCATGCCATCCGGCTGCAGGCGCGTGCCATGCATGCGTTGCTCGGCTTCCTGGCACCATGGCTGCACGGGAAACGGTATCGCCGGATGAGGAAGGCGGCCGGCGCCGTGCTGGACGCCACCGGACCGGTCCGCGACCTCGATGTGCTGACCCAGTGGCTGCAACTGTCATCCGGGAGCGTGCTGCGAAAACGGCGGGATCCGCTGCCTGACGCCTCGGGCATCCGGCACGGAGTATCCGTCAGGCCGCCTGAGGGCACGGGGAGCCGCCGCGGGGAACCCGACATGTCACCTGAAGCCGTGGCGCAAAGAGCCAGTGTGCCGAACAGAATTGCCGCAGAACGCGGCATCCGGCTGCGGAAGGCCATGGCGCACATCCGCTCCCTTGACGGGTCCCTGGCCCTGTTTACATCACCCGACCTGTTCCGCGAGCTCGACGACATGTCATCGGAGTCGTTCGCCGCATACCGCGACACGCTGGTGGCGGGCATACGCAGGCGCATGACTGCCGACGCCGCCCGCCTGGCGGATGCGGCACGGGCCAGGAAGGCCTGCCGCATTCCGGCACACGAGCGACACCGCCTCCGCATTCGCACGAAGCAAGCGCGCATCCTGCTCGAGTGCCTGTATGAGCATCCCCATGGCACTCATCCCCTTTTCTCCGCCCTCACATCCGCCCTCGCCGAGCTGTCCGCCCTGCTGGGGGCGCACCAGGACACGGTCGCGTGCTCACGCCTGCTCCATGACATGCTTGAGAAGGAACGGAAGGACAAGCGGCGCAATGCGGACCTCCACGCGCGGTGGCGCTCGCATTGCACAAAGCAGGCAACGCGGCTCGCACACAGGGTGCCGGCCGCCTGCTTCGCGATCCGCAAGCTATTCTGACGCTTTCATCCATGCCTGTCGGAAGCGCTGTGCCTGACCGGCGGCGTTTGGGCACTTCCGCGAGATGTCGCATGCCGGGCGACCACGGTCTGTCCGAAGCCTGCTATGCTCAGGTCAGAAGCCGGCACGACGATCCGACAGGATGACGAGGCCGGCATGATGGAAAGCGAGGTGGCTTCATATGGCAACCACTGGTAAGGAAACCGAACTTCCGCTGTGCGGCACGCTTCTTGACGACATGGACCCGCCGGCGGCCCCCGGGCGGACCGAACTGGTCTTCATCCTCGACCGCAGCGGCTCGATGGCGGGTCTTGAGAGCGACACCATCGGCGGATACAATGCCATGCTGCGCCGGCAACGGGAGGAACCGGGCGAGGCGACCGTCACCACGGTGCTCTTCAGTGACGGGCATGAACTGCTCCACGACCGCATCGACCTCCGCGCCATCCGTCCCCTCACGGAGCAGGAATACCAGGTTGGCGGATGCACGGCCCTGCTCGATACGATCGGCCATGCCATCGGAAAACTCATGAACGTGCAGCGTCACACCGATGCGCGACACAGGGCGGGTCGGGTGCTGTTCGTCATCACGACCGACGGGCTTGAGAACGCGAGCCGCGAATTCACACAGGCCCAGATCCGCACGTTGGTGGAGCGGCAAAAGGCCGAATGCGGCTGGGAGTTCCTCTTCCTCGGCGCGAACATCGACGCCATCGACACGGCGAAGCAGTTCGGCATCCATGCGAGCCGGGCGGTCAACTACAACGCGGATCCCCGGGGCCTGCAGGTGAGCTATGACACGCTCTGCGAGGCGGTCAGCGAGTTCCGGTCCTGCGGTGTCGTGGCGGAGGATTGGAAGGCCCCCATCGAATCGGACCATATGGCCCGCAGCCGCAAGACGAAACGATACGGCATGGGGAATGCCTGACCCCCGACCGGCGCGGCACGCCGCCTACAGCAACTCCCGGTAGCCTTGTGGCGACTGCCCGATGATCCGCTTGAAGGTCGTGGAGAAGTAATAGGGAGAGGAAAAGCCCAGGGTCGTGCCGATGGCCGCAACCGTCGAGGTGGAAGCGGCAAGCAGCTCGCATGCCTTTTGCATCCGCAGCCGGTTGTGGTATTCCACGGGCGAGTATCCGGTCGCGCTCCGGAACCGTCTCGAGAAATGGTACTTTGACAACCCCGCGTGCTCCGCCATGCGTTCGAGGGTGATGCTCCCGTTCACATGCTCAAGCAGAAAGCCGATGAGACGCTCCATGTCGAGTCCCCCTTCTCCCGGGGAACCCGGCATGCGGGCGTTCCGGCCGATGAACGCAAGAATCCGCTGTGCCTGGGCGGCCGCTTCGAGCAGGTTGCCCTGCGCATAACCGCCCCGCAGCATGGAGAACAGGTCCTGGAACCACGATGCAAGCACCGGGGAGTCACCTGTCGACAGAACGGGAGATTCGGCGGACAACCGCAGCTGGTCCGTCCAGGCACCCGCCAGTCGGCCGCGGTAGTGGATCCAGTACTTCGTCCAGGGATTGCGGTCGTCCGCGCCATAGGAATGCGGCATGCCGGGCGGGCAGACGAACACGTCCCCCCTTCCGACGGGGTGGGTGCGTCCGCCCAGCTGCAGCCAGCCGGCGCCGTCGACGCAATAGATCAGCACATGGTCCTGCAGCACGCGTGCCTCGACGGCATGTCCCCAGGCGCGGATGTAGCAGCCCGCCCAGGTCGGCAGGAAAGAGGCAAGCGGCTCGTTCCGCTCCTCCTTGGCAAGCACATCCGGCGGAATGTACAAGGATATGGCCCGATATTCTCCCTTGCCTCCCGCACGCCCCGTATGGGCACGCACCGACTTTCCCTCCATGATGCCTCCTGCGGCATGGCCGCGTCTGTGTCCGCCGGCCGCACCGGTTTCCGCCCGCTTCGTCCGTTCCGAGGCCGTCCCATGCCTCTCTGCTTTTGTATGGCAGCAATATCTTATATGGTATGGCGCAATCCCGCAAATTCCGTTTTCACCCCGGAAGGCCTATACTGGAAGAAAATCCGCGCCCTTTCCCACCGGATGCCAATGGGTCGGAAGGGCAGTAAAACGAAAAGCCGCAGCCGCCTCCGGCATGCGGCGGGAGCGTGCCATGCGACGTATCGATCCGAAGAGCGACTGGAAGAATCCCGATGTGACCGCCATCGGCCGGGAACCGGCCCATGCACCGTGGGGCGCTTATGAGAGTGCCGCGCAGGCCGCGTCCTGCGACCGGTCCGCCTCCAGGTGGACGGCTTGTCTGGACGGCCTTTGGAAGTTCGCTCTGCGCGAATGCCCGGAGCAGGTGGAGCCCTTCTGGGAGAGCTGCTTTTCCCCCAGCGGCTGGTCGGAGGTGACCGTTCCGGGCAACTGGGAACTGCAGGGTTATGGCAAGCCGCTCTACACCAATGTCGTCTACCCCTGGGACCATGACGGGCACGGACCCCATCTCATCCGGCCGCATGCCGCCGACAGCCGTGCACTCCCCAATCCGCCGCATATGCCGCAGGACAATCCGACAGGATGTTATCTGCGCACATTCATCGTATCACCCGACTGGTCCGGTCGCGACATATTCTTGTTTTTCGGCGGAGTCGAGTCCGCCTTCCATGTCTGGCTCAACGGTCATCCGGTCGGATACGCGGAGGACAGCAAGCTCCCCGGCTCGTTCGATGTGACACCCTGGCTGCGGGAGGGCGAAAACACCCTCGCGGTGCAGGTCGTCCGCTTCTCCACCGGGACATGGCTCGAGGACCAGGACTACTGGCATCTCTCCGGCATCTTCCGTTCCGTATGGCTCACGGCCAAACCGAAAGTGCGCCTTGCCGATTGGCGGATCGACGCGCTGCCCGATCCGCATGGCACGCAGGGTACGGTCATGGCCGACGTACAGGTCAACCGGGTGGACGGCTTTGCAGACCACCGCATCCGGTTGGAGGTCCTCGACAGCAACGGCCGCGCTCTTGCCGCGGGCGAGGCGGAGATTGCGTCGCAGGCGCGGTACCGCGCATACGAACAACCCACGGCCAATACCGCCCGCATCAAGCTGTCCCTGGCCGATGTCGCCTGCTGGACCCCGGAGACGCCGGTGCTCCACACGGCGGTCATGACGCTGCTCGATCCGGATGGCACCCCGGTGGACTTTGAAAGCGCGCGCATCGGCTTCCGCCGCATCGAGATCGTCAACGGCGTCGTGCTGCTCAACGGACGCCGCCTGCTGGTGCGCGGCGTCAACCGGCACGAGTTCTGGGCGCCGGTCGGGCGGGCGGTGCCCGTGTCGCACATGGTCGATGAGATTCGCCAGATGAAACGGCTGGGCATCAACTCGGTCCGCACCTGCCATTACCCGGACGACCCGGCCTGGTACGACCTGTGCGACGCGTGGGGCCTGCTGGTCGTCTGCGAATGCAACCTCGAAACCCACGGCGTGGAAGGCGCGCTGACGCACCATCCGGCCTGGGGCACGCAGTTCCTGGAGCGCGCGATCCGCATGGTGCAGACCCACCGCAACCATCCCTGCATCTACTCCTGGTCGCTGGGCAACGAGAGCGGCACCGGGGCCAACCATGCCGCAATGGCGGGCTGGATCCGCGAAAGCGACCCGACGCGCCTGTGCCAGTACGAGGCGGGAGAACCGGGAAAAGCGATCTCGGACGTCCGCGGCAACATGTATGCGACCCAGGACAAGCTGATGCAGATGCTGACGGATCCGGACGACACCCGCCCGGTCATTCTGGTCGAATACCTGTATCAGATCCGGAACGCGGGTGGTGGCATCGGCAAGTTCCGCGATCTCATGGAGCGGTTCCCGCGTTTCCAGGGGGGCTACGTGTGGGATTGGCAGGACAAGTGCCTTGTTGCGCGCACGGCGGAAGGAAGCGCTTTCCACGCCTATGGCGGCGACTTCGGCGAACCGGTGTACGACTGGACCAGCCCTGAATACATGACGAACAACGGTATCGTGCTGCCCGACCTGACGCCCAAGCCGGCTGCCCTGGCGCTGAAACAGGTCTACTGCCCCATCGTGTTCGAGTCGATCCACCAGTCCAATCCCTGGGTGCTCGATGAGACGCCGGGACGTTTCCGCTTGAAGAACCGCTGTCTTGCATGGGACACAACGCCTTTTGCGGTCGTTTGGACGGTCCGCGAGGATGGTCTCGTTGTCGATGCGGGTGACTGGCCGCTCCCCATGCTCTCCGCCGGCGAGGAGACGGAAGCAGCGTTCTCCTGGACCGGCGCGCGCAGGTCCGGCGCCGCTTACAGCGTGACCTTCTCGGTGCGCTACGCATCCGCGCAGTCGTTTGCGGAGGCCGGTTTCGAACTGGGCGTCTATCAATTCCCGCTGGAGAGCGGTGCCTCTGCCCGCGGTACGGAGCACCCGCCTGCCGCTCCGTCCCCCGCAGGCAAAACACCGATCGCACCATCCGATATGACACCTCGCTCCGCCGTTGCAACACCCGTTGCCCAGCCCCTCACCATCACGGAAGCAACCGACCATGTCCGCATCACCGGCACCGGCCTCCTGGCCGTGTTCTCCCGATCCGACGGCCGGCTGGTGACGCTGGAGAAAAACGGGACCCAGTACCTGGCATCCGGCCCGGTTCCCTGCTTTACCCGCCCCCGCAGCGGTATCGACTGCCGCGAGGGTTGGGGTCGTTTCCCGATCTGGAGCCGGTTCGACACGGCCAACCTGACCATGGCGTCGTGCAGCCTGCGCGCATTCCCGCTCGGCGGGGAACGTGCGCTCGTGGAGGCGGTGCATCGCATCGAAATCGGCGGTACGCCCTGGGCCATCCGGGTGAACCTGGCATATGAGCTGGACGCTGACGGAGCGCTGACAGTCCGGGCTTTTTATGACATGCCTTCCGATCTGGGCGACTTGCCGCGCATCGGTCTGGAACTGATGGTCCCCGAGGATTTCGAGGCATTGTCCTATTACGGCCGCGGTCCCGGCGAGAACTACCGCGACCGGACGGAGGGAGCATTGCTCGGCGTCTTCCGGAGCACGGTTGAGGCGGAGCACTTCGCCTTCATCCCGCCATCGGAGTGCGGCGGCCACGAGGAAACGCGCTGGGTCTCCCTGCGCCGTCCCGATGGCGCGGTCATCACGGTTTCCGCACCGGTTCCCTTTCATTTCGACGCGCACCACAACACGCCCGATGACTACATCCGCGCCAGGCATGAGCACGAGCTGGTCCGACGCCCGGAAACCGTGCTTCACATCGATGCGGCGCATGCCGGCATCGGAAGCGACATGGGCTGGAGCACCTTTCTGCCCGGTGCGGAGCGGGTTGTCGCCGGAAACCGCATCCAGCATCTCACGATCAGTCTCGCCTGATGATTGCCGAGATGAGGCTACTGTCCGAAAACGGAAGTCCGATCATGCAAGCAGACCCCGAAACCGCGCGGGTGCAATCATGCATCCCTGCGGCTGCGGGGTCTGCCTGCATCATGGTGCGAGCCGGCTCCCTTGCGATTCTCAACTCACCCGGTAATGGTAGCGGTACGCCTCTTTGAAGCCAAGCGATGCGTACAGTCGCATCGCCGTTGTGTTTGCCAGCACCACCTGCAGGTACGCACACCTTGCCCCCTGCTTGATCCCCGCATGCAGCAGGTTGAGCATCAGCTGCCTGCCGTAACCGCACCCGCGGTGCTGCTGTGCGATGATGATATCGTACAAGCCCATGTATCCGTTCTCAATGACGGCCAGGCCGCACCCAACGGGCTCGCCGTCATGGTACAGGGTGGCATACAGGGCTTTGGGCACGAGACTTTTCAGCATCCGGGCATACGTGACCCGGTTGTCCACGCCGATGCCGCCAAACTCACAGTACTGGGCAAGCCAGACAGGGCTGTACACCTGCTCGTATGTCACCGAGCGGATGTCCGGCGCTGGAATCGTCTCCAGCGGCATTGTCTGCACGCTGGTCGAATCGACCGAGCGGTATCCCCTGGCCTCAAGCAGCGCATCCAGGTTGTCCGGCGTCACAAATGGCGTGATCTTGTAGGTGGGGCGGAGGTTGTTCCGCTGGAACAGGTCCTCACAGTACGCCATTTTCAGCCCGACATCCCCCTGGGTGTGATATACAGGATTCACCGAGTTCGCCCGCTTCGTATACCCATCGGACATGCGGATGACCCATCCGTCGTACAGCAGGGTCTGCAATGCCGGCAGTGCGTTCATGGACAGCTCTTCCAGATGGATCATGGCGACCTCCTGTGCTCATCGGCATGAACGAGCATGTTCCGATTGCATAATTATACACCTTCATGTTTATTTATACAATCTCGGAAAGAGGGACTCCGGTGCGGTAGGGTTTGTCGAACTTGGATAAATACATCAGGAGATCATGACGCACCCGGCTCATGACAGCATTTCCGTCCCGTTGGAGGAGAGATGTCCATGCAAACCGATGGGGATCCGTCGTTCGTCGCAGAAACCGCCGTTGCCAAGCGCATGTGGCTTGAACGCGCCATGGAGGCGGCCCGGCTGGGGGTGTGGGATTGGAATCTCGACACCGATGAAGTCACCTTCTCGGATGCATACTACGGTATCGCCGGATACCATCCGGGCGACTTCCCCCACCGGTTCGAATCCTGGCGCGAACGGGTGCATCCTGATGACCTCGAGCAGGCGCTGGCCGCCATCGCGGACTACATCAGCGGCAGGGCTGCCGAGTACCGCGCTGAGTTCCGTTTCCTGCGGAAGGACGGCGACTGGATATGGATCCACGCCCGCGGAGGCATCGTCGAATGGACCGACGACCTGCAGCCACGCCGTTTCATCGGCATCCACACCGATGTGACGGATCGCAAGGTCACGGAGCACCGGCTCGCGGAGGAGCGGCGCTTCACCCATGCGATCATGGACAGCATACCGGGCCTTCTCTTTCTGTACCACGCCGACGGGCGGCTTGTCCGTTGGAACCGAAAGCATGAGGAACTGACCGGCTACTCGCCGGAGGAGCTTTCCCGCATGCACCTGCTTGACTGGTACGACGACCCCGCTGAAGCCGAACGGATCAAGTCCGGCGTGTTGAAGTCGCTACAGACCGGATATGCGGAGGAGGACGGCCATCTGCGCAACAAGGACGGCTCGCATGCGCTGTACCATTTCACCGCAGTCCGGCTCGAACTCGACGGCCAGACCTATTTCGCCGGCATCGGCCTGAACGTGGAGGCCCAGCGCAATGCGGAAAAGCAGCGCCTGGCATCCGAAACACAGTACCGATCGCTTTTCGAGAACATGCTGCACGGCTTCTCCCTCCACGAGGTCATCACGGATGGGGAAAACAGGGTTGTCGACTCCCGGCTCATCGACATGAACACCGCCTTCTGCCAGTTGACCGGCTTGCAGCGGGACGCAGCCATCGGGCGGACCATGCGCGAGCTGGTGCCGGGCATCGAGACCAGGTGGCTGGAACCTTACGGCCGTATCGCCCTGGAAGGTGGCACCCTGCACGACACGGACTATTCAGCCGCACTCGACAAGTATGTCGAAACGGTTGCATTTTCGCCGGCCCCCCGCCAGTATGCGGTTCTCACCTCGGACATCAGCGAGAAGGTCCGCCAGCAGCAGGCGCTCGAGAAGGCAAACCGGCAGCTGGCGGAAGCCAACGCGCAATTGGGGGAGGCAAACCGGCAGCAGGAGGAAGCCAACCGGCAATTGGGGGAGGCAAACCGGCAGCTCGCGGATGCCAACCAGATGCTGGAGGAAAGGGTGCAGGCCAGGACACGCGATATCGAACAGGCGAATCGGGAACTGGTGCGACAGATGGAAGAACTGGCACACACACAGAGCGAGCTCGTCCGATCGGAACGACTGGCATCCCTCGGCGAGCTGATGGCCGGCGTCGCCCATGAGATCAACACACCCATCGGCGTCAGCGTCACCGCCGCCTCCTTTCTCGACACCATCATCGAAGAGTACGCCGTTCTGCACAATGCGCCCGAACAGCCGCCGGACTCGAGCAGGCTGCTCTCCAAGATCCGTGAGAGCCTGCGGATCATTCTTGCGAACCTCGAGCGCGCCTCCCGGCTGATCCGCAGTTTCAAGCAGGTATCCGTCGACCGCACCTTCGATCAGGTGCGGCGGATCAATCTGTGCGAATACCTGGATGAAGTCGTCACGAGCCTTGAACCAAGCTTCCGGAAGACGCCGCACCATCTCGAGAACCTGTGCGCGGAGGATGTGTGGCTGACAACACACCCGGGCGCCCTCTCACAGATCATCACGAACCTGCTCATGAACGCATTGCAGCATGCATTCCCGGAAGGCCGGCCCGGCACGATGACGTTGTCGGTCGGTCAGACGGACCACGAGGTGATGCTGCGCTTTTCGGACGACGGACAGGGCATGGATCAGGAAACGCTGCAGCACGCCTTTGACCCGTTCTTCACGACCAGGCGGGAGGCCGGCGGTTCCGGACTCGGGCTGTTCATCGTACACAATCTGATTCGGAACGAGCTGAACGGATCCATCGCGTGCGAATCCTCCCCAGGAACCGGAACCCGTTTCCTCATCCGGTTGCCGAAGGATGCAACCGACGCAGGTTCCGCATGAGCCGGGAAGCCATGCGCCGAAGCAGCCGCCTCACGCTCCGCGCCTGCATGCGCCGGATGCGCTTTCATGATACAATCGGGAAGCCGATACCCGTCGGCCATCACGATTGCACCACCGGGAGCGCAGCATGAGGAAAGACCAACCGGAATCCATCGAACCGAACCGGCAGGATCCGCCAAGCATATCGTGTGCTCGCGCGGCGGTTGACCCTGCTTCCGACAATCCGTCATCCGGCGGCCCGAAACCTGATGCCGGGCACGAGAATCCACATCCTGGCAGAATCGCGGAGAACAGGCTCACACAGGGGGTCCTGCGCCTCGCCATCCCCGCGGTGCTCGAGCAGGTGCTGGTGATGATCGTCGGCGTCATCTCGACGATGCTTGTCGGAAAACTGGGCAAGGAAGCGTTGTCCGCAGTCGGCATTGTCAACCAGACCATCGCGTTCATCCTGGTGCTATCGGTCGCGCTGTCCACCGGCAGCACGGTCCTCGTGGCCCGTCTCATCGGCGAGGGGAACCGCAGCGATGCCCGGGACGCCATGCGGCAGACGGTCGTACTCGGAGCGGTCGCCTTCACGCTCGTCGCCCTGGTGTGCCATGCCTTCTCCGGTCCGATCCTCCGTCTGTTCTTCGGCTCGGCGGAACCTGCCGTGCTCCGGCATGCCGAGACGTATTTCCGCATCTCGATGGCGGGTCTTCCCTTCCTGCTGGTGAACACCATCATCAGCGGCAACATGCGCGGCGCGGGCAACATGAAGGCGCCGATGTTCATCGCCGGCATGGTGAATGTCCTCAACCTGACACTCGGCATCATCCTGATCTTCGGTGTATCCCTCCCCGCCATCGGTCTGGCGTTGCCGGCGCATGGGGTGGCCGGGGCCGCCTGGGCGGTGTCTGTCGCCCGCATTTTTGGCGGCATCGTCTCGATTCTCTGGATTAGAAACGGGGAGGGCCCGCTGCGCACGCCGCTGCTCAAGGGGTTCCGGCTCAACCTGCCGCTGCTGGTCCGCACGGGGCGCGTGGGCCTGCCCGCCATGCTCGAGCAGATCGTCATGCAGGGCGGCTTCCTGATGATTCAGGTCGTGCTGGCGGGTCAGGGAACCACCACCATGGCGGTCATGCAGATCGGCAACTCCGTCAACTCCATCGCCTTCATCCCCACCTGGGGATTCGGCTTGGCGGCGACGACCCTCATCGGCCAATCGATGGGCGAGGGCCGGCCCGAGTTCGCGAAAAAGGCCGGATATGAGGCAAACCGGTTGTGCCTGTATGTCTCGCTGACGCTCTCCCTTGCACTCTTCGTGTTCGCGCCCCAGCTGACCGCGATGTATACCGATGACGCGGAGGTGCTCTCCGTCGGCATCAAGGCCATCCGCATCTTCTGCTGCTCGCAGCCGTTCCTGTCGGTGGTGGTCGTCCTGTCCGGCGCGCTGCGCGGCGCGGGCGACATCACGTATGTCATGCTGACGAGCTTTGTGGGCATCTGGGGCATGCGGCTGCTGCTGACCGTCGTCTTCCACGAATGGTTTGCGCTCGGCGCGCTCAGCGTCTGGTTCGCCTACGGCATGGACTTTCTCGTGCGGTCCGCGATGTACCGGCATCGGTTCGGGCGCGGCAAGTGGATGAGCATCCGGATCTGAGCCGCATGCGGCGTCCCAGGCCGTCACACATGCGCACACACCGTCCCGGACCTGCACGCAGGGTGTCCGCATGCCGGCCGCAGGCCGCGCACGCGGCGTCACTTCGAGTTCCCGCTCCCGTTGCCGCTGCTGCCGTCGCTGCCGGCGCCATCCTCGCCGTCGTCATCGTCCGGTTGCGGGACGATCGCATCGAAATAGGCGTCGATGGCCAGCTTCATGCCGCCCGCGTAGCTGTACAGCTTCTGCTTGAACTCGCCCTTGATGCCCGACATGCCGATCTTGACCTCGATCTCGTGGGATCCCGCCCCGCCGACCGGCACGGAGAACTTCATCTCCATGTTCTGGACGGCCTCGACGAACTCCATGAACTTGTCCACGATCTCCGCACACTCGTACGCGGTCTTCTTGGCATCGATCAGCACCGCCTCATAGTTGTCCCCGTACTTGAGGGTGGAGGAGCACATCGTCCAGACCGACATGTTGGTGCCCACCCAGATGCCCTTCATCCATTTGATCGTGTCGTCGTCCGACGGCAGCAGCGCGAGCTTGAACTCCGTCATGCCGCCATGGAGGCCCGTGTCGAAGACCGCGATCGCCTGGTAGGTCTCCGGGTCGACCTCCAGCCAGGCCCATCGCTCCTGTCCGTTCCAGACAGTCGGGGCAGTCGGGACAAAGAGCAACAGCTCGTTCCGCTTCACCGCATCCAGAAGCCGTGCGGGATACTTGCCGCTCTTGACCATATCGGCATGGAGCGCGTCGCGGTTTCCATCCACGCAGGGAATCGCCTGGACAATCGTGCCGGCGGGCGCCCGGGCCCACAGCTCGAGATACCCGACCTGGTTGTCGCCGGGCAGCACCTCCGCCTCCAGCTGGGACAAATAGAAGCCCGATACCGTCTGGTAGGCGTTGACGGCGTCCTCCGCACCCGCATGCACCTGGGTCCAGGGCTGCATGAGATCGATCGTGGTCTGCATCGTGCCGGCCTTGTCCAGATGCGAGGTCACGACCAGACAGCGCGGCTCGTCCAGGCGTCCGGCCACGACGCCCAGCTTCGACGTCATTTCGTTCTCAAACATGGACTCGCCGCTGATGTACCGATACAGGATGCTTCGGCCGTACCAGCGGGCGATGGAGATCGGGTCCGGATTCTTCGCCGTGTTGTAGACGGCCTTCACCTTCCCGTCCAGCGCCGCGGCCGCCCTGCGCGTCAGGCCGGGCTGGTTGATGGAGATGGTTTCGTAGCATTTCTCGAGTGAATCCCCGTCACCCAGCGTGTCTTCATGCGTCAACGTCCCCTGGTTTCCGTTGGCCCGTTCGATCTCGACCTTCACGCCGAGAACGCGCTTTGGATTCTCCAGCACCGTCTCGCCGATGTCCACGCCATCGGGACCGGACAAAACCGCCACATACCCGTCCGTGCCGCCGGTTCCGGTGCGCTTCATGAAGCACAGGTCGAGTGCGTCCACGCTCAGACCGCTCAGGGTTTTCTCCGTTTCGAGCAGCGTGAGCTCGTCCCAGGCGGAACCGCCTTCCCCGCCGCCCAGCGCGCTGCCCGCGTCGCCGGCCTTGCCCGCGGCGGAACCGGTGCCGACTCCGGGCTCATACCGCACGGACACACGCAGCAGGACGGTCTTGCCGGAGTCGTTCAGGTAGTTGCCCTGGCTCTCCTGCTGAAAGTACACCAACCCTTTCAGACCGGAGATGTCCATCATGAAGGGCACCACGAACAGCCGCCGTTCTCCGGCCGCATTGCGGTACGCGATGCCGATCGGAATCGTGCGGACGCGCTCCGTGTCGACGCCGGTCTGCTCCTTGATCAGGTTCCTGCCCTTTTCGGTCAGGGCGACGACGCGCGGCTCCGGCGAGAAGCCGAGACGTGAGAACAGGCTCATTGCCAGATTCGTCATGTCGCCGATATCGCCCCATCCCTGAGAGACCACCGCTTCTGGCTCATATCCGTGGTACAGCAGGTACCCGCCATCGCGGTTGACCGGCAGGCAGCGCAGCGATTGCATCAACGCGTACACCTGCTCCTCCGTGGTGACGCCGGCCAGCACCTGCTGCCCATGGGTCGACAGGGAGGGCATCGGCACGGTCTGCCGGCCGTCGTCCTCCGTCAGGCCGATCTGCGTCCAGTTCGGATCGGTTTCGCCCGAGACGGTCCGATGCCGGGCGACAGCCAGCCGGACGGCCGCATCGAGGGTCTCCTCGAAGGCCTTGTCCGTCTCCACGCTCGTCTTCCATCCGAGCAGCTCCGGGCTGGCGAACGTGCCGGCGGCGAGCGGCACACTCAGGGTCTCCATGTACGGGGACTGCTGCGTCCAGTCCGCCGCGTTGCCGCCGGGCTTGCGGAACACGACGATGCCGCGCCGCGACTGCCCCTCGAAAACGCCGAATGTACTATCAATGCCATACACCAGGTCCTGTGTCTGCCGGTCGGCGGTGAGCAGGTTGGCGTTCGATTCGCCGCCGCCGCCGCCGAGCCCGACGCGTCCGGCGGTCGTGCCGGACGGCGCCTTGTAGTTTTTGTTGACGAGGCAGAAAAAGTCGCTCGGAATCCGGGTTCCCTCGTTTCCGGGCAGGTCCTGCACGGTGACGTCGAGCAGCACGTTGTCGCCGAAGTCCTGAAGCATCGTGCCATCCGCCCGGTTGAACGACAGCGCGGCCTGGTTCGCCACCAGCTGGTTGACGATGATCCGAACCCCCGGCCCGTCCACGGTCGCAGCCGCCTTGGGCGCGCCATACGGCGAACCTGCCGTTACGGGCACCTCCGCCTTGCCGCCGGCGATGTCGAAGTACAGGCTCGACTTGGCCTTGCCCAGCAGCCAGGGCAGATCGAAGGCCATGCGCACGGGGTTGGAGGCGGCGGCGCCGACCATGGCCGGCTCGAGGAAGCCGAATGGCAAGGCCTGCGTGGCATTGGAGAGCCGGCTCATCAGGGATCCTGACTGCGTGTCCACATTCAGCCAGATCCGTTCCCGCGGATCGAAGTTGATCAGGGCCTGCACGCTGCTCTGGAAGCGGCCTTCGACCACCTGGAAGGTGGACATCTCCGCCGCCTTGTACCGGTCGACCGCAACCTGCTGGCTCGCGGCGGACACCTGCAGCGAGAATGTGTCCGACAGCTTCGCGGGCGCCGAGGCGGGCAACGCGGCGAGCTGCTTCCACGCATCGGACGGCTTCCCGGTGAGCGCCATCTGGATGTGCCCGTAGTCGGTGTCGAAGAAGTGCAGCGACATCCGCGTGAACCCGGGGCTTTCCGGCACGGCGAACACAAGCACGCCGCGCTTCTTCTCCCCGGGCTTGACCGTGACCTGCGGGTCGCCGACCCCGGTGAGCGGCTGGTTCACCAGCCAGGTTGCCTTCGAGGCCGGCCAGATGCCGGCGTCGTTCACCCCAAGGTAGAAGTGTTTGAAGATGCTCGGAATCTCATAGGGAATGCCCTTTTCCGTCCGGTTTTCCAGCTCGAGCTCGAGGGCGACGAACTGTTTCCCCGCCCGTTCGGTGTCGACGCCCATCAGCCGGCTCAGCACGACGGCATCGCCGACATGCAGGGACATCGCCTTGTTCTCTCCGGCCTTGTCGAAGGCCAGCCGGCCAGTGACGATGTTGTCCGTTCCGGGCGCCCCCTCGCCCGTGACGGCGGCGGAAACCGCCTTGTCGTACCGATGCCAGGGTTCACCCGTTGTGATCCGAACCACGTCCGGCTCGAGCGGCGGTCCTTCCTTGGCGGGCTGCGCGAAGGCCACTTCATCGGAAACGCCGTATTCGAGCGTCTCCCCCTCGGGCGTCGTCCACCGCAGTGTCAGGGAGAGGGGGATCGTGGGCGACGGGGTGGTTTCCTTGAGGGTGTTGATCAGTCCGTCGAGCTTTTTCCCGATTTCGTCCACATTTTCGCTGATGACGCAGTCGCCGCCGCAGGCCTTCGCCGCATCGGCGAAGAGCGCCTCCTTCTGCCCGACGCCCATGCCCACGAACAGCACGTTGATGTTCTTCTCGCGGATTTTCGCCAGCAGGTCGGTGAACTGGTCCTTCTGTTCCGGTTCCACCTCGAGCCCGCCGTCGGTGAGCAGGAGGATGGCCTTGCGGCTGCTCGGTACGGGCACGAGGTTCTCATAGGCGGTGCGCAGCGCCAGGACGACCGGCGTGCCGCCCTTCGCGTCCATCTCGCCGAGCGACTTGAGGATGTGCGCCTTCGACTGGGTGGTGATCTGCTGCTGGATGATGAGGTCCGGCGACATGATGGGCGTCTGGAAGGTCGTGAACTGCATCATGGTCCTGTCGGGCACCTTGGCGAGGAAGTCATGGAACAGGCCGATGGTCTTTTCCATGCGGTAGTTGCAGTCCTTCCCCTCTTTTGGGTCGGTGTTCATCGAGCCGGAGTTGTCCACCACCATCGACAGGAACGGCGTTTCGCTCAGATTCCGCTCCGTGGGCCGGTTGTAGGTGATGACGAAGTGGTTGCCGAGCTTCGAGGAAATGGCCGCGAACACACCGGTCAGCGCGGCCGGATCCTTCGCCGGATAATACTGGCCGCCGGCCGCGGAGGCGAAGCCCAGCAGGCACTGGATGTCCGGCACGCCGTCGACCTGCGCGCCGCTGGCCGCCTGCTGCTCGTTCAGGCGCTTGCCGAAGCCGATGGTGTAGACCGGGATCTTCGCGTCGCGGATCTTCTGGGTGACCGCCTCGCGGGTGCTGACGCTGCCGTTGCCGGTCTTGTCCTCGCGGGAGTCGACGCCGTCGGTGAAGACCACCACCGCCGGACGGGTTTTTCCGGTGACGACCTCCAGCCCCTTTTGGGTCGCGTCGTAGAGCTTCGTCTGCCCGCCCGCCGTGATGCTTGCCAGCGCCTTGACCGCATCGGCGGGTGTCTCGCCCTTCAGGACACTGACCTTGGCGTCGAAATCGACGACCTTCACGAAGCTGCCGGCCGGCAACCCGCCCAGGAAGGTCTTTGCGGCGTCCAACACCGCTTTCATGTCCTTCTTCATCGAGCCGGACGAGTCGATGACCAGCGCGATGCTGCACGGCGCCACGACCCGCCGGATGTCGGTGACGGAGACCTTCGAGGCCCCCTCGTAAATCGTCGTGTTGTCCGCCGTGGGCTGGATGTCGCGGTCGAGCGGATCACTGACGGAAACCGAGATTTCGGCGGTCTCCGTCCTGTCAACCGCGTCCACGACCTCGACGCCGCCGGTGAGCTCGCTGTCGTCCGCCATGCCGTTGAGGCGGGTATTCGCGCTCTTGAGGCTTGCCGGCAGCACAACGGTCGTCTTCTCGCCCGTATTGACCGGCACCAGCTGCGTGTTGGTGGAACCGTAGTTCATGTAGGGCGCGCGGTTGACGACGGTCCACAGCCCCGGCGGCAGGATGAACAGCGTGTCGCCTTCCGGCGTGATGGTCCCCCGGGTCTCCTGATCATGTGAGTACAGGTCGCGTTGTCCGGATTCCCGCCAGTCATAATCGACAAAGCGCTGTGCTCGCACGAAAACGCTGCCGAACGGCGCCCCCTTGACCAGCAGGGCCCCCGGCTCCGCTCCCATCTTCACCGCCGGAATGTCATAGGACTCCTCGAGCTTGAAGGTGAGTCCCACAGGCGTCTCCTTGTTGTGGGGGACAAGCTTCCAGCTCATCTGGCCCGCTCCCTGCGGGATGTTGTCCAGGAGGAACGTCCTGGACACCTTGCTGTCGAGGGTCACGTCCACGCGGCGGTAGACGGTGGACTCCGCCTGGTCCACACATTCGCCGAAGATGCGGACCTTCCCGGACTGGATGCCGACCTTCAGGGTCTGGAACTTCTCCCCTGTGCTTTCGGTCACAAAGGCGACATCCGCCCCCCCGAAGTTGCCCATCCGGTCCATCGGGAACGTGTATTCCTTGCCGACTTCATACAGGTCCTGCCGAAGGATGCGCAGCTCATACCGGTTGTTTCCCTCGACGGCATCGCACCACCAGATGGCGTCGGGCTGCCGGACGCGGAAAATGAGGCGGTCGTCATAGGCGCTCGCGTAGACGGTGGCACCGAGCTGTTCGGCGTAGGCCTTCAGGAACCGCATCGGCAGGCCGTTCTCGTCGTTGACGGCCAGGTACCACCGGTCGCCGAACAGGCGTTGCCTGAACTCGGTGAAGTTGTCGATGTACTGGATGTCGATGGCGTCGGTCGCCTTGAAATCGCTGCCGCCGGTATACAGCTTCTGGGAGCCGAGCGGGTTGATGAAGGGCACCGGAATGCTCCAGGTGCCGACCGGCCCCGTTTCCGGATCCACGATCTTCCTTCCGGTCGCGGACAGGGACGGATCCGCGTACTTGTCTCCATAGCCGGTGATGAAACCGGTGGGGATGCCCGCATCCTTCCCGCCGCCAATTCCCCCATCCGCCGGGATTCCTCCACCACCCCCGGCATCAGGAGGCTGCGCCGTATCACCGCCTGTATCCGCTGACGCATCTATTCCGGCATCGGATGCCGTGCCCGAAGGGGTTGCGTCCTCGGCCCGACCGCAGCCGGCGAACGGGGAGACGGCCATGCAGAGCACAAGAGCCATGCAAATCAGCTTCTTCATCAAGTCAGCCTCCCCGATCGCCGCGATTGGCGGAACGGCGCATATGGGCCCATGAAGCGCATGGACCTTTTCCAGCAGGAATATACCACGCTGTGCGGCAATCAACCGAATCAGCCGATTGCAGCGGCAATGGATGGGTAATGAGATTGCGTCATGCCACCCTCCCGCCCATTCCATATGGCGGCGCGGCGATGCAACCGGACAATGAAACCCCATCCACAATACAGTCCGCTGGAGGCTTTGCATGGAACAGAAGATGACGATCCGCGATTATCCGTTCGGCCTGTGGTTGTTCGAAGCCACAGCCGTTGTGGCGGGCTGGCTGCTGCTGAAGCGGAGCGACCTGCCCTGGGTGTTGCCGCTGTTGCTGATCGCCGGCGGATTGGCAGGCATCGCCCTCACGAACATCCTGACAATCGACGCGGACCGGCAAACGCGCCTGCTGACATTACGCTGGCGGTCCCCCATCCGGCATGCGGACCGTGATATCCCGTTTGACAATCTCGCGGGCCTGCGTGTCGCACTGGTGGGGGGCACACGGCGCACCAGCAATGGCCGCCGCACTTCCCCGTCCTTTCGCATGGAAGCCGAGCTGCTCGACGGCACGTTCGTTCCGTTCCGGCAGTACGGATCAGGGGGATTTTTTACCAAGCAGCGCCGTCTCGAGGCGCTGTGCCGGCATATCGGCCTGCCGGTGCCGGACGTGAGCCGGCCGGCACAGCTGTTCAACCTCATGGCCGCCGCCACGCCGGGTTCCCGCCACGTCACGGTCCCCACGGCGCTGGAGGATACGGCCGCGCATGTGACCGACGGCGTCAATTGGCGGCACAGGGCCGGCATCGCCGGAGGCAAGGCGGTATCCCGCTGGGTCACGCCAGACGTGCGTGTTCCGGGTGGGTTTCTGTACCTTGGCCAAAAGACCGTCGGCAAGGGCGGCGCCTTCGCGGACGCAATCGGCGCCTTCAATCCCGCGCTCATCAAGGGGTCGCTGATGATGTACGGCTTCACGGATGCGGACATGCCCGGCATCGACATGGCGCAGCCCCTGCCGTTCGGACTGGGCGCAGCGGACGCGCAGTACGCATCGCTCGCCAGCTCGCCCGAGCTGCAGCAGTTCGTGAATCCGGCGATGCTCGCAGCCCTGGCCGATTGGGCGCAACGGCACCCGCTTCACACATTCCAGACCGGTCCCTGGGGCCAGCTGATTGTGCTGTACGGACCGGAAGGGCTCTCCCTGAGCCAGTTCAATCCGCTCTCCTCCGGGCAGGTGGAGGAGCTGACGGCGCTGGGCGTGGCATTGGCCAAAGCCGCAGGCGTTTCTGGGTGAAATCTTCTCTCCCACGGCGAGCTGACGATGCATGGGCAGGCATTGGGCCAGCCCGCACCGTCGCCCTCCTCGAAACACCCCGGCGCTGTTCACCCAGTTCAGACAAGCAAAAAAGAACCGGTCGCCGTGAATCGCGCCATCCCCGAGTATTTCCGGAGGAAATACGGGGCCGAAGGAGCGCTCTGCACGGCTCGATTTCGCATCCCGAGTACTTCCGCAGGAAGTACGGGGCTTGGGGCGAAATCGCCCGGTCCCTTTTTGCTGCCTGAACTGCCAGCGTCCGGTTTCTGCGGAGTGCTCCTTGCGCTGCCAGCCCCAATGCCAGTCACGTAAGCACCATCACAAGGAAAGAAGTTTTCACGCAGAATCACCTACTAAAACAAAGAGTAGGTTCGCGGTCATCAGAAAGCCTTCGCTCAACCCGGCAGGAGCAAGCACAAGATAATAAAAAGCAATGACTGCTACTGCAGCTTACTGTGACGATATGGGGTTTGGCCTTGGTGATGGCTGGGCCCTTGAGGAGGGCATGCGCGGGTGTTCCGGGCGGGGGGATGTTGATGCAGGAATACTCCGCAGGATTCAGCGAAGTGACTCAAAGAAGTGCGGCATGGCCTGCAATTGCTTCGCAATAGCAGGCGTAATGAGGGCAGTTGGCATCCAGTGAAGTGCAAACGGGAGTGCAAAATGCCGGATGCATTTAGCAGCCGCGCGGAGCACACCTTCGGCCCCGTACTTCCTGCGGAAGTACTCGGGGATGGTGCGACTCACGGCGACCCCGTTTGCACAAGATGGATGCCTACTGTCCCATTGGGACGAGGACGATGACGGAATCAACTTCCTCCCATCCGAAACATGGCATGCCTTCCGTGAGCATCTTCCCCATTACCTGAGACAACGCCCATGCCCCTCACAGGAAGATGCGGTAGCGGCCGGCGAGCATCAGCAGGCTGAAGAAATACAG
This sequence comes from Bacillota bacterium, assembly GCA_023440865.1. Lineage (GTDB taxonomy): Bacteria > Bacillota > Clostridia > DSM-8532 > DSM-8532 > JAEWSN01. The sequence continues at coordinate 51,736 of JAEXRM010000112.1, forward strand.
GCAATTGTCATAGTACCGCCTATCCCCCGTGCGCAGCGGCAATTCCCAGAAGTCTCGCACCCATGCCAAGCGGTGCGGATTTCCGGCAGCCAGCGATCCGGCGGCGTTCGTCGCGACAATGGCCCAGGGATGCAGGGCCGGTTGGTCGAGTGCCGTGCCGTCGAGCAGGTAATTGTGGTACGCCAGCAGCTTTGTATGGGTACTGAACCAGGTCTGCAGCCGGTCGATGACTGCGCCGAGCGCTCCGGCATGATCGCCGTTTCCGAACCAGGCCGCGTCCAGTCCGATGTTCATCGCGACTCGGTACGCATCGGAATAGAATTGGCCGTCATGGTACGAGCGCCGCGGCGTGCCATCGAACTCGGCCAATTCAGACGCCATGCCGGTTTCCGGATGGCTGGCCGACACGATGTACTGCCGGCTTGCCTTGGCGGCTTCCCGCCAGAAGGGCCGGTCCGCCTCGTTCGCCAGTTCGGCGAACAGCTCGTAGAAATGCGGCAGATGATAGCTTGGATCGCTGAAGGGCGACTCCGGGATGAACTTGATGAGCTTGTTGACCGGATCCCACATGGGGTCGCCGCCCACTCCCAGCTCATGCTGGTGCACGCAGTGGTGCAGGATGTCGCGGGCCTGCGCCGCATAATCGAACGGTGCTGGTCCGTCTCCCCATCGAGCACTGGCGAAGAACAGGGCCATGGCGTAGTACTCCTCGCCGTCGGGTGCCGGTCCTTCCGCATTGTGTTTGCCATCAAGCGCCACGGACCAGGCAAAGTAGCCCTGGTACTTGCCCTCCGTCTGGTACATGAATGTCTTCGAGAATTTCCAGAGCCGGTCGAAGATGTCCTTGCGATCCATCTGCACGGCCATCATCATGCCATAACTCATGCCCTCGGTCCGGGCGTCGTTGTTGCCCGTGTCGACCATGCAGGCCATGTCGTCGCCCACCTCGAGGTAGATGCGCTCATTCGGGTCAAAGAACATGGTATCGAAGGTTTCACGCACCTTTTGGTCAATGGCCGCCTGGTCGATACCCAGTTCCGTGAAAAGATTGGGGCAGGGCCTGTCGCGATATGCCGCTTGTGTCATGCTGCGCCTCCCATCTGTGCTGTGTCTGCCGGAACTCGCCGGTCCGGCCTTGAGGGTACCATCAGGCGGCAAGAACCGCAAGTGCGGATTCTTCCGACGCCTCACTTTTTCGTGGTCGCGGCGATCTGCCTGTTCACTTCGTCAAGGTAGGGACGCGAGTCGATTGCGGAAAACGAGTGCTCGAATTCGTCCCACAGGGCGTCGAAGCCGTCCGGCTTGCTCAGAATGAGACGCGGATAGTACTTGCGGCAGGCTTCCACCATCATGGCATTGGCCACCGAGGCCGCGGAACCATCCTCGATGGACATGGACCAGACAGGGTAGTAAGCCGGGCGCACCACCGGCTTGGAAAGCAACTGGGTGGGGTAGTTGATCCTGTATGCCTCGAGGAGCTTTCGGTCATATGTGGAGAGGGACGCCCTGTATTCATCCTCGGAATCGCCGGGTCCACAGGGTGAGCCGTCGTCATAAAGCCCCTGGGTCTTGGGCGAGTAATTCCACAGGGTGTTTCCGGTCAGATCCCGCTTCCTGACATCATCGCCGTTGATTTCGCGCCGGGCCCGGGTGAGCATTCTGCCGCCGCTTTCGGTTACGGTGAAGTCGACGCCCTCCTCGCCCCATTGCAGGTAAATCTGCACCTCGGGCTGGATGAGCCAGTCATAGAAGGCGAGCAGGCGATCGGGATCCTTGCAGCTCTTGGTGATACCCAACCCGTTGTTGCCGGTGAAGCTGTTCGCCTGCGCGTCGAGATAGCTGTCTCGCACGCCGGGGTTCGCGATCGGAACGGATACATAGGTCCTGCTGAACTTCCCTTCGGCCTTGAGCGCATTTTCTGCGGCCGCGAAATTCCACCCCTGGTCGAAGAAGCCAAGTACGGTGCCGGTGGCAATGTGCGCCATGTACTGGTCATAGCTTTGGGTGAAGGTATTCGCCTCAATGAGCCCTTCGGCGTATGCCTCGTTCAGTTTCCGGTACCATGCCCTTGCCGTGTCCGAAGTCTGGTAGGCGGATGCCTCGAGGGTGACGGGATCTACATACAGGTCGCCGTCGTTTCCTGCTCCCAACAGGTGCTGCGGGGGATTGCGCAGGCAGAAGTCCCGCCAGCCGTCGCAGAGTATCTCAAAGCCGGTCGTTTTCATGCCATCGATGGTCGGATGCCTTTCCACATACCGCCCGATGAGCTGGAAATACGCGTCGACCGTTCTTGGCATCGCGTAACCGGCTTCCTCGAGCACCGCCTTCTGGATGAAGAATCCGGCGCCGTTGTTGGTGAACGCCGGCGCGGCATTCCGACGCACGTCATACAGCTCGAGGATGTAGCGGTGGCCGTCTCCCGCCGTCATCCTGTCCGCGAACGGCGCATAATGCGCGGCCAGGTTCGGGTGGTTGGGCAGCCTGTCCTCCAGCGGAATGAAGGCACCCGCATCGATGAACCGGGCGGATTCGGCAAAAACGGCGTCCGGATAATCCTCGCTCGCGATCATGACGCTTTGTTTCTGCGCCAGGTCACCAACCAGAAACTCGTATTCGATGGTCACACCGGTGAGTGCGGAGATCCTGCCGAGAACCGGATTGTCCTTCGAGGGTGCCGTGCCGGGATCGCGGATGAAGATGCGGAAGGTGACCGGATCATCGGCCATGGCCAGGGGAGCGAGGCCGTCCGCAGGCGCGACCAGGGCCGGACCCGGTCCCCCGCATGCCACGGCAACCGGCAGAAGCATTCCGGCAAGAAGGAGGAGAAGACTGCGTTTCCTGTGCCTCATGCGATGCCCCCTTCCTGCTTCGCGCCCGCCGATTCGGACCCGTTCCGCAAAATCGGATGCTGCCTGCTTGCCAGCGTCTCCCTGTCATGCTGGACGGGGATGGCCAGCGCGATGGTGGTACCCTCCCCCAGCCGGCTGTCGACCTCGAAACCGAACGCATGCCCGTAATACAGCGTCAGCCGCTCGAACACATTCCGGATGCCGACGCTGCCAGGCAGCTTCTCCCCGCCGGCGAGCATGCGCCGGAGCCGGGCCAGCCGTTCCTCCCCCATGCCGCCGCCGTTGTCCGAAACCGTGATGCGCAGGCTCTCCCCCTCGACCTTCGCCTCAATGCCGACCCAGCGATTGCGTGAAACAGCCTCCACGCCGTGCACACAAGCGTTCTCCACCAGCGGCTGGATGAGCAGCTTGGGCAGCATGCAGTCCATTGCGGCCTCGTCGACCGTCAGCACATGCTCAAACTCGTCGTCGAACCGGTACTTCTGGATCTTGAGGAACTCGTCGAGGAAGCGCAGGTCCTCCTTCAGGGGAATGATGTCGTCCTCCCAGACGATGAGCTGGCGGAACATGCGTGACATGTACTTGATCATCCGCGCGGTTTCCTCTTCCCCGCGTACCGCGGATTTGATGCGGATCGATTCGAGCGCGTTGAACAGGAAGTGCGGATTGACCTGGCTCTGCAGGGCGGAAAGCCTCGCCTGAACCGATTCCCGTTCAAGCTGCGCAGCGCGCAGGCGCGCATTGTACTCGACGTCGATGAGTCGCTCGAGCTCCACGCTCATGCGGTTCATGCCCTCCGACAGGACGCCGATTTCATCGCGCCCCATGCCTTCCTTTCCGATCTGGATGAAGTTGCCCTGGGCGATCTGGCGCGCCTGGCTCACAACCTGGCGTGTGCGTCTGGTGATGTTGCCCGAGACCAGCAGGGTCAACAGCACTGCAAGCAGCATGCCGGCCGAGGCGATGAGCATGACCCTGCCGCGCGAGCGGCGAAACTCCTTGGCGATGATGTTCGTGTCATAGGTGCCGACCAGGGCCAGCGGCACGTCGTCAAGCGACTGGCGGATGGCGACGACACCCGCGGGCAGGCTGTTTTCCGAGAATCGCTCGAAGGGACCGAACTCACTGTACGAATGGGATGACACGAGGATGCGGCCATCCGGGTCGATCAGCAGGATGTTGTCGAACTGGTCGCGGTTGCGGAGCATCGAGGCGATGTGGGTCAGCTCGATGTCGACGCGCAGCACCTTGCGGTACTTCGAATACTGCGGATAGAAGGTCAACGGGCGGACAAGGCTGAGGCTGCGGTCATTCGATGTCCTGATCAATGGCGTTTCCTGGGAGACGCGCAGCAGGACGCGGCCGCTGTCGGCGGACAACGCATGCACACGCAGGTCTTGAACCTCTTCGCCCAGGGTTTCGATGTTGTCGGTCGTCATCCGGGTCACGAGCGCCCCGTTGAACAGCGTCGGATTGTCGGTGTACAGGGTGAGGCGGCGAACCTGCTCGTTATAGGAGAGATCCGGCTGCATCATTGCCTTGATCTGATCCTGGTAGACCATCAGATAATCGAGATCCTGGCGGTAATCCTCGTCCAGAAAACGGTACAGCTGTTCGTTCGTATTGTAGCGGTTCGCCAGCGTGACGGCGCCGGAAAGGCTGCCATTGACGGCACGGGTTTTCTCGTCGAGTGAAAGCGTCAGCCGGTTGAGCATGCCCTGCTGGACATTCTTTTCGGTCTCCGCGTAATAGTAGGCATTGACGAGCGCCAGCGGCAGGATGACGCTGCCGATGAGGATCAGCAGCATCTTCTGCGGAATGGTCAGGTTGTCGAGCAGATGCAGTGGCTTGAAGCGTTGCTGCATCCGGCTGTAGGCCTCGGACAGCTTGCGGGTGATCATGTCCACCTCGTGCGCCTGACCCGGAAGCGGGCGGCATCCCCACCATCATACCATGTGGCCCCGGGATCTCTCCATGGCGGGCGCCCTCATTTCTTACCGGCCCGCATGAGCGCCGCCGACACCGCAAGGGTCCACCGGCGCGGATGCGCCTGCAAAGACAATCAGCGCCGTTTGCGGTACAATGGGTGTTGGCGGAAATGCGGCGAGATTGCGCGCGCACAAGACGAGCCGCCTCCGCGGAGGTTTCCCATGATGATGTCTCCCTTCGGGAACGATCCCCTGTTCACCATCATGCCCATTCTGTTCGGACTGTTCTTCGTCGTGGTGCTCGGCATCATCGTGTTTGCCCTGGTGCGCGGCGCGCGCGAGGCCGCGTGGAACAGGCGGCAGCCCATACTGAACGTCACCGCCCGCATCATCGGGCGGCGCCAGGAGATCAGCCACAGCTCCGACAGCAATCCCGGTGACGGAATCGACACAAGCAGCACCCGCACCACCCATTTCGTCACCTTCGAGGTGGAAAGCGGAGACCGCATGGAATTCGCCGTCCAGGGCAAGGAATACGGCCTGCTGATCGAAGGGGACTACGGCAAACTGACCTTCCAGGGAACCCGCTACATCGGTTTTGTCCGCGACCTGACGCCGAACGGCATGCCCACCAGGCAATAAGGGATCCCTTCGACCACAGGGCACGGATGCCCACCGCGACACGGCAGGCATTCGGCCCCTCACCCGCATCGCTGGCAAGGATGGTACCGCATGATCCGCAAGATCGAATACAACGCGCCCGTCACCCTCACCTTCGCACTGGTCTCACTTGCGGTGCTGGTGCTTGGACTCTTCACAAGCAACAGGTTCACATGGCTGCTGTTCTCCGTGCATCGCAGCAACCCGGCCGATCCGTTCTTCTATCTGCGGCTGTTCGGCCATGTGCTCGGACACGCAGGGTGGGAGCATTATTTCAGCAACTTCATGCTCATCCTGCTCGTCGGTCCCATCCTCGAGGACCGGTACGGCTCCCGCACGCTGCTGATGATGATGGCGGCAACCGCGCTCATCACCAGCCTGTTCCACGTGGCGCTTTTCGACACGACCGTGCTCGGCGCCAGCGGCATCGTCTTCATGATGATCATGCTCAGCGCGTTCGTGAACTTCCGCGAGGGCCACATTCCGCTGACCGTCGTGCTGGTTGCCGTGATCTACATCGGGCGCGAGGTGTACCAGGGTCTGTTCACCGCCGACGACGTCTCCCAGTTCTCCCACATCGTCGGCGGACTGACCGGCTGTGTGTTCGGGTTTGTCGCCCGCGGACGAGGCGGACGGCGGTGAGGGAGTCCGCACCGGCTGACAAGGTACACGCACCGGTGTATCCGCATGTGACAAGGTGCGGGCATGACGGGGAATCGAACCAGCAACGCACCACGAATTGGCATATTGTGATTATGTGTTCCATATTTGATATCTACTGGATGTTCTGATACGATGGCACCGGATCAATGGTGCGTCATCGGAGGAGCATGCCATGGATAACGATTTTTCTCCGATTCGGATCCTCGAGGCGGAACGCGGATTTGGGTCATTGAAGTCGCCTGTTCTTGTCTCCCGGCATATCAACCGGTTTCGCCCCTTGTACGAGGAAGCCGCCAAACGGGCGCTTGAACGCGCCCACGAAAGCGATGTCTGGCTCGTCCATGCGCTGGAAACGGCGGAACGCATCAATGGCCGCGTGCTGCTCGAGTGGATGAATGGGCCCGCCGGCATGCCCGCCGGCACCCCGGTCTCCTTGATCGAGAAGCGCGACAAGCTGCTGGAAGGCTTGCGATACCTCGATGCCGGTGGCGACAGCCATGCCGGGGAAGACGCCGAATCGCTCTCAGCCGCTCTGGAGATGCTTGCACAGGTCGAACAGGCCATCTGGTCATCGCCCGGGGCTGGTGACGGCACCCTCGTGCCACCCTCTTCATCCCCAAATCCTTCGGATGGGCAGGATCTGGCACAGGATGACGTCACCGATGCCGACAGCCTGCCCGGCGGCCGGGATCTGTTGCTGCAGATTCCGGCGGACACCTGTCTTTTCGAATACTTCGCCATAGCAGGACGAGTCCATGTCTTCGTTGCCGAATACGGCCGGGTCACAGCCGCCTATGGGCTGGACATCGGTGTTTCGGAGGTCCGCGATGCCATCCTGTCCGCCTCGCTCGGCATCCGGCTGCGGCAGAACGCCGCCACATACCGCACGCTTGAGGACAAATTCGGCATCACGTTGCCCACATGGGATCTCGAATCGCTCCCATACCTGCATGAACATCTCGTAGCGCCGCTTGCCCACCATCTTCAGGAAAAAGTTCGGCTCTGGGTCGTCCTCGACGACAGTATGGCCGACCTTCCATTCGAGACCCTGTTCCGCAAGATCACGGATGAATCAGGCCCGATGCCGCATTTTCTGGCGGAGGATGTGGCCATCACACGCCTTCCCTCGCTCGCCGTGCTCCATCGCATCACGCAGGCACCGGTGGCGCCATGGAAGCCGTATGTCACAAACGTGCCCGTACAGGCCGGGGGACCCGCCGGCTCGCACATGGAAGCAGCCGCGGTCGGCGCCCTGCTCCACACACCTGTCGCTTCAGGCGATCTGGGCGACCTGCTCGCCTGTCTGCCCGATGCCTCCTGGCTGCACGTATCCTCGCATGCCGATGTCTCGGCCCACCTGACACACCTGCAGGCACTGGCATTGGCAAACGGATACCTCACCCCTTCCAGCCTGCCGCCACTCCAGCTCTCCATGGCGGTATTGAGCGCCTGCAGCACCAGCGAGGGCGACTGTCTGCCGCAAGCGCCCTGGGCCGGCTTGTGCGGCGCCTTTCTTGTCAGGGGAACACATGCGGTGGTCGCCAGCGGATGGCCGGTTTCCGTCGAGGCGACCTGCAGGCTCATGGATGCATTCTATCTGGCCCTCCACACAGGCGCCCCCGCGGACAGGGCACTGCAAACCGCCCAGCTGGCCGTCATGCGTCAGTACAGCGCCCATCCGTACTACTGGGCGGCGTTCCGCCTCATCGGCGATGGGACATGTCATCTGCCAACCGCCATCGTTTCATCGGAGCACCACGAGCATGCCATATGAACCATGGATGTGACGAATGAACCACGATCATGTCGATTGCCCCACGGCTGTGCCGGCTGCCCGACGTCAGTCGGCGGAAAGGAGTGCTCATGAAATTCAAAGATCCGGCTGCCACCATCAATGACGGTCTGACCAAGGCAATCATGCCGATGCCTGCCGACACACTCTCGGAGATCATGACACGGATCGGGTTCCCGCCCGATGTCTCGGGCTCCGCTGCCGGAACGGGGGCTGCGGATGCCGGCACGAAGCCATATCCTTTCTACGCCTTCCTGCTCGGTACGGAAGACCACAAGGAGATCGCCACTTTCGTCGAAGCCCGCTGGGCAAGCCTGCATGCCCTCACGGGCGAGGATTGCCTGCTCTTGAGCGTGTACGCGCCTCAGCAGCCCGACCCCGCCGTCACGGCGTACTGGGAGAAGCGCACCGGCATCAGCATGGCGAACATCGCACCGGCGCCGCCTCCCATTGACTGGTGCTACGCGGTGGCCCGCGAGTTGCATCTCGGGATGGACGAGCTGCCTGTGTTGTATCTGACGGATGCGCTTGCTGGCGGGCATGGTGTCACCCTGAAGCTGCCGCCATGGAATGAGGTCGATCTGATGCGCCTGTTCGAGTCCATCTTCCAGGCTGTCCATGAAGCCGTCGATTCGGGTGAAAGCCGCATGCAGACGGTCAGGAGCAATCTCGAAGGGTATGGTGTGCAGAAGATCGTGGTGTATGTCCGGCAGCACTGGAAAGAATACATCAATGTGGAAACGTTGAAAAAAGCCGTCGAGATTCTGATCTCGGGCATCCTGGCCTCATGGAAGAAGGTCTGGCCCGCAAGCTGATGCCTGACCGCCGGCAAGGAAAGGCGGGCAAGGAAATGGGCATGGGCGCAAGCGCCTCATGCCCATTTCCGCAGTTCCTCCTCCGTCGCCAGCACATAATGCTGGCCGCCCAGATGGTGCTGTGTTCCCTTCGTGTAGTCGATGCCTTCCGCCTTGACGTCATAGGCGATGGCGATCCGGGCGCGCTCCGAGACGGGGTTGGGCTGCGGTATGGCCGACAGGAGCGACTTGGTGTAGGGGTGGATCGGATTGCCGAAGATTTCGTCCTTCGTGCCCGTCTCGACCAGGTGGCCCAGATGGAGCACGCCGATGCGGTCGGAGATGTACTTGACCATCGACAGGTCGTGCGCGATAAACAGGTACGCCGTCTTCGTGTTCGCCTGGATGTCCTTCATCAGGTTGACGACCTGCGCCTGGATGGATACGTCGAGCGCGCTGATGGCCTCGTCCGCGATGATGAGGTCCGGATTCATGATCAGTGCGCGCGCAATGCCGATGCGTTGGCGCTGTCCGCCGGAGAACTGGTGCGGATAGCGTGTCGCGTGCTCGTGGGAGAGGCCGACCAGATCGAGCATCCGGTTCACCTTCTCCTGCCGTTCCGCCGCCGATCCGCAGGTGCCATGGATGTCCAAACCCTGCGCGATGATGTCGAGCACCTTCTTGCGCGGGTTGAGGCAGGCCATCGGATCCTGGAAGATCATCTGCATCTTCGTGCGCAGATGCCGTGTCTCCTCCTGGCTCAGCGCCCCGGAAATACACCGGCCGCCAAAGGTCACCTCGCCGGCCGTCGGTTCGTACAGGCGGATGATCGAACGGCCGATCGTGGATTTGCCGCTTCCGGATTCGCCCACAAGACCGTAGGTTTCGCCCGGGTAGATCACAAAGCTGACGCCATCGACCGCCTTGACGGTGAAACGGCGGTTGATGCGGAAATGCTGCTTGAGGCCCTTCACCTCCAGCAGGGGAGTCCGGTCATGCATGGTCTGCCACCTCCTGCCGTTCGGTTCCGGATGCCGCATCATGGCTTCCGGTGCCATGCCTGCGCGTGTCCGCGCCCGCAAGTCCTGCCGCGCGCATCAACTCGATGCGCCGTTTCAGGGTGTCAGGCATGTCGACCTTCGGGGCGCGCTCGTGCAGCAGCCATGTGGCCGCCCAATGGGTGTCGGTGATGCGGAACATGGGTGGCTCCAGGCGGAAGTCGATGCCCAGCGCATGCTGGTTGCGCGGCGCGAAGGCATCGCCCTCCACGCGGTGCAGCAGGTTCGGCGGGCTGCCCGGGATGCTGTAGAGCCGGTCCTCGGTGCTGCCGAGGTCCGGCATGGCCGACAGCAGGCCCCAGGTGTACGGATGGGCCGGCTCGAAGAACACCTCTTCGGTCGTCCCCTTCTCGATGACCTTGCCCGCATACATGACCTGCACGTAATCGGCCACCTTTGCGACCACGCCCAGATCATGCGTGATGTAGATGACTGAGATGCCCGTTTTCGCCTGGATGTCCTTGATCAGCTCCAGGATCTTCGCCTGGATGGTGACGTCCAGCGCGGTCGTCGGCTCGTCGCAGATCAGCAGCTCCGGATCGCACGCCAGCGCGATCGCGATCACGACGCGCTGCCGCATGCCGCCGGACAGCTGGTGCGGGTAATTGCGCATGCGCTTCTCCGGATCGGTGATGCCGACCAGCTCGAGCAGGCGGATGGCCTTCTCGCGGGCCTGCCGCTTCGGCGTTCCGTAGTGGAACATCATGCCTTCCATGATCTGCGCGCCGACGGTCATGGTGGGATTGAGCGAGGTCATGGGATCCTGGAACACCATGGCGATGCGCTTGCCATTGATGGTGCGGCGCATCTCCTTTTTGGACAGCTTGAGCAGGTCCAGCGTCTGCGCCTGCCCGTCCTTGCCGCCGGAAAAGAGGATTTCCCCGCTGTCGATGTGGCCGTTGGACGCGAGAATGCCCATGACGGCCTTGACCGTGACGGACTTGCCGCTGCCCGATTCCCCGACGATCGCCACGGTTTCGCCCTTGTGCAGGTC
>JAEXRM010000116.1 GCA_023440865.1 Bacillota bacterium
GGTCTGTATCAGCCGTGATGGCACGTTTCCCCGCGACGATTTCTCCGATCCGTTGTGCCGGCACACCGATTTCCTTTGAAATGCGGTACTTTGTGAGCCCAAGCGGAAGCAGAAACTCTTCGTTCAACAACTCGCCGGGTGTGATGGGCGCGATGAGGTTGGTGTCCGTTATCTTGTTCATGACTTCCCCTTTCCATCCTCTAGATGCGCAGCATATAGAGGTCTTGCTGGTGCTTACATGATGTTGCATATGGCCTTCAATGATAATCACAGATCTCCACATCCATCGGACCTTGCTCCGTCCATGAAAAACAGATTCGGTACTGGTCGTTGATACGGATGGAATGTTGCCCTTCCCTGTCCCCTTTCAGCTGTTCCAGTCGATTGCCAGGTGGTACGCGAAGATCATCCAATCTTTCAGCAACATCAAGTTGCGACAGTTTCCGAAGTGCAATGCGTTCAAACTGCGCAAATCTCGACACACGCTCCAGCCGGGCAAGTTTTTCTGTGTCTTTGTCAGCAAACGACTGAATCATAACCCTATAATAACGTACCGCGGTAATAACGTCAAGCGTCATTACCGCGGCACAGAGATCTTTCGATCTATATGAGCACGAATTGCACCACAGGTTGATGGTTGCTGTGTTTCGATATGATTCCTGGCGCCCCTTGCTATCTCGATGATTCGATCCGATATCTGTTGCCCTGTATTGTATCCATGATCAAGCCTACTCCCACTCGATCGTTGACGGCGGCTTGCTCGTGATGTCGTAGACAACCCGGTTGATGTGCCCCACCTCGTTGACGATGCGGCTGGACACCTTCTCGAGCAGGTCGTATGGCAGGCGCGCCCAGTCGGCGGTCATGAAATCGTTCGTGGTGACGGCGCGCAGCGCCAGCGTCCAGTCATAGGTGCGCTCGTCTCCCATGACGCCGACCGACCGCATGTTCGTGAGGACGGCGAAGTACTGGTTGATGTTCTTCTTCAGCCCCGCCTTGCGGATCTCCTCGCGGAAGATGGCATCGGCGTCGCGCAGCAGGTCGAGCTTCTCCTTCGTCAGGTCGCCGATGACGCGAATCGCCAATCCCGGACCCGGGAACGGCTGGCGCCAGACGAGCTCTTCCGGGATGCCCAGCTCGAGACCGGCACGGCGCACCTCGTCCTTGAACAGATTGCGCAGCGGTTCGATGATTTCCTCGAAATCGACCGCATCGGGCAGGCCGCCGACGTTGTGGTGGCTCTTGATGACGGCGGCGTCGCCCACGCCGCTTTCAATGACATCCGGATAGATGGTGCCCTGGACGAGGAAATCGACCTTGCCGATCTTCCTGGCCTCCTCCTCGAACACCCGGATGAACTCCTCGCCGATGATCTTGCGCTTGGCCTCCGGTTCCTCGACACCGGCAAGGCGCGCAAGGAACCGGTCCTCGGCATTGACGCGCTTGAGGTTCATCTTGAACTGGTCGCGGAACACCTGTTCGACGGTATCCCCCTCGTTCTTGCGCAGCAGGCCGTGGTCGACGAAGATGCACGTCAGCTGGCTGCCGATGGCACGATGCAGCAGCGTTGCGGCGACAGAGGAATCAACGCCGCCGGAGAGCGCGCAGAGCACCTTCTTGTCGCCGATCTTCCTGCGGAGCGCGAAGATCGACTCCTCGACAAACGAGCTCATGCGCCAGTCGCCCTTGAGGCCGCAGACCTTGTACAGGAAGTTTTGCAAAATCTCCTTGCCCTTGGGGGTGTGCTCGACCTCCGGGTGGAACTGGACGGCGTAGAGGTTGCGCGCCGCATCACCCATTGCGGCATTGGGGCAGTTCTCGGTCGTGGCGATGGTACGGAAGCCCTCCGGCACCTTCGTCACAAAGTAGGTGTGACTCATCCAGCAGCTTGTGGAGGCCGGGATGCCCTTGAAGAGCCGATCCTCCTGTCCGATGCGGATGTCGATGCGGCCATACTCGCGCTGACCCGCACGCCCCACCTCGCCGCCCAGCATGACACCCATCAGCTGCATGCCGTAGCAGATGCCGAGGATCGGCACGCCGAGCTCGAACACGCGCGGATCGCACTTGGGAGCGGTCGCATCCAGTACGGATGCCGGTCCGCCCGTGAAGATGATGCCCTTGGGGTTCTTTTCCCGGATGCGTTCGATGGAAGCGTTGTAGGGAAGCACTTCGCAATAGACATTGGCCTCGCGCACCCGACGTGCGATCAGCTGGTTGTATTGGCCTCCGAAGTCCAGGACGAGAACGAGCTCATGATTCACCGTGATGTCCACCTTTCATTGCATTGGCGTCGTGATCCGGGACGGGATTCGGTGTGGATTCCTACCCATTATAGTGGATTGGCGGGTAAATGAAAATGACGGCATGATTCACGGAAACGAAAACGGAGACTGTCTTTTCAGACAGTCTCCGGCGTTGGTGGGCGATAATGGGCTCGAACCATCGACCCCTACCATGTCAAGGTAGTACTCTAACCAACTGAGCTAATCGCCCTCGAACGAATGTGATTATAGCATGCCCGCAATCGGGCGCGCAAGCCTGTTTTCCGTTTTTTTTGCGCCTTTGGGCAAATTCGTCCGAAAACCGTTGTGGCTGTAGGATCGACTCGAATCGCCGGTTTTTTCATTGCAGCGGTGACAGGTAGACCTCGCCGATGTCGTACAGGCCATCCTCCTCCGGTGTGAAGGAAATGCCATCATCGATCGAGATCAGCTCGTAGCCGTCCAGCCAGATGATGACGCCATGGCTGCTGCCGGAAGGGAATTCCGGTTCCGTCTCGAACCACCCGTCCCCATCGGTCTCTCCGGACGCGGCGACCTGCGTGTCATCCTGGTTGTCGAGCCAGGCATCGACGGAAACACCCGGATGGAGCAGCAGCACCAGCGCCCCCTTCAGGGGCTTTCCGGTATCGGCATCCACCACGGTGCCGGCAACAGCCACCTGATTGCCCGTCTGGCCTGCCGATGGCGACGTCGTTCCTCCTCCACCCATGCTGCCGGGACCACCCGACCCGCCACCGTCCGCATACGCCCACCCGCCATCTTCAGAGACGCGCCGTGCCTTGTCGATGATCGTCTCCGCCCGGTTCACGGGACGCAGGAAGAACATCTGGTCGTTGTCCTCCCCGCCGATTTTTGCCGTCGGCACACCGACCATGAGACCGGCATCGTCGATTGCGGTACCGCCGCTGTTGCCGTGGTTGACGAGCGCGTCGGTCTTGATCCAGTCCGTGAGGCCATCCTGGTCCTCGTCAATGAAGCCGGACACCTTGCCGGAGGTGTAGGTGATGGTTTCACCCCCGACACCGGGAAAACCGAGCACATGGATGTCCTCGCCCAGCCGCAGCGCATCCGGATCCCCGATTGTCGCGGGAACCAGGGACGGCATGGCCTTGAGCGGCGTTCCATCCAAAGACGCTGTCAACCGGATGACCGCCAGGTCGAGTTCCCGGTCCTCGGCCATGACCCGGGCCAGATACTGCGGCTGGGAATAGGCGCGCACGTCGTCCGTCAGGGCGATGCCCACATAGCCATCGCGGTTGAACAGTCCGTTCTCGTCGGACACGCAGTGCGCATTGGTCAGGATGAACCCGTCACGGTCGAGGATGGTGCCCGACCCGGTGCCGACGATGCTGTATTCGTTGTCGATGATGTAGACCTTCACGGTGGATCGGCTCAGGTCCTGGATATCCACGCCGGAAGCACCGTGCGTGTCCGTACCCGGTCCGGCCGTGCCGGAACCGCTTGCGGCTCCCGTTGCGGCACCGCCCGACGAGGCTCGGGCCGGAATCGTCGCAAGGCCCGGCTCGCTGTCCTCGGAACGGTTTCCTGATCCGTCGACGGCCACCACCGTATAGGTGTAGGATGCGCCCGCGGCAACCCCGCGATCGGTGAACTCCGTGCGGTCGACAATGGCGATGCGCTTGCCATCGCGGTAGACATGATAGGACGCAATGCCCGTGTCGTCATACGATCCGGACCATGTCAGCCGGACCGCCTCGGAAGAGGTGCCGCCGACGGACAGCAGCGGGCTCGATGGCGCCGTGGTGTCCACCTCGGCCCCACAGGATGACAACAGGAGTGCCAGTCCGAGCACGCATGCAGCCAGCCTGACTGCCCGACCCGTCAGAATGCCGATTCGCCTCATGGCTGCCCGCCCCCTTCCGTAGCGGATGCCGTATACCGGATGGATGCAACCATGCGGTCCATCAGCCGCTCATCCGAAGCACCATCGGCCTTGCGGCCAAACATCGTGATGAGGAACACGTCGTTTCCGTCCTGCCACAGGACCTCGCGGCATGTCCGCAGCACGGGATCGGCCGCACCGGTGCCGACACCGTTGATTCCCGCATCCAGGCGCAGCGATGTCACCACCGCCATCCATACCCCGTCCCGATACAAGAAATCGGTCCGTTTTGGCTGCCACCAGGCATATTCGCGGGCCGCCCGCATCGTCCACCAGGCTGCCAGGCGGTGCACCTGCGCCTCGCCGGCCGCTGTTCCCAAAGTGGAAACCGCCTTCATGGCATCGGCCGGCGTCTTCACGGCGTCCGCGCTGCCGGAGGGAACCTTTGTGCCCGCCCCGATGGCCACGGTCTCCGCAAGCACGCCTTTCCGAATTTCGAAGCGGACCTCGCCGGACCGGTATCCATCACCAAACTGATCTCCCATCACATACAGGTCCTCATCCCCCCTGCGCACCTGCCAATCGGCCGGTGTGGAGATGACGACGCCGGAAGCAGGCTGACTGGGCACAAGGCGCTCCTGCCACCCCTGGAGCAGCAGGGCTGAAGCGACTGACACGGCAAGGATGCACCACAGCAGCAGGGTCTCCTTGCGGCCGGCGGTTCCGCCGAGACGGATCGCGACTGCCGTACCGTGACGCCGCAGCAGCAGCAGCAGCACCAGGACGATGGCGACGGCACCGATCACCGAGGGAATGAGTGCCACAAGGGGGCGAACCTGAAACCCCCTGCGGACCATGGCGGACGGCAGTATCTGGAACACGGCGCCGATGACGGCCAGCACCAGACAGCGCGCGGCGGTTCCCGCCGCCCCCACCCGGTCGAATGCGGCAAGGCCGATCCAGAAACCGCCCAATCCGCCAAGGCTTGCCAGCACGATCGCATTCACGACCATGCGGGGCGCGGCGGCCGACAGGAGCGCATCGCCCGCCGACAGGGCCCAGGCGAGGTTCAGCGCGACGGCGAATCCCAGACCGATGGCCGAGCCGTAGAGGATGCCATCGGTCTTCTCATCGAACGTGGGACGACTGAAAACGCCCGTCATCAGGACGAGCAGCAGCAGGGACACGCGCATGCCGTTCACGGCGAGGATGCCGAAAGCGTCCCCGGCCGACTGCGGCAGCCCCGAAGCACCGTCCCATTCCGGAAACAGCCCCCGGAGCGGCGCGCATACGGCCAGCTGAACCAATGCGCCCAAAACGGCCATCTTGAGGATGTCCTCCTTCGGTTCGGGAGAACGCCTGTCGAGCCGATGGAACAGCACCAGCCACAGAACCGGGGGAAGCAGCGCCACAAGGCCGACGAGGCCATACCGGGCGACCGGATTGGCCATGAAGCCCGGTATGCCCTCCAGCAAGGTGGCCAACACCGAGAAAAGCACCAGGCCCGCCACAAGGGCGATGTTGGCGGTCCACAGGGATGGATTGCGCCGCATATCCTGCATGCGTCATACCTCCGTCGCGGAATCGAACATGAATGCGGACGCGGATCCTCGCGCCGCTCAGAAAGGCAGGGTCACTTCCATGATGAGCAGGGTGATGTCATCTGTCGGATTCTCCTGGCCGGCAAAGGCGCGGACGTCCTGCAGGATCACCTCGCGCAGCACCTCCGCGCCGAGACGGGCGCCCTCGCGCAGTACGGCGTGAAGCCGTTCCTGGGTGTAAATCTCGCCGGCGGGCGAGCGGGCCTCGATGAGTCCGTCCGTGTACATCACGAGCTTGTCGCCCGGAAAAAGCAGGATTTGGCGGTTCTGGAACTGCGGCTTGACCAGGTCGAACATGCGGCAGATGGCCATGCCTTCGGCTTCGAGCTCGAGCAGGTTGCCGTCGGGCCGGATGCGGACGGGTGTCGTGTTCAGCCCGCCATTGGCGAAGGACAGGATGCCCGTCTCCATGTTGTAGACGGCATAGAAAAGCACCATGTACAGCTCGTCGCGGAAATTCGCCTGATTGAAGCTCTCGTACAGGTGCTTGAGGACGAAGGAAGGCAGAATGACGCCGGCGCCACGCGATTCCTCCAGCAGCGACTGCACGCTTTGAAAGGCGAATACCGTCAGCATGGCCGCGGACACGCCATGACCGGCGACGTCGCCCACGCAGAGTGCGAAGCGGTTCGCATCGATCTTGAAGACATCGTAGAAGTCGCCGCTGAGCTGCTCCGCCGGCACATAACCGGCCGTGAACCGGACGGTCTCTCCCTGCGGCAGCGCGGCAGGCAGCATCGAGCGCTGCACGTCGCGCGCCATCTCGACATCCGCGAGGAGCCGCGCATTGGCGCGCGTCAGCTCGGCCGTCCTGTCCTCGACCTGGCGGTCGAGTTCGTTCACATACTTGTTCAGTGACTCCTTCGATTCGGAAAGCAGCTGGTAGGGTCTGCGGATGCCCGTGACGAAAAACACCTCGAACAGCAGCAATTGCCCGAAGAAGCGCAGCAGGTGCGCGAGTCCGTCGCCATACAGGGAATGAGGCGGCACGCTGACCGAAAGGACCTCGCAGCCAAGCAGCAGCGCAAGGGCGGCGGTCATGGCCATCAGCTGCCGGTCGCCAAGAACGGCGAAATGGCGGAATGACAGCACCAGCGTGATGAACAGCAGCGCGATGGTCAGATACTGGATCACCTCGACCTGAACGGCCATGGTTCCATCCGGCATTTGCCAGATGATCCCGAACGGGTTCCAGACGAGAAGCCAGACCAGGCCGCCGAGGAAGGCCAGCATCGCGGCGAGCCACGCCCACCAGCGGACATGCAGCTGCCGGTTTTCGGCAACCAGGACCGTCACCAGAAGCCCGATGGAGCCGATGAGTCGCGAAACGATCTGGAACACGGCACTGCGTACCGCAATCTCCTCCGGAAAGGGGAACAGCAGGTAACCGGAATAGGAGATCAGGTGCAGCGCGTCGAACAGGCCGGTGGCGCAGAACGTGTAGCCGGCGGCCAGCAGCTTCGTGTTCGGCAGGAACGGGTAGGAAAAGAAGGCGATCAGGAAGATGCTCATGCAGACAAGGATGGAGGAGAACTCCGCCACGAAATGGATGGTGTTGGACATCAGGCTGAAGGAATCGGCCAGTGTGTACCGTTCATGAAGCAAGCCGGCAAAGACGGCTGTGCCTGCAAGCAAAACGGTTAGCAAAAGCAGACTCCAACCAAGGGTGTCGAACTTCAGTCTTTTTCCGGCTCCCTTGATCAGCATGCGCCCTCCCCCGCGATCAATCGACAAAACGGGATCGGACACATGATATCATAAAACAACGGGAGCCGCATTGATTTCTTGTGAACGCGGTTTCAGGCCCCGGGCGGGTTTCGGGGCATCCCACGTCCGGCCTCCCGGCTCACTGCTGCGAGGCGAACATGTGCATCAGGTTGATGGCGGTCGGCCCGAGCAGCACGATGAAAATGGCGGGAAAGATGAAGACGACCATGGGGATGAGCATCTTGATCGGCGCCTTCATCGCTTTCTCCTGGATGCGCTGCCGGCGGTTGAGGCGGATCTGCTCGGACTGGATGCGCAGCACCCGGCCAAGGCTCACACCCAGCTGGTCCGCCTGGACGACGGCGCTGATGAAGCTGCGGAAATCCTGCACGCCGATACGGTCCGCCATCTGGTACATGGCATCCTTGCGCGATTTGCCGACCTTGATTTCCGAAAGCAGCACCTGGAATTCTTCCGAAAGCACCCCCGGCATCTTCTCGACCACCTTCGAGAGGGCGGCGTCAAACCCCAGCCCCGCCTCGACGCTGACCGTCAGCAGATCCATGACATCCGGCATCGTCTTGAGGATGCTTTTTTGTCGATCCCGTATCTTGCCGTTGAGGATCATGTTCGGCAGAAGGAAGCCGATCGCGACAACGGCCGCCACGGCGAGCAGGGCCTTCGGAAGCTCCGCGCCGGCACGCAGCAGCAGCAGCACGAGCAGCAGGGGCAGCACGGTCGTGAAAACGGTCTGGATGCCGTACCAGTTCTTCGCGCTCAGTCCGTAAGGTCTTCCTGCCATGACGATCTTTTTTTCGAGACCGGAAACCTTCTCCGCCGGCGCGAGCCGCATCAGGAAACGGCCGATGCCATCGAGCGCGGGCTTGATCACGCGATCCGTGAACGAGCGGCTGTACACCTCGTCGACATCCTGCACGCCCTCGTTGCGGATGTGCTCGAGCCTTGACTTCACGCTGTGCTGCACATCCACGCCGCGGTTGAGCAGCGTGTACAACAGGAAGGTGAAGGGAATCAGCAATGGGAGAACAATGATGGGCGACATCCGGCACCTCCGCTCAGACTTCGACGTTCACGATCTTTTTCACAAACAGGATGCCGATGCCCTCGGACAGGAGGGCCATGCCGATCATGACGAAGCCAAGCGGCTCGGTGATGAACAGCTTGAGCTGGTCCGGGCTCATGATGCCCATCATGCCGGCCAGCACGAACGGCAGCCCGCCGATGACCCAGCCGGACATGCGCCCCTGGGCGGTCAGCGCCTTGATCTCCCCCTTCATCTTCACCCGCTGGCGGATCGTGCTGGAGATGTTGTCCAGGATTTCCGCCAGGTTGCCGCCGATCTGCCGCTGGATGAGCACCGCGGTGACCATCAGCTCCAGGTCCTCGCTGCCGACGCGGCTGACCATGTTCTCGAGCGCGGTTTCCGTGTTCACACCGAAGCTGATCTCCTTTTGGAGCTTGGTGAATTCCTCCGCGATCGGGCCGGTCATTTCCTTCGAAACGGAGTCGATGGCCTGGAAAAAGCTGTGGCCGGCCTTCAAAGCGTTCGACAGGATGGCGAGCGTGTCGCCCAGCTGGGTGTTCACCATGCGCAGGCGGGTCTTGATGCGGCTCCTGACGAAGACGGACGGCATGAAAACGCCCACCGTGGCGGTGACAAGCGGCAGCAGACCCAAGCCGGTCGCCATCAGGCCGATGACAAAGCCCAGCAGGAATGCGACCACCTGGAATGCGATGAATTCCTCGGGCTTCATCAGGATGTTCGCCCGGATGAGGGTCTTGCGCAGATTGGTCCGATACCGTGAGAACAGGCCGCTGCGCTCGATGCCGCGCGCGAGCACGCCGATGCCCTGGCGGTACTCCTGTTTCTTGCGCGCAGGGGCCTCGGCCGCCGCGGCCTCCGTCGGATTGACAAACCGGCCGAGCCGTTCCATCGGCACGTCATGCACAAACATCGGCTTGAGCAGACTGTAGAGGAACATCAGCAGGCCGCCGGCCGCCGGTACAATCAGCCATTGCATCCAATCACACTCCTTCAGCGGGTTTCCACGAAGATGTCCGCGGGCAGCACCACGCCCGTCTTGAGCAGCTTCTCCATGAACTTGGGCTTGATGCCCGTCGGAACCATGCGTCCCGTGATGCGTCCCATGTTGTCACGGCCTTCCTCGCGGAACACGAAAATATCCTGCAGGGTGACCACCTCGCCCTCCATGCCCACCACCTCGGTGATGTGCGTGAGGCGGCGGGAACCGTCCTTGAGGCGCGACTGCTGCACGATGAGGTCCACGGCGGAGGCGATCTGCTCGCGGATGGCCCGCACCGGCAGGTCCATGCCGGCCATCAGCACCATGGTTTCCAGGCGGGCGAGCATGTCGCGCGGGGTGTTGGCGTGTCCGGTCGTCAGCGAGCCGTCATGGCCGGTGTTCATGGCCTGCAGCATGTCGAGCGCCTCCCCGCTGCGCACCTCGCCGACGACGATGCGGTCGGGGCGCATGCGCAGGGAGTTGCGGACCAGGTCGCGGATGGTGACGGCGCCGCGTCCCTCGACGTTCGGCGGTCTCGTCTCGAGCCGGACGATGTGCTGCTGCTTGAGCTGGAGCTCGGCTGCATCCTCGATGGTGACGATGCGCTCGTCCTCCGGAATGAACGAGGAGATGACATTGAGGGTCGTCGTCTTGCCCGAGCCGGTGCCGCCGGAGACCACGATGTTCAGGCGGGCCTCGACGCAGGCCTTGAGGAATTGCGCCACCTCCGGCGAAAACGTGCCGAACCGGATGAGGTCGTTGACCGTGAACGGTTTCTCGGAAAACTTGCGGATGGTGATGGTCGGCCCGTTCAGCGCCAGCGGCGGAATGATGATGTTGACGCGCGAGCCGTCGGGCAGGCGGGCGTCGACCATCGGCGAGCTCTCGTCGATGCGCCGCCCGATGGGGGCGACGATGCGCTCGATGATGTGCATGACATGCTCGTTGTCGTTGAACCGGACACCGCTGAGTTCGAGCTTGCCCTTCTTCTCGACATAGACCAGGTTGGCACCGTTGACCATGACCTCGGACACATCGGGGTTGGAAAGCAACGGAGTGATGGGTCCGAACCCGATGGTCTCGTTGATGATGTCCCGGGCGATGAACCCCCGCTCATTGCGGGTGATGTATGCCGCTTCCTTCTCGATGACCTCGTTGACGATGACCCGGATCGCCTCCTCGACTTCCCCGGTCTCCGCCCCCTCGTCCTCATCGCGGATATGGACCTCCTCCACCACACGGTCGAAGATCTTCTTCTTCAAATCCTTGTACGGATCCTCGCGTACTTCCTCACGACCACCCGGCCCGGGCTTCACACCGGTTTTCTTGCCGTCGTCGTCCTTCTCCATCTGCAGACGTTCGAGCAGTCCCATCGGTCAAACCTCCCTGGCGGAATTCCATACGGATGAGGTGTGCAACATGCGCTTGCTTGGTGTCGGTTCATTCGGTGCAACGGATTGCGCCGGTTCCTCAGAACCATTTCTTCTTTGCCGGCTTGGCATCCTCGCGTTTGCCGCCGCCCTCTGGATTTTCCAGCATTTCCGACATGCCGAAGACGGCCTTGGCCACCTTCGTGTCCTCGCGGGTCATCACGAACGGAATGCCCTTGTTGGCGGAAGTGATGACCGTCGTGCTGTCCTCGGGCATCAGCGACCAGATCGGATGCCCCACCGCATCCTCGAATTCGCGGTACTTGATGCCGAACAGCTCGGACGCCTTGTTGAGGATGACATGCAGCTTCTCGCGCGGATACTTGATCGATTCCATGAGATCGAGCCCCACCTTCACGTTCTTGATGGTGGGCAGGTCGAGTGTGGAAACCACCAGAATGCGTTCCGACGCGTCGAGTGCCGTCAGCACGATCTCGGACAGCGCGGCGGGCAGGTCGATGATGATGTAGTGGAAGTTGCCCGCCAGCAGGCCGATGACCTTCTCGATCTGCTTGGCGTCGATGAACTCGGCATATTCGGGCTTCAGTGGCGCCGGCAGCACATGTACCCCGGTGAAATGGGTCGTGAGGTAATCGTTGACGATGTCAGAATCGACGTTCTTGAGGTCGCGCACCAGATCGTACAGGGTGTTCTTCACCGAAAGGTTCATCATCACGGCCACATCGCCGAACTGCAGGTCGAGGTCGATCAGCGCCACGCGCTTCTTGGTCGTTCTGGCAAGCGCCACCGCCAGGTTGCATGCGATGGTGGTCTTGCCTACCCCGCCCTTTGTGCTGAAGATCGAGAAGACGCGGCTCTGGATGTTCTGGTCCGGAGAACGGGAACCATGCTTGCGCCGGTTCTGCATCTCGTAGGTCTTCTCGATCGAGGCGAGCAGGTCGTCGGACGTGAAGGGTTTGATGAGGTATTCGCGCGCACCGGCGGACATGGCCTTCTTGAGGTACTCCTGCTCGCCCTGCACGGACATGATGATGACGCCGAGATCGGGCATGGACGCGGTCAGGATGCCGGTTGCGGTCAAACCGTCGAGATCGGGCATGTTGATGTCCATCAGGACGATGTCGGGCTGCATTTTCTGGACGACCTTCACGCCGTCACGCCCGCCGTTTGCCGTGCCGACCACTTCGATGTTCCTTCCGCTGATGGAAAGGAGGGTCACGATGTTGTCCACCGTGTCCCTCGAATCGTCGACGACGACGATCTTGATGGTTCCGTCATCCATGTCCTGCCTCCACGTTTTTTTCTCATTCTATCAGGTCATCCGGACATTGTCAGGTATACGCCATGCGGCCCACCTTCGCCCGGTCCGGTGCCCTCATGGAATGGCGGCCGCGGCGCCGCTGCCGCCGTCGGAGGATCCGTCCGCAGCGCTTCCGCCGGATGAACTACCCGATTTGGATGCCTCGCCCGGCATGACCGCGAACGGCAGCAAACGCTGGGGTATCATGTCGGTGATGACTACACCCTCGGTCTTGATCACTTCATCATCGCCATACCCGCGCAGCGCCAGGGTGAAGGAGCTGTACTGCGTGTTGAAGATCACCTGCTCGGCCTGCTCGGGCGTGACGGCCAGTGTGATCGTCTTGGGCATGTCCTCGACATTGTTCGAGGCCGTGGCCGGTTTGACGGCATTGTCCTCTAGCACGCGGTTGGGCCCAATCGCAAGTACACCGATGTCCTGAAGCACGGTATTCGTCAACTGGACTTCGTCGCCCTCCTTGGTCTTGAGCGACCAGGATGCGATCAGATCGATGCGGTCACCGGGCACGATCTGCATGGAAAGCAGGTTGGCCTCGTTGATGAAGATGCTCACGGCGCGAAGGCCGGCCGGCAGATTGTGCGACAGGGGCAGCTCTTCCTTCGTTGTGAGTCGTAATTCCCGAAACGGTTCGCCCACAAGGATCGCCGCGCCTGCATACTTCCCCTCAAGCTCCGTCCTGTCAGTCAAGATGCCTTCGGGAACCGAATCGGTGCCAACCTCCAACATGCGGATATCCTCGGGCTTGATGGCCTCGCCCACGCCGATGTCGCGGACCGATACAGGGATCGAGGTCTTCGGTGTCTCCGCTGCAGGCGTCTTGAGGGTACGCATGTACCCGAACAACAGCAACGCGCAGACAACCGTCAGCAGAAGCGAGATGATCAGTGCCTTCTTGTTGATCTTGCCCATACAGAACGTTCTCCCCCGTTACAATCGCGATGAGTCCCATCATTCGTAATGCCCATCATGTGGAGTATTCCCTTTTTGCGGCGGTGCAACCGTCATTCGACCCGCATGACCGTCTGCACGTTCAGGATGGCGGTGCCATCGGTGAAGAACGCGCCGATGATGGGTGTGACAAGACGGCTTTCATACCGGACGGCCACAGTCACCTGTACACCGTGCTTGCGAAGACTTGCGTCCGGCGTGATCGTCACCGTGCGCAAGGTGTCGTCGAGCGTTCCCGTAAGGGCATCGACGGTCGAGACGATCTCAGCATTGGTTGCGCCGACTGCCGCTTTTCGGGCCGCCTCACGCGAGGCGTTCGACAGGACGATATAGTTGTTGAACAGCAGGCCGAAATCGATGATGGCCATCAGCAGCAGCACGATGATGGGCAGCACGAGGGCCGTCTCCACCATGGACTGTCCCCGGCTTCCCTTCGGGAACGTGCGTTTACGATGCAATCGCTCCATCTCCACCCCCAGGTTGACTTGCTTGTCTCATCAGGCTGCCATGACAAAAGCAAAGGGGAACCCACCCAGCCCATCGCCTTCGGGATTCCCCAGTCCGCTTCCTTCCATGGGTTGTCCGGTCATCTGCCCAGGCCGGATGCAAATAGCATTCAATCATGCTGCAGCATGGTCTGGCTGAACTTCACTGTGTGAGGACCCATGTCAAGGTGTCCGTCACCTGTTGGAATGAACCACCAATCCCATCATCTCCGGACAAGGCTGTGAGGGCGCCGATCAACAGGACCGAGACAAGGCCGATGATCAGACCGTATTCCACCATGCCCTGACCTTCCTGCTTCAGAAGCATCTTCCGAATCGCACGCACGGCTTTAAACATGGTGGAACTCCTTTCATGGCTGCATCCTCTTCGCATGACGCGACCTGGATGCAATCAAGTGGCATAATGATACATGCTGACCATGATGACGGTTGACCGAAGATCTCTTTCTAGCACCGACCATTCGGCCATCCAGTCAGTGATGCGCCGAAGCCGCTTACTGGGCGGCAGCAGTGCCGAGTGCACCCGTGATGCGTTCGAAGATGCCGGTCAGCCCACCATCGCCGCTGAGTGCGCTCAGCACGCCGATCAGAACGATGGCCACCAGACCGATGATGAGGCCGTATTCCACCATACCCTGTCCCTTTTCGTTCTTGAACATGTTCTGCAACTTCACGATCATTTTCAACATAAGATTATCCTCCTTGTTCCTGCCCCGTCTGGCGGGGAGTTCGACGCCCTATTGATTGATTACCACTTTCGTCCTTTGTCATTCAGGTTGCTGGCTGCTGTTAGCTGTTTGGTTGTTTGGCTGTTGTGTCTGTTCGCTTTCTGTGATTCCAGTATACCGCGGTCCATGCATCCTGGAATCCATCCCGAGGCGCATCTTTGGGACCACGCTGTCCCGGCCGGACCGGGACCTGGGTCCTAGTGCAGGTGCGCGGATTCGACCGGATTCGACCCCGCATCCTGACGCACATGCATGGAAAGGCTTTCCCTCAGCCGGTTTGCGCAAAAAGACACCGTATGGGAAGGATGCTTCCCATACGGTGTCCGGCAGGACTGTGTCCCAAGTGGCTCATCGGTTCCATGGGGCCCAGTTGACCCGGGTGGCCCATATGTGTGGCACAGTGATGCTCACTCCGCCAGATGGTGCTTCAGCGCGTAGACCGCCGCCTGCGTGCGATCCTGCACGTCGAGCTTGCGGAAGATGTTCGATATGTGGTTCTTGACGGTCTTTTCGCTGATGAAGAGCTGGTTGGCGATCTCGCGGTTGACCAGACCCTTCGCCAGCAGCTTCAGGACGTCGCGTTCGCGGTCCGAGAGCTGGTTGGGGTTGTCGTCTCCGCTCTTGATGCGCTTGAACTCGGTGATGAGCTCGCGGGCCATGCTCGAATGGATGTAGGTCTGACCGGAATGGATCGTGCGGATGGCCTCGACGAGCACGCGCGATTCCGCATCCTTGAGCACATACCCCATGGCACCGAGTTCGAGCGCCTTGAACAGGTATTCGCGGTCCTGATGGATCGTCAGCATCAGCACGCGCGCCTCCGCATCCTTCTCCCGGATTTCTCGGATGGCCTCGAGACCGTTCATGCGGGGCATGTTCACGTCCATCAGCACCACGTCCGGACGCATCGACACATAGGCGTCGACCGCCTGCCGGCCGTCCGCGGCAACCGCCACGACCTTGATGTCCGGTTCCATCTCGAGCAGCTGCTTGAGCCCTTCACGGATCATGGCGTGGTCTTCGGCGATGAGGATGCGAATGATCTCCATCTCATTCCTCCTTGGCATCATATGGCAATGTGACGCGGACAGTGGTGCCCTTCCCGGGTGTGGAGTCGAATTCGACGGTGCCATCGAGCAGGTCGATGCGCTCGCGCATGCCGAAGAGCCCGAATCCGCCGCCGGAATTGAGTTTGGTGTCGCCCAGCGAGGTCGTGTCGAACCCCTGCCCGTCATCCTTGACACGCAGCAGGATGGCTTTCTGGGCAAACTCGACGATGACCTGGACGCTCTGTGCGTTGGCATGCTTGCGGACATTCGACAGGCACTCCTGGATGGTCCGGAAGATCGTCAGCATGATGTTCTTGTTGTCGAGCCGGCGCTCCTCGCCGCGGAACTGCAACTCGGTGCGGATGCCGAAGTCGTTCATGAAGCTTTCGAGGTACTTCGTCAGCGTGGGTTTCAGGCCAAGGTCGTCAAGCGACATCGGGCGCAGGTCGTAGATGATGCGCCGGACATCCTGCAGCGAGTTGCGCGTGATGGTCTTGAGGTTGGCCAGCTCGGCGCGGGTCTTGGCGATGTCCACATCGAACAGCTTCTCGATGATCTCCGCCTTGAGCACCACGTTCGACATGGCCTGCGCCGGGCCGTCGTGGATTTCACGGGAAATGCGGCTGCGCTCCTCCTCGTGGGCCCGGATGACGCGCATGGCCAGCAGGCGCTTGTTGTCGGCCGACTCCATCTGCTCGCCGAGGTTGGCAAGGTCGCCGGACAGGAAATTGAGTGCGGCGCCGACCTGCACGACGACCTGCTCGGCCTTGTTCACGGTTTCGATGGTCGCCTTGAGCCGCAGTTCGAGATCGTTTCGCTTCTGGATGCCCTGCTTCTCGCGTTCACGGTTGACGGCCAGCGACACCCGCACGCGATCGGCCGCCTCATAGGCCAGGCGCATCTCCTCCTGGGTGTGTTTCGCATATTCGCGGTTGATGGCCGACAACAGGGTCATGCTGCGCTTGAGCTCGATCTCGAGCCGGTCCGTCTCCGTGATGATGGCGGTCACATCGGCCTGCAGCGTCCGGATCTCGTTGCGCAGCGCCTCCACCTCGCGCCGCGCCCCCTCGGCGATGTCGAAGATGGCGGACCGGCTCTTTTCGATGGCGTCCAGCGTCTTCTTGATGATGTCGCTGATCTTGACGTCCCCGGTCTTCATCGTCATGCTGGCACCTCAGGCACACGTTTCCCGCATGGATCTCCCGGAGGAGCCGACAAGCCCTCCCCCGTTCCCGACACTGACACCCCGTGCCACGCCGCCGGGCCGTCCGGCCCGGACCCGGTCATTTCCTTTCGAGCAGTTTGGACAGCTCGCTCATGAAGGTATTGATGTCCTTGAAGTGGCGGTACACGGAGGCGAACCGCACGTAGGCCACCTCGTCGAGATCGCGCAGTTTCTCCATCACGAGCTCGCCGATGAATTCGGTGGTGATTTCACGCTCAAGCGAATTGTATATCTGGGCCTCGATGCTGTCAACGAGCCGCTCGAGCTGGTCCATGGACACATTGCGCTTCTCGCAGGCCCGCAGGATGCCTTTCTGCAGCTTCTCGCGCTCGTAAGGCTGGCGGGACCCGTCCTTCTTGATCACGAGGATGGGCAGGCTCTCCACCTTCTCGTAGGTGGTGTAGCGCTTGTGGCACTTCAGACACTCCCGACGCCGGCGGATGGTGGTGCCGTCGTCGGTTGGCCGGGAATCGATGACCTTGTCCTCCTGGTCGGCGCAATACGGGCATTTCATCGGCAGGTTCCTCCGTCGGGCCATTCGGCCCTCGACCATCATTGTGTATGTAACACTTTTTCGGCGTTTCAATCAGCCGAAACGGCGTCCTGAATTGTGTTCCGCCCATGACAGCCTGTTTCGGGGCGTCCATGGGCCTGACAGGGAGGTGTTGCGGTCCTTGCCGTGCCGCCCCGGCCGGGCTCAGCCGTTCGTCCCCTCCCGGTATGCATCGGCGAGACGGCGCACTTCCGCCACCAGCTGCGGCACGATGTCGGCCTCCGCCATCTTGCGGATGATCTCTCCCTTGCGGAACAGGAGCGCCTCCCCGCGTCCGCCGGCAATGCCGATGTCCGCGTCGCGGGCTTCGCCGGGTCCGTTGACGGCGCAGCCCATGACAGCCACCTTCAGTGGGACGTCGATATCCCCGAGTGCCGACTCCACCTGTTCTGCGATGGCGATGAGGTTGATTTCCGTCCGTCCGCAGGTCGGGCACGAGATGAACTCGATGCCCTTGCGGTAGAGGCCGCAGGCACGCAGGATCTCCTTGGCGGCCCGCACCTCTTCGACAGGATCACCGGTCAGGGACACCCGGATGGTGTCCCCGATGCCCTCGAGCAACAACGCACCGATGCCGGCCGCGCTCTTGATGATGCCCCTGTAGGGCGTGCCCGCCTCCGTGACGCCGATATGCAGCGGATAATCCGTCCGATCCGAGAGCAGCCGGTGCGTTGCCATGGCCAGCGGCACGTTCGACGACTTCACCGAGATGAGGATCTCCCGGTAGTTTTCGGCCTCCAGCAGACCGACATGCGCCATGGCGCTTTCAACCAGCGCTTCCGGGCAGACGCCCCCGTATTTCGCCAGCAGCGCCTTGTCGAGCGAACCTGCGTTCACCCCGATGCGGATGGGCACGCCGCGTTCGCGCGCGACATCGACCACGGCCTTCACCCGGTCGGCCCCGCCGATGTTGCCGGGATTGAGACGGATCTTGTCCACGCCGTTCTCCATGGCCGCGATCGCCAGGCGGTAATCGAAGTGGATGTCCGCCACCAGCGGGATCGACATCTCCGCCTTGATGTCGCGGATCGCCTGTGCGGCCGCCATGTCCGGAACGGCAACCCGGACGATGTCGCAGCCTGCCGCCTCGAGCGCGTGAATCTGCGCCAGTGTGGCCGCCACATCGGCGGTGCGCGTGTTGGTCATCGACTGGATGGCGACGGGCGCGCCGCCGCCGACCGGCACGGAACCGATGCGGACGGTGCGGGTGTTGCGGCGGGCTGGGGTGAAGGATGTGTTCATGCTGTGCTCCTGCCAAAAGAAAGATTCTCACGCCGGCAAACTGCCGCCTGTCAGCCTCGCGCAGCCGGCCCCGATTCGCTCAAGCCGGCTTCCCAAACGTGTTTTCGGCTAGAGCCGCTCGGGAGATGCAACTGCCATGTGGGGCAGTTGCAGCAACCGTTGCGGCTCTTGCCGGAAACCGTCCGGCAACAGGCGACGCGCGCCGTCTATAGCAACCACCTGGGGATGTCGTTGATCAGGGTCGCCACCAGCAGCAGGATCAGCAGCGAGAAACCGATCAGGGAGATCAGCCCCTCCTTCTCCGGCGGCAGGGGACGGCGGCGGATCTTCTCGATGACGAGCAGCGCGAGCTTGCTGCCGTCAAGTGCCGGGAAGGGAATGAGATTCATCACACCCAGGTTCAGGCTCAGCATGGCGCCGAGACTAGCCAGTCCCAGCAGCTTGTCCGCCAGCGTGGGTTCCCGCTGCACGACGCTGCCGATGGTGCCGACAATGCCGACCGGACCGGACACCTCCGTGAAGGACACCTGACCGGTGAACAGCCACCCGACGGTTGTGAGCACCATGCGGATGGTGGATGCGGAGTAGTTCCAGGCACCCCCCAGGGCACCGAACAGACCCGGGTTCTCGATGACGAAGTCCGCATCGATGGTGGCGCGCGAGTCCATGAACGGCGTGATGTCGCGGAAGATCAGCGAGGACTCGCCGCGGTGCACGGTCAGCGTGACGGGCGGGTTGCCTTCGCCGCGCCCCCCATTGAGCCAGTCGACGATGTCCTGGCGGTTCTTCGTCTCCTGCCCGTCGACGAGCACGATCACATCGCCCGGCTTGAGACCGGCCTTCTCGAGCGGCGAATTCGGCTCGACAAGGTCGATGACGTTGCTTGCGACGCCATCGACCATGGTCACCGAGAAGCCAAGGCGATAGGTCGGTGTTGTGCGCGCCAGCGTGACCTCCGCCTCGTGCCGGACGCCCGCCGCATCGGTCCAGCCGATGTCCACCGGCTTGTCGTCGGCGTTGTACAGGAACAGGTTCACATCGGTCGACAGATCGTGGATCGCCCGGCCGTTCCAGGACACGAGACGGTCTCCCGCCTTCATGCCCGCCGCCGGAAGCGGCGACATGTCACCGAAAGCGAGGATGCGGTTCGTCATCACGCCGGCGGACAGGATGTACGCGGTCATCAGCACGAAGGCGAGCACCACGTTCATCGCGGGACCGGCAGCCACCACGAGAAACCGCTTCCAGATTTTCTGCCGGTTGAAGGCGCGCGGATCGTCCGAGGCCGCTTCCTCCCCCTCCATCTTCACATACCCGCCCATGGGGATGAGCCGGAGGGTGTAAACCGTTTCCCCCTTTGTCAAGGAAACCAGCTTGGGACCCATGAACATCGAAAACTCGAGCACGCGGATGCCGCATGCCTTGGCAACAAGAAAATGCCCCAGCTCGTGGACCAGGATCAGAAGGCTCAGGACAATCAAGGCGACGATCAGATTCATGCGGACTCCTTATCAGGTCGGGAATCGCGGCTGCGGCGCGACGGGCGCCGTGCCGGCGTGGCTCGCTGTCATGCTTGCGGGTCGGGGCTGTTCATGGCTGCAGGGCGCCCACCGCCGCATCGGCCAGGCGTCGCGCCTCGGCGTCAGCCCAGTTGATGGTGGCAAGGTCCGGATCCCCGATCGTGGTGTGCCGGGCCAGCACCTCCCCGATGATGTCCGGGATGCGGGCGAAGGGGATCCTGCCTTCAAGAAACGCCGCGACGGCCTTCTCGTTGGCTGCGTTGAGGACGGCAGGCGCCGTTCCGCCGCTCCGGAGCGCGGCGAAGGCGAAACCGAGACAACGGAACACAGAAAAGTCGGGCTTCTCGAAAGTCATGGTGCCGATGTCCGTCAGGGAGACGCGGCGGAAAGGGTTGTGCCTGCGTTCCGGCCAGGTCAGGGCCAGCTGGATGGGGATGCGCATGTCCGGGGCGCCCATTTGCGCCATCATGGACCCGTCACGGTACGCGACGGCCGAATGGACGATGCTCTGCGGGTGCACCACGACCTCGATGCGGTCTGCCGGCACATCAAACAGCCAATGGGCCTCGATGACCTCGAGCCCCTTGTTCATCATGGTGGCCGAATCGATGGTGATCTTGCTGCCCATCGACCAGTTCGGATGCTTGAGGGCCTGCTCGCGTGTCACATGCTCGAGCTGCGCGGTGGAATAACCGCGGAACGGTCCGCCGGATGCGGTCAGTACAAGCGATTCGACGTCTTCGGCCCGGTTCCCGGCCAGCGCCTGGAACAGGGCCGAGTGCTCGCTATCGACAGGCAGGATGGTCAGATTCCGCCCGCGGGCCAGGGGCATCACGAGACTGCCGCCGGCAACCAGCGTCTCCTTGTTGGCCAGGGCGATGCGTTTTCCGGCCTGCAATGCCTCGAGCGTGGGCCCGAGCCCCACCGAACCGACCACCGAGGTCAGGACCGTATCCGCCTCGGGCAGCGTGACCGCTTCCAGCAGGGCCTCCCGGCCGCCCAGCACGCGGGTTCCCGTATCGGCCACCGCGACCGCGAGCAGCCGCGCCTGCGTCTGGTCGGCCATGACGGCCAGCCTGGGCCGGAACCGCCGGATCTGCTCCTCCAGCAGCAGCAGATTGGACCCTGCCGCGAGCGCGCACACGCCGATGCCGAGGTGTTCGCACACCTCGAGGGCCTGCGTGCCGATGGATCCGGTGGATCCGAGGATGGACAGCTGTCTGGTCATGATCGCCTCACAGTCCGACGACGGCCTGCAGATACAGGA
>JAEXRM010000147.1 GCA_023440865.1 Bacillota bacterium
CTCCTTCAGCGCCGCATAGACGCTCAGGATGATTTCACGCGCCTGATTGCGGTTGTCCTTGTCATAGTTGAACATCATGGTTTCGCCGCCCATATCGTCCCCCTCTCCGGCGTTTCCGTCCGGAAGCGTTGTCCTGTGCGTCCGCCAACATGGCCCGTTCGATGCACTGGCTGGATGAATACCCTTATCTTACCGCACCGCGCCCCCCGATGGCAAACCCTTTTCCCCGTCCGCCATCAGGAGGGGCCGGCCTGTCAGCCTCTCTCCGTCAGGCTTTTCAAGGAGCACGTTCTGGCATGTGCCGGCAAACTCGGGACCACCCGGCATCGCGACCAGCATGTAGTTGGGCGTGTACCCCTCCACGAAGCCCGGCCTGCCCGGCACCGGATGCTCGAACACCACCGGGAAGGAACGGCCGCACATCCGCTGCTGGAACTCCGTCCGCATGGTTTCCGCAAGCGCGCCCATGACTGCGGCGCGTGTGTCCCTGACCGCCTTGGGCACCTGGTCGGGCCGTTCAGCCGCAGGTGTTCCCTTCCGGGGCGAATACGGGAACACATGCATCCACGCGAATCCGGCTTCCCTGCAGAAGGCCAGCGACTCCCCGAATTCCTCGTCGGTCTCGCCCGGAAAGCCCACCATCACGTCCGTCGTGACGGCCGCATCGGGAAACCTGCGGTGGATTTCCCGGAGGATGGCACGGTACGCATTGGGCGAATACCGTCGGTTCATGCGCTTGAGCACGCCCTCGGAGCCGCTTTGCAGCGACAGGTGAAAATGCGGGCAGAAGCTTCTTGTCCGGGCGAGCCGGTCCAGAAAAGCCGGCGTGAGAAAGACAGGCTCGAGCGACCCCAGCCGGATGCGTTCTATCCCCGGTATCGCGTCGAGTGCCTCCATGAGGTGCGCGAGCCCGTCCTGGCCGGTGTCGTCCCGGAACGATGTCAGATGGATGCCGGTCAGCACCATCTCGCTGTAGCCCTTCGCCGCCAGCCGCCCCGCCTCGGCCAGCACATCGGCGGTCCTGCGGCTGCGCAGGGGACCGCGGGCGTACGGGATGATGCAGTAGGCGCAGAAGCGGTCGCACCCGTCCTGTATCTTGAGAAAGGCGCGCGTCTGCCCATGGAGCTCGGAGATCGGCATTTCCTCGAAGCCGGACATGGCACACCGGTCCACAATATGGGCCACAGGCCTGACGTCTCCGTCTTGCGTCATCCTTCGGTCCATGCAGGCCTCGACCAGCTGCACGATGCGGTGCTTGAGATTGTTGCCCAGCACGAGGTCGACTCCGGGGATGGCCGCGGCCTCGTCGGGTGATACCTGGACATAACAGCCGACCGCCGCGACAACCGCGCCGGGGTTGAGCCTGCGCGCACGCCTGATCTGCTGGCGCGATTTCCGCTCGCCCATCCCTGTCACCGTACAGGTGTTGATGACGCAGACATCCGCCGGTTCCCCGTCCGCGGCGACACGGTATCCGGCTGCCTCGAACAGGGTGCGCATGCCCTCGGTTTCGCTTGTGTTGACCTTGCAGCCCAGCGTGACGAACGCCACGCGGCGTTGGTGCTCCATCGACCCGTTCCTTCCGTGAGATCCCATGCCGGCAGAAGATGGCTGGCTCGTCCGCGGCGGGCGGAGCCACCCATCCCCGCCTTTCCTTGGCGTGCGAGGCTGTCTGCGGGAACGATTTTTGCCCGGCCCGCAACGCGCCCCGATTGACGTTTCCAAAAGCGGGCATTATGATAGTATTGTGCATGAAAGAAGGATTGAACGCAAGAAAGGCGGTATCCATACATGAAGACATTCAACATCATGCTCAAGTCGATCAATGACGTGAAGGATTTCGTCAACATCGTCAACAAGTACGATTTCGACGTCGACCTCACCTCCGGCCGCTACATCGTCGATGCGAAGTCCATCATGGGCATTTTCAGCCTCGACCTGAGCAAGCCCATCAAGGTGGAAACCCACGCCGAGAACACCGATGCCTTCCTTGGCGAAGTCAAGCCCTTCATCGTCGACTGATCCCGGCCTCCTCATGCCAATTCGGCAGCGAAGACGCCCGTCCGCGATGGACGGGTTTTTCATGTCCGCACGCAGGTCATGAGGCGGCACAACCGCACAAGGCGGCAAGAAGCCCCGGAAGTCGTCTTCCGGGGCTTTTGGAGCCACTTGTGGGAATCGAACCCACCACCTATTCATTACGAATGAATTGCTCTACCGAATGAGCTAAAGTGGCGAACAAGAGGCGGTTTCAAACCGCCTTCTTATTATAAGCGGTGCCCTTTCGGCTGTCAATGCCTTTTCAGTGCCTTTCCCGCTTCCGGAACCGGCTTGCGCGCGGCACGCCGTCTCACGGAATGGCGATCGCCCCCCGTCTCAGCGGAAGCCCTTGCGCTTGAGGAAGGTCGGGATTTCCGGGCCTTCCGGCTCATCTTCCACGACGAGCGGCTTGTGTGTGGCCGCCGGACGCCGGTCCGCCGCACCCGCATGTCCGTAGACGGGGGTGCCCGACGCGGCCGCAGACTCGCGCGTCGCAGTCTCGGCCTGGCGGGATGCCGGTGCGAGGGCGGGCCGGCGCAGGTCGATCGCCTTGTCGAAGCCGGTGGCGATGACGGTGATGACGACCTCATCGGAAAGGTTCTCATCGATGACCGCACCGAAGATGATGTTCGCTTCCGGGTCGGCGGACGCCTGGATGATCTCCGCGGCCGTATTGACCTCCTGCATGCCCAGATCGGGTCCGCCGGTGATGTTGTAGAGCACGCCCTTCGCCCCTTCGATGGAGGTTTCGAGCAGCGGGCTGGAGATGGCCTGGCGGGCCGCGTCCTCCGCCTTGTTCTCGCCGGTGCCCCGACCGACGCCCATGTGGGCAAGGCCGGTGTCCGTCATGATGGTGCGGACGTCCGCAAAGTCGAGGTTGATGAGGCCGGGCACGGTGATGAGGTCCGAGATGCCCTGCACGCCCTGACGGAGAATGTCGTCCGCCTGGCTGAACGCCTTCATCAGCGGCATCTTCTTGTCGGCGATGGCCAGCAGCCGCTCATTCGGAATGGTGACCAGCGTGTCGACCACGTCGCGAAGCGCCTCCACGCCGCGTTCGGCATACTGCATGCGCTTGCGGCCCTCGAAGGCGAAGGGTTTCGTGACAACGCCCACGGTGAGGATGCCGAGTTCCTTTGCGATCTGGGCGATGACCGGTGCGGCGCCGGTACCGGTGCCGCCACCCATGCCGGCGGTCACGAACACCATGTCGGCATCCTTGATCGCCATGGCGATTTCATCGCGGCTCTCGTTGGCCGCCTTCTCCCCGATCTCGGGATTGGCGCCCGCGCCAAGTCCCTTGGTCAGTTTGTCGCCGATCTGGATCTTCGTTGTGGCGTGCGAGATGTGCAACGCCTGCTTGTCGGTGTTGACGGCGATGAAGTCGATGCCGCGCAGTCCCTCCGCAATCATGCGGTTCACGGCATTGTTGCCGCCGCCGCCGACGCCGACCACCTTGATGCGAGCGTAGTTGGTATCCATGCCATGATCAAATTCCAGCACGTGTGCTTCCCCCTTTATGTCATCCGTGTCGCCGACGGTACGCACCGCCTGCTGCTGGTGTATCTGCCGTTTCTTCCGTGAAGCGTCCGAACCGTTCTCCCGCCTGTGTGCCGCATGGCCGCCGATACGGCCATGACCCAGATCCATTCTATCAGATTGACCCGCAAATGCAAGATATGGGAATCATTTTCACCGGGATCCCCATATATGGGATCCCCTCCGCGACAAGGCCTTCCCCCGGCGCGGCGGCTGCGCCGTCCGCGGGAAACGCCCACCCGTTGCGCTCACCCATGCGCCCGCCGCGCAACCGCGATCCGGATCAGGATGCGCGCCGCTCCTCATACCGGTTGATCAGGTGTCGGCGCAGCACGCCCAGGTTGATGAACAGGCGGTTGCCGAAGGCGAAGATGGCCGCAAGGTACAGCTGGATGCCCAGCTTGTCGCCAATGAAGGCCAACAGAGCCGCGAGCACGGAGTTGGCGAAAAAGCCCGAAAGGAAGATGCGGATGTCGAACCGTTTCTCCATGGAGGCGCAAACCCCGCCAAGCACCGAATCGAGCGCTGCAAGGATGGCGACGGCTGCATAAGTCGAAAGCTCCTGCGGGATGTGCATCGGAATGAGAATTCCGATCAGCAGGCCCACGATCAGGCCGAGCATGGGTATCATGAAAGCACCTCCTTCTGTCTGTCCAACGGCCGTTCTCTCCGAACGGCCGTTCATTCGGGAATGAATGCGGGGTCGCTGCCCCGCGTGAAATCGATCATGCCCTTCTCTTGCGGCGCGATGTGCCGGAAGAAGATTTCCCCTGCGAAATCCGCCATGTATTGCAGGTCGCCGGTCGGATCGAGGCGGAGGGTGATGCGGTCATCCAGCGATACGAGCACGCGGTCCACCGCCAGCACGTCCACCCAGCGCACGAGGTCGTACAACCGGGGGGCATCCGCCTCCTTCCCGCCACTGTGGCGGAAAGCCGCCAGCACGCGCAGACCGGTTTGCAGCAGCAGCGGATCCTCCATGTCGGGCTTGCGCCCGTTCACGTAGCCCGTGAAGCCGATGCCCCGCAGCTCCTTGCATTCCGCCGGCGCCTCTCCGCCGCGGACCGACTCGAGCACCACGCCGCTCTCGTCCAACAGCAGCGAACCACCCAGGTAGGGCAGACGGGCAAAGGGGATTCGCTCCGTGACGCGGATGCGCACGGCATGCAGGGGCAGCCAGTCGACTCGCGCGTCCGCCACCCAGGGCAGGCGCTCGATCTGCCGTTCCGCGCGGCGCAGGTTGGTCTCCGGCCACTCGTTCCGCCGCCAGCCGACCGGCAGGAACGGATGCGCGCCGACAGACAATCCCGACGCTTCAAGCACCTGGGCGGTCGTGACACGCGACTGCCCTGTCACATCCAGCGTCCGCACCGCAAGCAGCGGAGACCAGGCCAGCACGGCGATCACCGCGCCCAATGGCAGCACCGCCAGCAGCAGCACCCTTCGCAGACGCTTCACCGCACACCACCCTCGCGAAGCAGTTCACCCGCCATCTCCAGAATCCGCGCACCGGCATCGCGCCGTGCCAGCCGCAGGGCGGCCGCCGACATCCGACGGCGCATGCCGGCATCCTCCAGGATGGCTTTCATCTGCCGGTAGAGGATGTCGCCGGATAGCTCCTGCTCGAGCACCACGACGGAGGCTCCGCGGGACTCGAGCGAACGGGCGTTGTACTCCTGATGGTTGTCCGCCACATAGGGAGACGGGATGAGAATGGACGGCACGCCCAGCACACACAGCTCACCCGGGGTCATGGCGCCGGCGCGGCACACCGCCAGATCGGCCGCTGCCAGCGAATCATCGATATCGTGCAGGTACGGCAGAATCTCCACGCCCGGCGGCACGACGCCGCCCAGTGCCGCGAGCACATCCGCGTGATGCTTCATCCCGGTGCCGAACCGCAACCGGAAACCCAGTCCCTCCGGATGCGAACGAAGCAACTCGACCATCGTCCGGTTGAGTGTGGCGGATCCGAGACTGCCGAAGAAAACCGTCACGAAGGGCTCGTTCCGCTCAAGGCCAAGCCGTGTGCGCGCCGTTTCACGGTCGGCGGAAAGGATGGCCGGGCGGATGGGGTTTCCGGTCACGCGCATCCGCGTTCCCTTGGGCAGACGGGCCGCGGCGTCCTCGAAATTCAGGGCGACACGCCCCACATGGGCGGCCAGCAGCCGGGTTGTCACACCCGGCAGTGCGTTCGATTCATGCAGAAGCGTGGGTATGCGCCGAAGGACGGCGACAGCCAGGACCGGACCGCAGACATAGCCGCCCGTGCCGATCACCAGATCCGGGCGCCATGCCGCAAGCAGCCGGCCCGCCTGGAAGAGGGACCTGACCATGACGGCGAATGTCTTCACCGTGTCGAATGAAAGCTTGCGCCGGAAGCCGCGCACGTCGATCTTCAACAGCTCGAATCCTTCGCGCGGCACAAGGTTGGACTCAAGCCCGCGCGCCGTTCCGACGAAACGGATTTCCGCCTCCGGATGGGCTTCCCGGATTCCCCTCGCGATGGCGAGGCCCGGATTGATGTGTCCGCCGGTTCCGCCGGCTGCAATGAGGATCCTCATCTGCCCGTCCTTCCTGCTGGGGGTGTCGGCCGCCGCGGCGGCATATCCCGCTCCGTTGCGGTACGCACAGGCATGCCCTGGCCGGTCACGGTCCGCGGCGGCATGTCCCGCTCCTCTCCGGCACGCACGGGCTTGCCCTGCCGGGTTGCGGATCGCGGGGCACCCCGCTTTCCGGCCGGCTTCTCCCCCTCGTTGGGCGCCATCGGGCCCGCCCTGAACACGGGGACGGTTTGCCG
>JAEXRM010000161.1 GCA_023440865.1 Bacillota bacterium
ACACAAAAACCCGCCGGGCGCCCCGGGGGGGGGGGGCCCGCCGGTCTCGCATGACGGATCCCGGTTGTGGCTGACTGTCCTAGTTACGGCTGGTAGAGGTACTTCGCCAGCTGCGAATCGGGACGCAGGAAGATCGTGGTGTCCTCGTCGATGATCTTCTCGTAGGCCTGCAGGGTGCGCCAGAACGCGTAGAACTCGGTGTCGGTGTTGTAGGCCTCGGCATAAATGCGGAGCGCCTCGCCATCGCCTTCGCCCTTCGTCTTCTCGGCGGTCTCGTAGGCCTGTGCCTCGATGATCGTGGCATTCTTCTTCGCCTCGGCCAGGATGCGGCGGGCCTCGGACTGGCCGTCGGCGCGATACTGGGCGGCGACCGCCTGGCGCTCCGAGCGCATCTGCTCGTAGATCGAGGGCTTCGTCTCATCGGGGAATTCCGTGCGGCGGATGCGGATGTCGGCGATGGAGATGCCGTACTGCACCATCTGTTCGTTGATGGTGTCGCGCACATTGAACAGCATCTGTCCGACATACGCCTTGTCGGCGATCAGCTGCTTCGCCTCGATCTTGCCGATCTCCACGCGTACCCGCGAGAAGATGGCTTCATCGATGCGCTGGTGCGCCGAGCTCATGGAACCCAGCCCCTGCTTGAAGAGCGCCGGATTCTCGATCCGCCACTGCGCGTTGTTGTCGAGCAGCAGTTTCTTCTTGTCCTTCGTCGTCACTTCCTCGGCGCTGGTGTCGTAGGTCAGCAGCATGTTCGTGAAGTGTTCGTCGTTCTGGATGAACGGCGTCTTGAAGAAGAGTCCCTTGCCTTCCGTGATCTTCACGTCGCGGTAGGCGGGATTGTCCTTCAGCGCGGCGATCGACGGCGCTTCCGCGTCATCGACGATGATGCGCACGATGCGGTCGAACTCCGTCACCACAACCTGCTCGCGCTCACTGACCGTGAAGGCGAAGCTGTTGAACAGCAGGATGAGGGCGATCAGCAGGACCACCATCACGCCGAGCGCCGTCAGCAGACCCTTGGCGAAGTTGGGCATGGGTTTCTTCTGTTTCTGATACTGCTGTTTCATGTCAAACGGATTGAAACTGTCCGTCATCTTGTTCTCCTCCTTCGCTCAGTTCTGCGCGCCTTCGGCCGGCGTCACATCGGGAACCACGGGAACGGTGGACGACGTGCCCGATCCCGAACCTGTTCCCGCGCCATCGAGCGGCAGGTACTTGAGCGTGTTGCCGTCATCGTTCATGATGAACACCTTTGCGTTGGGCAACACCTGCTCCATGACCTCGAGATACATGCGGGTGCGCGTGACGTCCTTGCCCAGCTGATAGCGCTGCAGCACCTGCTTGAAGTTCTCGACGTCGCCGCGGGCCTCGGCCATGCGCTTTTCCTTGTAGGACTGCGCCTCGTTGAGGATTTCCTGCGCCTTGCCCTGTGCGGCGGGCACGATTTCGTTCGATGTCTTCTTCGCTTCGTTGATGAAGCGCGCCTTGTCCTCCTTGGCCTTGATGACATCGTCGAAGGCTTCGGACACTTCGGTCGGCGCATAGACGGACTGCAGCATCACCTTGGACACATCCACGCCGAGCGCGTAGGCATCGCAGATTTCCTGCAGGTCGTCCCGGATTTCCCGCTGCACCGCGTCACGCTGGTCGGTCAGCACATCGTCGAGGTTATGGGCCGCCACGACGCGGCGGATGGCCGATTCGCCCACGATCCGCAGGCTGCCGACCGGATCGTCGATGCTGAACAGGTAATCCTTCGCGTTGCTGATGCGGTACTGGATGACGGTCTCGAGGTTCACCAGGTTCTCATCCCCGGTGATCATGAGTGCTTCCTCCGGCACCGTGTCGAAATTCGAGGCGGCGGTCGCGTTGCCGACATTCGTGGTACGGTAACCGATCTCCAGTGTGCGCAGCTCGCCGGCGCGGATGATCTCCACGGTTTCGATCGGATAGGGCATGTGCCACTTCAGGCCGGCCTGTTCGTCCGTGCGGACATACCTGCCGAACCGGAGGATGACACCCTGTTCTCCGCCGTCGGCCTTGAGCGTGTAGACGCCCGAGCTCGTCCAGATGCCGATGACCGCGGCCAGCACGAGCACCAGCGTAATGACGGGCAAATGCAGCTTTTTCATGGGGTCTCCTTTCCTAGTCGGGGATAAGGGTGCGCTTCCGAACGCGTCGGAACGGATCCGGATGCGGCACGGTGATCCCCGGCAACATCCATGATACCGTTTCCGACACGGAAAGTCTTTGAAGGACAGTCACGGTTCATGCCTGTGCCAGCATGGAACGCGCATCCTCAAGGTCACGGAGCGCACGTTCCGCGATGGCCGTATGCTTGAGCCGCTTGTCGCGCCACTTGCCCGGCAGCGGTTCCATCAGGCCGAAATTCGCATTCATGGGCTGGAACTTCCCGACAACCGGGTTGGACACATACCGCGCGAGGGAACCGATGGCCGTGGTGGCCGGCGGCACAAGCGCTTCGCGCCCCAACGCGCGGAATGCGGCGTTGATGCCGGCGACCCAGCCGGATCCGGCGGACTCGATGTAGCCCTCCACGCCCGTCATCTGTCCGGCGAAATACAGACTGTCGCTGCCACGAAGCCGGTAGGTCGACTCCAGGAGTCGTGGTGAATCGAGGTACGTGTTGCGGTGCATGACCCCGAACCGCTCGAACTCGGCAGTTTCCAGCCCAGGTATCATGCGGAACACACGCTTCTGCTCGCCCCATTTGAGGTGTGTCTGGAAGCCGACGAGGTTGTAGAGCGTGGCGGCCGCGTCATCCTGGCGCAACTGCACGATCGCCCACGCTTCCCTTCCGGTTGCCGGATCGATGAGGCCGACCGGCTTGAGCGGGCCGAACCGCATGGTGTCCACGCCGCGCCGCGCCATGCTTTCGATGGGCATGCACCCCTCGAAGATGCGGGTTTCCTCGAATGCCTCCAGCTGCACGGTTTCGGCATCCACCAGCGCCTGCTGGAAGGCCATGTAGGTCTCGCGATCCATCGGGCAGTTGATGTAGTCGTCGGCACCCTTGCCATATCGGGACGCCCGGAATGCCTTCGTCATATCGATGGTGTCCGCCCGCACGATCGGGGCGGCCGCGTCGAAAAAAAACAGGCCGGCACCGCCGACGCGGTCGGCAATGGCGGCTGACAGGGCCTCCGAGGTCAGGGGACCGGTTGCGACGACACAGATGCCCGTTGTCGGCAGCTCCGTGAGCTCGCGTTGCTCCACGGTGATCAGCGGATGGCTGCACAGCGCATCGGTGATGGCGCCGGAAAAGGCATTCCGGTCGACGGCCAGCGCACCGCCCGCCGGAACGGCCGCCTTGTCGGCGGCCTGCATCACGAGCGATCCGAGCCGGCGCAGCTCCTCCTTCAGGAGCCCCGACGCGTTTTCGAGCTGGTTGGACCGGAGGGAGTTGCTGCAAACCAGCTCGGCGAATTCGTCCATCTGATGGGCGGGCGTCTTCTTGTCGGGCTTCATTTCAATGAGCCGCACCGGTACCCCGAACCGGGCGATCTGCCAGGCGGCCTCGCTGCCGGCAAGGCCAGCGCCCACGACGGTCACAGGTTCTTTCACATGGTCCGGTTGGAAGGAACAGGCGGCCGGATTCTCATCATTCTCTCCTGGATGGCATGACTTGGACAGGTTCTGTGCATGATGGGCTGACAAGTTCATTTGGTGTCCTTTCAGGCATGGCAGCGGGCGCCGTATCATCCGGCAGCCCGTTCGATCACTTCCTGGTCGCCTTGGCTGCCTTCTTCGCGGCCGGCTTTTCCACGGTCGCCTTGACTGCCTTCTTCGCGGCCGGCTTTTCCGCGGTCGCCTTGGCTGCCTTCTTCGCGGCCGGCTTTTC
>JAEXRM010000177.1 GCA_023440865.1 Bacillota bacterium
GATGTACAGGATGCGCGGATCGAAGTGTTGGGGCATCAGCGGGAACTCCATCATTGTCACCTGTGCGTCGAACCGGCACATGCGCTGACGCGCCGGGCACTCTGATCGCGTTGAAAGGCCGTGTTCGGCCTTGGGGGATGCGGAAGTGCATGTGCTTCATTATACCGTCACCGGTCCCCGTGGGGCAACCGATCCCGATAAAATCGTCCATCCACCCAGCATGAAAAACCATTCCACATCCGGACAGGCGGTACTATAATGTGAAAGTCGCCCAAAATCACCCCGCACGGACGTCCGTCCCTGGCAAAAAAGTTGCTGGGGCAAGGATGTGCGGGTTACAGTCAAACATGCAACCGGTCTGCAACGGAGGAATCCTGCTTGGAATCCTGGAAATGGCTGTGGCGGTATCTCAAACCGCACAAGAACCTCTACCTGCTCGGCTTCCTGCTCGCCATCATCTTTCTGGTCGCCTCTCTCTCGGTTCCCGTCTACATGGGCAACATGGTCGCCGTCATCCAGAAGGGCGGCGCCTTGGCGGACCTGTGGCCCTTCCTGTATGCCCTGGTCGGTCTGACGGTTTTTCGCACGGTGCTGGCCTATCTGCACAACATGATGTTCGAACGGGTGTCCCAGAAGACGATCCACGACATCCGCGTCGACACCTACGACCGCATCAACCGCCAGGACTTCACCTTCTTCGACACCAACCGCTCCGGCGACATCCTCGCACGCATGACCGGCGACATGGATGCCGTGCGGCATTTCATGGCGGGCGCGCTGCCAAGTGTCATCAAGAACATTTTTCAGTTCTTGGCATCGATTGCGATGATGTTTTGGTATCATCCGCTCTTCGCGCTGCTCATCCTCGTCATTGCGCCGCCGGTCGCCATCTTCGGCCGCTCGTTTTCGGGCAAGGTGCTGCCGAAGTTCCACGAGATGCGCGCCCAGTTCTCCAGGCTGAACACGGCCGTTCAGGAGAACATCAGCGGCAACCGCGTCGTCAAGGCCTTTGCCAAGGAAGCGTACGAGATCGGGAAGTTCGATCGCGAGAACGAGGCCTACAAGCAGGCGAACATGAGCGCTTCGCAGGTGTGGGAGCGATACCTGCCCGTGCTCGAGTTCCTGTCCAACTTCATCAAGGTCATGGTGCTCGTGCTCGGCGGGGTCTTCATCATCAACGGGTCGCTCGAACTGGGCATCCTGGTGACCTTCACGGGCCTGATCGACCGCGTCAACGGCCCGATGCGCATGCTCGGCTGGCTCATCAACGACATGCAGCGTTTCAATGCCAGTGCCGAGAAAATCCGCCAGATGCAGGAGGAGCAGCCCGCCATCACGAACGACGGGTTCAAGATCACCGATGCGGACATGGAGGCGATCGGCAAGGGCAGAAAGGTTGTCAAGGGTGGCGTTGAATTTCGCGATGTGAGCTTTGCCTACCGGGAAAGCCCCGTGCTGCATGATGTCAGCTTCCGCATCGAGCCGGGCCAGAAGGCGGCGTTCATCGGCGCGACCGGTTCGGGCAAGTCGACGATCATGAGCCTGATCTGCCGGTTCTATGAGACGGATGACGGGCTGGTGCTGCTCGATCGGGTCAACGTGCGCAACATCGACCTCAAGACCCTGCGCAGCGAGGTGTCCATCGCCATGCAGGACGTGTTCCTCTTCTCGGACACCATCGAGGGCAACATCGCCTACGGGCAGCCCGACGCGTCCATGGACGAAGTGCTCCGTGCCGCGCGGATGTCCGAGGCGGACGATTTCATCCGCCAGTTCCCGGAAGGATACGACACCATCATCGGCGAGCGCGGCGTCGGCCTCTCGGGCGGACAGCGGCAGCGCATCGCGCTGGCGCGCACCCTCTTGAAGAACCCGTCGGTGCTCATCCTCGACGACACGACCTCGAGCCTCGATGTGGAAACCGAGCACAAGATCCAGCAGACGCTCGAGCGCTTCGCCGAGGGACGCACGACGCTTTTGATCGCACACCGCATCTCCTCGGTGAAATCAGCGGACATCATCTTCGTCATGGACAAGGGACGCATCGTCGAGCGGGGTTCGCATCAGGAGCTGCTCGACCTCAGGGGCATGTACTATGACGTCTACATCAACCAGATGGGCGATTTCGACGAGGAGCTGGCGCTTGCCGCTGTCGGCGTGGAAAGCGGGGTGAAGGCATATGGCGCGTAACAAGTTCGACGTGGACGAATCCCTGGAGCAGGAATTCAATGCCGCCCAGGTCAAGCGCATGTTCCACTATGTCAAACCCCACATGAAATCCATCCTCTATGTCGTCTTCATGATGATTCTCACCACGACGGCAGTCTACCTGGGACCGACGCTGACCAAGATCCTGGTCGACAAGGCCATCCCCGGGAAGGACATGCGCCTGGTGCTCATCCTTGCCGGCGCCTACACGGCCATCTACCTGTTCAACTCGATCGTGCTCAAGGGGCGCATCCACATCATGAACAAGGTGGCGCAGAGCATTCTGGCCACCCTGCGGCGCGACGTGTTCTCGCACCTGCAGAAGCTGCCCTTCTCGTACTACGACAGCCGGCCGCACGGCAAGATCCTCATCCGTGTGGTCAACTACGTCAATTCCCTCAACGACCTGCTGCAGAATGGCATCATCAACCTCATCACCGACCTGTTCAGCCTGGTGGTGATCACGGTCTACCTGGTCGTGCTCAGTCCCAAGCTGGCCCTGTACAGCATGGT
Source organism: Bacillota bacterium (assembly GCA_023440865.1). Taxonomy (GTDB): domain Bacteria; phylum Bacillota; class Clostridia; order DSM-8532; family DSM-8532; genus JAEWSN01. The sequence continues at coordinate 2,722 of JAEXRM010000177.1, forward strand.
GGGCCTTCCGGTGCTGCTCGTGGTCCTGTACGGGATGAAGAATGCCCAGCGCATCCGCTGGCAGCTTGTCAGCCGCAAGCAGTCGAACATGACGGCCTATCTCGCCGAGAGCCTCAACGGCATGAAGGTCACCCAGTCCTTCGCCCGCGAGGAGGAGAACAAGCGCATCTATGCAGGGCAGAGCACCGAGAACACGAAGGCGTGGCTCAGGGCGGTTCGCATCAACAACCTGCTGTGGCCGATATCGGAGAACATTTCCGTGCTGTCCATCTCCGTGATGTATGTCGTCGGCGTGGGCATGATCTCAGGACAACAGACGACCATCGGCATCCTGATCGCCTTCGCCAGCTACATCAGCATGTTCTGGGCGCCGATCATGAACCTGGGGAACTTCTACAACCAGATCCTCACGGCCGCCGCCTACATGGAACGCATCTTCGAGACGCTCGACGAGAAGGTGGAGATCCAGGATGCACCCGGCGCGCTGCCCATGCCGCAGATCGACGGCGGCGTCGAGTTCCGGGATGTCAACTTCAGCTATGAGGCGGGGCAGCGCATCCTCAAGGATGTCAGCTTCAAGGTTGAACCCGGCGAGACCATCGCGCTGGTCGGTGCGACGGGTTCTGGCAAGACGACGATCATCAACCTCATCAGCCGTTTCTACGACATCCAGGAGGGAAGCATCCTCGTCGACGGCCACGACATCACGAAGGTCACGATCGAGTCGCTCCGCAGCCAGATGGGTGTCATGATGCAGGACAGCTTCATCTTCTCCGGCACGGTCATGGACAACATCCGCTACGGCAAGCTCGATGCAACCGACGAGGAATGCATCTCCGCCGCCAAGACGGTCATGGCGCACGACTTCATCATGGAGCTCGAGAACGGCTACCTGACGGAGGTCAACGAGCGCGGATCCCGCCTGTCGGTGGGGCAGCGGCAGCTGATCTCCTTCGCGCGCGCGCTGCTGGCCGATCCGCGCATCCTCATCCTCGACGAGGCGACCTCCTCGATCGACACGCGCACGGAGAAAGCGCTGCAGCAAGGCCTGGAACGACTGCTGCACGGGCGGACCTCGTTTGTCATCGCCCACCGCCTCTCCACGATCCGCAACGCCGACCGCATCTTCTACATCACCGCCGGCCGCATCACCGAGAGCGGCACGCACGCCGAGCTCATGGCAAGCGAGGGACAGTACCACCAACTCTACAGCGCGCAGTATGCGTTGATGTGAAACATCCACGCGTACGAGCGCTATGCGGCAGGAACAACCCGCAGGGTTGTTCCGAGAGCGATACACGGCGCAGTACTCGCTACTGTGAGTACGCGCCGTGGCGGCAGCGACATGGCGGAAGCCATGTCGCGAGAGCATATCTCGCGCAGTATGCGTTGATGTGAAACGGCTTCAGCCGTTTCGAGGACCGCGACGGAGCTTGCGGGCCCAATGTCATCATATGCAAACGAGTCCATCAGCAAAAATGGGTTTCATGCGGCTACTCCGTCATGAGTGTCACGTTCACATTGAAACCGGGAAGCAGGAACCTGTCCGCGTCCGCTTCATCGAGGGAGATCTCCACGGGGATGACAGTCTGGCCGTTCCTGACGGTGGCGTATCCGGATATGCGGGCGACCTGCCCCGCGAAGGTTCTGTCCTTGTCGGCGAGCGGTACGATTTCGGCCTTCTGTCCGAGCTTCACCTCGCCAATGAACTCCTCGGGAATGTCCGCCTGCACCACGAGCGCATCCAGGTTCCGGAGGATGAACAGGCGCTGCCCTGCCTGTATCCGATCCCCCTCATGCACGGAGATGTCGGTGACGACCGCCGCCTTCATGGGGGAGTGGATCCGGCCGTCACGGAGGCATTCGTCCGACAACCCCGCTTCAAGATGCGTACGTTCCAGCTCGAGCCGGCGAAGCTGACCCGATTTCTGATCCACCTGGCTGTTGCGGCTTGACACACCGTCCGCCGTGCTTGCTTTTTCTCCCTCGATGGCGAGTTTTGCATCCGCCACCGCCTTGCGGTTTGCCACAACGGTATTCTCCGCTGCGATCGCCTCCTGCTCCGGCATCAGACCCTGCCTGACGAGTGAGGTTCTGCGGTCGAGCTCCTTTTGGGATGCCGCAAGCTGGCGCTCCGCTTCGGCGAGGTCGCCCCTGAGCTTTTCCAGGTTCGATTTCCTGCCGACGGCAGCAGAACCGGTATACCGGAGATCACGCTGCAGGGATGCGATCTCCTCATCCTTCTGCGTGAGCGCATAAGCCGTCTCGGACAGATCGATCCCGGCCAGGTCGGCCGTCATGTCGACGATCTGGCCGTCACGGACGGCGAGGCTGACAACATCGGCCTGGACGGGGAGGGAGATGCTTCTGACATCCACGGATTCAACGAGGCCGAACGCCTCGATGCCGGATGCGGTTGTCGACGGTGCGGCGGGAGATGTCGAGGGCTGTTCGGCGCTGGCGGGCGACCCGCAGGCGGCGAACAGGAGCAGGATGCCGAGCAGGGCAGGGATGAGACAGAGTCGTCTGGTTGTCCGCTGGTTCATTGGCTGATCCTCCCGTCCTTCACATGGATGACACGGTTTCCGTATTCGGCGGCTTCAGGCGAGTGGGTCACCTGCACGATGGTGGCGCCCTCGCTGCGATTGATCTCCCGCAGGAGCGTCATGATCTCGAAACCGGTTTTGCTGTCGAGGTTGCCGATGGGCTCGTCGGCCATGATGATGTCCGGCTTGTTCAGCAGCGCCCTTGCGATGGCCACGCGCTGCTGCTGGCCGCCCGACAGCTCGCGTGGCGTATGCCTGCGGCGGTCGGACAGTCCGACGACCTCCAGCAGGTGATCCAGCCGGGGCCGCAACGCCTTCTGGCGCTTGCCGTCGAGCAGGGCCGGCAGCATGACGTTTTCTTCGACATTGAGATTGGGTACGAGGTTGTAGAACTGGAAGACAAAGCCGATGTCGCGTCGGCGCATCAGGCTCTCCTGCCGGTCCTTCATGACGGACAGCTCCTGCCCCTTGAGGCGGATGCTGCCCGTCGTGGGCTTGTCGAGGCCTCCGATGAGATAGAGCAGCGTGCTCTTGCCGGAGCCGGATGGCCCCATGATGGAGACGAACTCCCCCGGGTCGATGGCGATGTTCACATCCTGCAGGACATGCAGCGCTTCGGTGCCGATCCGGTAGGTCTTGCACAGGTCGTGCGTTTCAATCAGCGGATGCATGCGGATTCTCCTTGCCGTGGAACGGGCGCGGCGTCGTCCGTTTCCAACATGCGGAAATACAGGGGTCCAGCCGCCCATGTCTGACAACTCATGAAACTCTCATGCAACTCTCATCGGGGCGAGACGGGCCGAGCGGCTGCAGACAATGCGACAGCCCGTGCGGTATGCAGAACGATCGGCGTGGCCGGCGGCCTGTTGGCGGTTTGACCGGCGAGCGGTCTGGAACGGGTGGCTGAACGCAGAGCGGACGTAAGGAGAGGAATCCAACGATGCGCATCATGATCGGATATCTGCTGCGGAACCTGTGGGAAAAGAAGGGACGCACCTTCCTGATCCTGCTTTCCGTCAGCCTTGTGGCGGCGCTGTTCTTTGCCTCCAGCGCCATCGGCACCACCTTCACCGAAATCATCATGAACCGGATCCAGCAGCAGATCGGTACGGCGGACCTGATCATCACGGCCGGGGAGCATGCCGTCTCCCCGTTGCTCACGCCGCAGGCGGCCGTCAAGGTGCCCGGCGTTGGGGCTGTCATGCCGCAGCGCAGTGACAGCGCGGCCTTCCGCAGCTCATGGAGGAGCAGGAAGACATACACCGTCACGGGTGTCCCGCTGGCCGATGCGGAAAAGATGCATCTGTTTGCGTTGGCGGATCCGGATGCGCCACCCTCCGGTAGCGCCGTTGACACATTCGAGGGCATGAAGGCGATCATCTCCAAACGGTTCGCCTCCGAAAGCGGGCTTGCTCCCGGATCACGGTTCACCCTGGAACTGGCCGGCGGCCCCAAGCGGTTTGAGGTTCATGCCGTTTGCGCAAACGGCATGTTCACGGACAAGGGCGAGGACCTGCCCGTCGTGGTGCCGTTCGAGACGCTTGCCATGCTGCAGGGAGGCCGCGGTGGCGCCCCCATGCTGTGGGTCGCCGCGTCGGACAAATCGGCGCCGTCAATTGCGGCGCTGCGCGAAAGCCTCAAACAGGCATACCCCGGCTGCGAGGTCGAACAGCCCGTGGATCCGGTGCTGATTGCCACCGAGCTTGAGGAGCTGACGATCCCGTTCCTGCTGATGACGGCGCTCGTGTCCTTCATGAGCATCTTCATCATCTACTCCTCGTTCCGTGTCATCGCACAGGAGCGTCTGCCCGTCATCGGCACCTTCCGCAGCATCGGTGCGACCAAACGCATGGCGAACGGCATCCTGCTTGGAGAAAGCGTGCTGTACGGCGTCCTCGGCGGCGGGCTCGGAATCCTTCTGGGGCAGCTGGTGCTCAGGCTGCTGACCGGCATCATGATCGCCACCATGTCGTCCGGCGGGCTCGACCTGTCCGTCCGCTTCACGACGGGACAGGCCCTGACGGCCTTCCTGTTCGCGCTGGCGCTGTGCTTCTTCAGCTCCCTGGCGCCGATTCTGAAGGTCTCCGGCCTTCCGGTGAAGGATGTCATCCTGAACACGGTCGAGAAGGCCGGCAAGAAGGGATGGGGAAGACGTGCAGCCGGTGTCGTCCTGCTGGTGGCGGCCTTCCTGCTTCCCGGCTCGGATCGCGGTCCGGCCGACATGATCCTTTCCCTCTCGGGCATGTGCTGCGGTCTGGCCGCGACCATTCTGCTCGTTCCCCTCCTGACGCAGGGACTTGTTTTTGTGCTGAAGCACCCGTTCTCGCTCGTGTTCGGGCATGTCGGCATGCTGGCCGCAAAGAACCTGCGTGAGAACCGAAACCTGCTCAACAACATCGTCATGCTCGCCATCGGCATCTCGTCCCTGCTGATGATCAACACCATCAGCGCGAGCGTCGCCGACGAGGTGGGCAATGTCTACTCCCGGTGCCGGTATGACCTGTCGATGTACTGCGCGGGGATGGACCGTTCGACCGAACAGCGCCTGATCGCGCAGGACGGCGTATCCGATGTGCTGGGCATGTACGAGATGTACAACGTCGAAATCGGCGGCAGCGGCAGGAAAGTGGGCCTTGTGCAGGGATATGGCGACAGGACCTTCTTCGACTACAACGATTATGAGCTGTCCAAGGAAGCGGAACGCGCGCTGGACGGGTTCAACGACGCGCGGAACCTGCTGCTGACACCAAGCATGATGAAGACGCACCATCTTGTGACCGGCGATATGGTGACCCTGCGGTTTTCCGGGCGGGACCGGGACTACCGCGTCGTGGGAACGATCAGCACCTTGATGCAGAATGGCAGCGTGGCGGTCATTCCCGCCAGATACATGCGGATGGATGCGGGCATGTCGGCGTACAGCTCGTTTCTCATCCGGGCCTCGAAGGATCCCGATGCGCTCGTTGCGTCGCTCGGGCAGGTGTTCGAACGCCAGTATCCGTACATCCAGACGCTTGAGAGCCAGGCCGAGCAGAACCGCACGTCCAACGAGGGGCTGTTCATGCTGCTGCGCTCCTTTTCGCTGCTGGCAATGGGCATCGGGGTCATCGGCATCGTCAACAACCTGGTTGTCGGATTCATCCAGCGGCAGCGCGTATTCGCCATGATGCGCTCGGTCGGCATGGCGAAGCGTCAGATGACGGTCATGCTTTTGCTCGAGTCGTTCACCGGCGGCATCGTCGGCGGCCTGATCGGCAGCGGTTCCGGACTGCTCCTGCTCTTCGGCTGCGCAAGCCTGCTCGAGACCATCGACCTGCCGGTGCGGCTGACCGTCCATCCGGACCAGATCGTCGCCATGGTGGCGGGGGGCATGGCGATCATGCTGCTTGCCTCCGTGTCTCCCGTCATGAAAGGCGCGAAGATGAAGCTGGTCGAATCGCTCAAGTACGAGTGACGGGCAGGCAAGTCGAAAGGCAGGCACACGCCGGTGCCTGCCCTGCGAATCGGCATGACCCGTGCCGGCGCCTGCTTTCCGCATCGGCATTTCCCGCGTCGGCGCCCGCCAATGGCTGATCACTCCACAAGACGTTTCTGACCCGTGATTTCCTGTATCGGAGCGATGTCCTGGGAGACCTCGAGTGTGCCCAGGTAATCGCCCTGCTCGTTTCGAACCGCGAAATAGCGGATGTGGATGTATTTTTCCCCCATGCGGATCCAAAACGCCTCCGAATCCTTTCTGCCGGACCTGAGGTCTTCGACCAGCCGTTCGACGACATGCACGCTGGCCGGCGGGTGGCAGTTCGAGACCGAACGGCCGATGATGGCCTTTGTCCGGGCAAAGATGCGATCCTTGTTCTGGGAGAAGTACTTGACCCTGTCATCCTTGTCGACGAAGGTGATGTCGACCGGCAACGTGTTCAGGATGCCCAGCAGCTCCTCCGGCTTGAGGACCCCGCTTGGCAGCAGGATGTTGCCCGTGCTGCCGGGAATGCCAGTCATTCCGGACCCGGCGCCGCCACCCGGCGCCGCATCCTGGATCGATGACGCCGCATGCA
>JAEXRM010000213.1 GCA_023440865.1 Bacillota bacterium
TGTTTCCCGCCATCCGCGTCGGCTATGTCCTGCTGCCGGAAAGGATTCGGGCGCGTTTCCTGCATCTGCGGCGCCATGACGACGTGCAGAGTCCGCCACTGGAGCAGGCGGCATTGTGCCGTTTCATCCAAACCGGCGCCCTCGACCTGCATCTGCGCCGCATGACGGCGTTGTACGCACAGCGCAGGAAACGGCTGATCGCGTGCCTCCGTGCGGACATGGGCGAATCGGCCCGCATTCTTGGTGATGCGTCCGGACTGCATCTCGTCCTGCAGCTTGGGGGCAGGCCGGTCGGGCGGGCATTCTCGCATGCCTGTCGCCGGCACGGCCTGCTGCTGGCCACGGCGGAAGACCATCGGGTTCGCCTGCGGGATCCGGATGCGGCCGGCGCCCCGACAGCCGGACAAGGCACCCGGTGGGCGCATGACGACAAGCTGGTTGTCGGATACGGCCATCTCGATGACGACGGGATCCGCACCGCTGTCGCACGACTGGCGCAGATGGTGCGGATCTGGAACGACGGTGCATGAAGGACGTGCAGGAAGGGTGTGCAGGAAGGGTGTGCATGAAGGACGTGCAGGAAGGGTGTGCAGGAAGTATGTTCAGGAATCGGCGGGCGGGAGGCGGTGGGCCTTGCGCGTGTCCATCGACAATGGTATTCTTTTTGAATCAAGTACATTCTTGATGCGCACTGCCTGCCCGGCAGGACGGACAGGATCGGCCTGCCGGCCGGAAGACCGGCGGCAGGCCGCGCAGGAAAGGAAACGACATGAAAAAGGTGAATCTCGGAAACGGCGCACTGCCGGCTTCCTGCATCTCCCTTGGTTGCATGCGCATGGCCGGCCTCGAGCAGAAGGAGGCGCAGCTGGTCGTGAAGACTGCGCTTGAGGCGGGCATCGACTTCTTCGACCATGCCGACATTTATGGCGGCGGCAGGTCCGAGGAGGTGTTCGCCAAGGCCATCGGCATGTCGCCGGCCGTGCGCGAAACGGTGCTCCTGCAATCCAAGTGCGGCATCCGGCAAGGGTATTTCGATTTTTCGAAGGAACACATCCTCGCCTCGGTCGACGGCATCCTCAAACGGCTTGAAACCGAATACCTCGATGTGCTGCTGCTGCACCGGCCGGACACCCTTGTGGAGCCCGAGGAGGTGGCCGAGGCGTTCTCGCTGCTGCACCGTTCGGGCAAGGTCCGACATTTCGGCGTCAGCAACCAGAATCCCATGCAGATGGCGCTGCTGCAGAAGCATGTCGGCCAGAAGCTCATCGTGAACCAGCTGCAGCTGAGCATCACAAACACCGGCATGATCGACAGCGGCCTGAACGTCAACATGCAGATCGACCGTTCCATCGACCGTGACGGCGGCATTCTGGAATACTGCCGCCTGCATGATGTCACGATCCAGCCGTGGTCGCCCTTCCAATACGGGTTCTTCGAGGGGGCGTTCCTGGACAATCCGAAATTCCCGGAGCTCAACGCCAGGATCGATGCGCTGGCCCAGGCGAAGGGCGTGACCAACACGGCCATCGCGATCGCCTGGCTGCTGCGTCATCCCGCGAAGATGCAGCCGATCATCGGCACCATGAATCCGCAACGCATCCGCGACATCGCGAAGGCGGCCGAGGTGGAGATGACGCGGCCGGAGTGGTATGAGATCTATCGGGCCGCGGGGAACGCACTGCCGTGAACGGATGCGGCATGAGGCTGAAATCGTTTATGCGGTGGCGGCCGAAGGCACGATAGATGTCTCCGCGCGGGACGCAGGTCCGTAAGAAGGGCTTGGAAAGGGGACCGGATACCGCATGTTGCACAGCATCCGATCCCCTTTCTTTCGTGGTTTGCTTCCGTTGTTTCGATCAGGGCGATGCGGGTGCGGGTCCCTTCGACAGGGTGATGGTCACTGTTGATCCGATGGCCAGTTCGGAACCGCTGACCGGCTGCCGCAGGACCTTGCCGGCGGTAACCGTCTCCGACCAGTCTTCCGCCAGGATGAGTGTGAGGTTCGCCCCCAGCCGGTTGGTATCCTCCTGCCACTGGCGCGCCGCAGTGGCGTCCTTTCCGGACAGGTCGGCCATGACTGGCCGACCGAGAGACACCACAAGCCGGAGGTACTCCCCCTTGCCCAAATAGCTGCCTGAGTGGCTTTGCCCGATGACCTGGCTGGAACGGTCATCCGCATAGCGTTCCTCCGTCGTGCAGGTGACGCCGTTCGCCGCACACCAGTTCCTGGCGTCTGCGACGTTCATCCCGGTGAGGAAGGGAATGCGGACACCGCTGTTCTCTTTGGTGGATACGCCGAAGGAAATCGATCCGTTCACGGGAACATAGTCCGCGCGCACGCTCTGCGTGCTGATGCTGCCGACCGACTGGGTGGAGACGGCATCGTCGGTGAAGGAGACGGTGATGCCGGCCCCCTTTGCGTTTGTCTCGCGCTGCCAGGCGAGCACCTCGGTCTTCGGTTTTCCGGTGAAGTCCGGTATAAGTGGCTTGCCCAGCGACAGGCGCAATGTGATGGAGCCGCCGGCCGGCACAATCCGGCCGATCCCCTCCTGCCCGAACAGCGTGCCTGCGGGCAGGCTGTCGTGGTACTGCTCGACAACCCGCAGGGTCAGACCGTTGTCCGCCGCCCAGGCCTCGGCCTGCGTGCGGTTGCCCAGCGTCAGGTCGGCGGCGGTGACACCGCTGTTGACGGCCACCTCCAGCAGCAGGGATTTGCGGTCGCCGACGGGGGTGCCGGGGGTGGCATCCTGCCGCAGGATCGTGCCGTTGGCGGTCTGGGTGTTCCTCACTTCGCTGAAGACGGGCGCAAGCCCCAGATTTTGCGCCACGACGGTGGCGTCCTGCCGGTTCATGCCCTTGAAGTCCGGCATGGTCGCGGCTGTTCCCGGATCCAGGGTGAGGAGGATGAGCTGGTCCTTCTGGATCCGCTTGCCGGCCTTGACGGACTGGCTGCGGATCACCGCCTTCTCGGCCGTGTTCCCGTTGCGCATCACGAATACCTTGATGTCCGAGAGGGAGGCCAGCTTTTCCGCCTCCGCTCCGGTCAGTCCCGAAAAATCGGGTACGGTGACCTGTTCGCTTTTCACAGCCACCACGACGGTCACGACCGTCTTGCCGTCGATCTCCACTCCGGGTTCCAGGTCCTGCGACAACACCCGGTCGATGGTTCCGGCGGTTTCCTTGTGGCGGATGAACAGCTTCATGCCCTTGAGCGTCGCCAGATCGGAAGCCTCCTGCCGGGACAAGCCGGCGAAGTCCGGCACGAGGATGGCGGGGCCGCGCGAGATGACCAGTGCCACCGCGTCTTTGCGTGTGATCTTCGTGTCCTTGCGGATGTTCTGGCGCACGACCGCGTCGGCGGCATACACGGCGTCGAACACGTTTTCCACCTCCAGGCGGACCCCCTTTTCCATGGCCCAGCGCGTGGCCTCCTGCCGGCTTTTTCCCGTCAGGTCGGGCATCGCGAAGGTCTGGTCGGTACCGGCCGCACCCGATGAAACCAGGATGCGGATGCGGCTTTTGCGGAGAAACTGCTCCGCCGTGCCGTCGAGCAGCTCGTACTGGATGACGGTATCCTTGGCGACAAGCTCGTTCGGCTCAAAGCTGACCGTTGCGCCGGACAGCTTGTTGTCCTGGATCCACGACCGGACACGGTCCACGGTCATGCCCTTGAGCTCCGGCACGGACACCGTCCGGGAGGGATCCGCGCCGGCGGAGTGGAGGATGCGCAGCGGCGCGGACCGCGGCAGCCGGATGCCTGCTTGCGGATCCGAACTCACAAAAAGCCCTTTGTCGATCGTGTCGCTGTACTGCTCGGCCAGGACAGCGGCAGGGTGGTGCTTGTCCGTCCATGCCCGGATGGCCTCCAGCTGCCAGCCGGTCATGTCCGGCAGCACGCTCGCCGTCATCGTGCGGTATCCCAGCCAGACGCACGCAAGGACGGCCACCACCGCCGGCACCACCAGCAGGCGCTTCCACCGGCCGCGGCGCGGTACGAACACCTCTTCGTGGAAACTCTCCGGCTTGGCCGCCGCGAACTCATCCAAAAAACCAGGGGTCTGGCTCATCGACGTCACGCTCCCATTTCCTCGGTCATCCGATCCGGCAGACACGCACCTTTTTCCGCAGTATCCGCGGTGCATTCCTGCGCGCCGTGCTCCACGGCGGCCACCTCCGGTCCGTGCGCACCCTCCTCGTGGAGCCGCCCGTCCCGGAGACGGAGCACGCAATCGCTGCAGGCCGCCACCTCATCCGAATGGGTGACCACGATGATGGTTTTTCCGTATGTGCCGGAGAGCCGCTTGAACAGGCCGATGACTTCCCGGGCCGTGGCGGTGTCGAGCGCGCCGGTCGGCTCGTCCGCGAAGATGAGGTCCACGTCCTTCGCCAGCGCGCGGGCGATGGCGACACGCTGCTGCTCGCCGCCCGAAAGCTTGGTCACGCGTCGGTCCGCCTTCGACCGCACGATGCCCATGGCCTCAAGGATGCGGTAGGCGGTCTCCCGGCGCGGGTCCGCTCCGCCTGCCTGACGGCCGGATCCGGATGTGGTTCCACTCCGGATCTTGCCCAGGTTGGACACGACGTTTTCCATGCCGGTCAGGTAATCGATCAGGTTGTATTTCTGGAAGATGATGGCCATATGCCGCCGGCGGAACACGTCAAGCCCGATGCGGCGGATGTCCTGTCCCCGGTAGGCGACGGTGCCCTTTTCCGGCACATCGAGTGCGCTGGCGAGCGCCAGCAGGGTGGATTTCCCGGAACCCGAGGGACCGAGGATGGTGTAGAAGCGTCCGGCTTCGAACCGATACGACAGATCCTCGAGGATCATGCGCTTGCGGCCGCCGTCCGTGTAGCCGTATGAAAGATTCGCAAGGGTGAGCAGCGGTTCGTTCATGGCGATCGGTATCCTTTCCTGTGCCGCTGCGGGCGAACGCGCGCCGGCATGCGGGTGTCGATGTGTGGGTGCCGATGGGCTGCGGGCGGGATCACCCCTGCAGCGACTCCCTCGGCTTGAAGGCCAGGATCACGGACAGGGGGGCCACCGCCGCCGCCAGCAGCAGGCCCAGGCTGATGAGCGTCAGGGACGTCATGGTCTTCGCGTCGATGGAGACGTCGAACTGGCGTGCGACATCCTCCATGCGCACGGTGCCCGTATACGCCGGTTCGCCGCCGAAGACGACCGTCTCGTCCATGCCCGCCGTCGATTCGTCCTCCACCAGCTGGGTCTGTGCGATCCAGCCGGCCGTGGCGCCGGACGTCAGGCGGCTGGTGACGGCGGACACCCCGAAGGCAAGGCAGGCGACGAGCAGCAGCTCCAGCACGAACTGCGCCATGATGCCGATTTTCGGGGTGCCGTTCGACAGCAACAGGCCGATTTCGAAGTGGCGGTCCCGGATGAACAGGGTGACGATGGCGATGAGGATGAGCGCAC
>JAEXRM010000004.1 GCA_023440865.1 Bacillota bacterium
CGTGAATAGACGCGGGGCAATGTCGTGTCATGGGTCAGGAGCACCGTTTCGCCATGCGCGCACCGGATCATGGTCGTGACGATGTCGCCGAGACGGAATTCGAGCCGCGCATGCGGATGGTCGGCACCCTTGTTGTCGACGATCCACTCATGGAGCCCCCGCGCTTTCGAGGACATCGAGACCAGCGAGATGAAACGGTTCCCCCTGTTGATGTCAAGGTAGGTCGCGATGGGGCCGACTTCATGGGTGGGATACAGCTCGGCGTCGCGGTGCAGGGCTTGATGGAAGCGATAATGCCGGTTCTCCAGCCCCATCGCCACCTCGCTGCGCAGATCGTGCTGATAGCCACCCTGGCAGTGGACCAGCTCTCCGAAGATGCCCTTGCGGACCATGTTCAGCACCGCCATCTCCGCACGGCCGTAGCAACAGTTCTCGAGCATCATGCACGGAACGCCTGTGCGTTCTCCGGTACGGACCAGTTCCCAGCAGTCGTTGAGAGAATTCGCACCGCCGACCTCGGTGGCGACGGGCTTTCCGGCATTCATGGCAGCCAGGCAGATCTCGACGTGGGAAGACCAGGAGGAGGCCGTGATGACCGCGTCGACATCGCCGCGCGATACGGCCTCCCGGTAGTCGCGCACCATGGCGGGCCGGTGCCCGGCATGCTGGAACACCCTGTCTGCAGCCGCCTGCATGCGGTCTTCGTACAAATCGCTGACGACGGTGATGCGGACATCCTGCATTTCCAGCAGGAGACCCAGCAGGCCCTGCCCGCGACCGCTGATGCCGATGAGTGCGAGATTGAGCTGGGATTTCATGCGTTTGCTCCTTTGCATGGATATTCTTGCGATGTGGGTATGGAAACGATATCATGTATCCTGTTGGCGGGATGATGGAGAAAGCCATATACCCTTGTTACGATTCACATCATACGCCTGTACCTGTGGCAAGTCCATGAACAGATTGCCATGTCACCTGCACATTATTGCGCCTTTTATCGGAGGGATACATGCACGGCTATGGCGCGGACCTGTATGAGGATGACATCTACCACGGCCGCCGGGAGACGGTGGAGCCCTATGCCGTCAATTGCTGCGGCTACATCCGCATCGACGACCTGGATGTCGCGCTGCAGCGCACCCGTGAGGACTACTACCTCGTTCTGCTGCTCAACGGCACGGGGCATTACCGTTTCCATGACGACTACATGCCGGTGGGGGCCGGCCATGCCATCCTCTACAGGCCTGGTGATTATCAGGATTACCATTATCGCGCGTCCGACCATGTGGAACTGTACTGGATCCATTTCACCGGTTCCCGCGCCGGCGATCTCCTCGACAGCCTGGGATTCGCAGCAAGCGGCGCGTACGAGGTCGGCATCCGCGCCCAGGCGGTGGAACGCTTCGAGCGTATCATCCAGGAGATCCAGCTCCGCAAGCCGTTTTTCCAGCAGCACTGTGCCGGTGTCCTGCTGGACCTGCTGGCCGAGCTCGCCCGCTCGCGAGACGCACTGATGGCGGGCCGGACCGGAGACCTGTCCGCGCGGCTGGAGGGCGTCATCCGTGCCATGCACGCCGGGTTCCAGCAGGACCGCTCCATCGGGTGGTATGCCGGACAGTGCGGCATGAGTGTCTATCAGTTCATCCGCCAGTTCCGCAAGGTGACGCAGCTGTCCCCGGCGCGATACATCGAAAAGCTGCGCATGGCGAAGGCGCGTGAGCTGCTGTGCGATTCAAGCCTCGGGGTCGCGGCCATTGCGGGCGTCGTCGGCTACAACGATCCGTTCTATTTCTGCCGCGCTTTCCGGAAAGCCTGCGGTGCCTCGCCGAGCGGGTACCGCGATGCAATCCGCGGTGGCGGGTCGCTCCCCGAGCGGGAGACAGCGGCCATGCAGGCGGACAAGGGGGAGACAGACCTCCTTCCCAACCGTGTCTTCATCAAAAATGAAGGTTCGCCCACGGAGAATTTCACGAACAGTTGACAGGCCATGCACCCGCTGTTATAATGGCAACAACAATTCCAAAGCGATGCGATGATGGAGCCAAGGCTTGCGGGCACGTCTCCCAGAGAACCGGTGGTTGGTGCGAACCGGTGTGACGTCGAAAGCCGAATCACTCCAGAGCAGATTCTCCGAAATACGCAGGCACGCTGCGCCAGTAAGGGAGTCCGGGTGGTCCCGTTACAGATCCGGGTTTATATGAACCGCAGAAGGCCTGTTCCGTGAGGTGCAGGCAAAACAGGGTGGTAACACGGGAGTTGGTCCTCGTCCCTGCAGCTGGCATACCGGCATGCAGAGCGGGGGCTTTTTTGTACATCTGGGTTTGGTTTGCAGGATGGGGAACGGAGGTATGGCATGACGGCTGCGGAAGCAATGGTCCAGTTCCTCAAGGAAGAAGGCGTCCGGATCGTGTTCGGGTATCCCGGCGGTGCGGTTCTTCCTCTTTATGAAGCGCTGCGTGGCGGTGGCGTCACGCATGTCCTGGTCCGCCAGGAGCAGGCGGCGGTTCACAGCGCGAACGGCTATGCCCGCATCTCGGGAGAGGTCGGCGTCTGCATCGGCACCTCCGGCCCGGGCGCGACGAATCTCATCACCGGCATCGCGACCGCCTACATGGACAGCATCCCCCTGGTCGTGATCACGGGACAGGTCCGCACAAGCTTCATCGGGCGCGACGTGTTCCAGGAGGTCGACATCACCGGCGCGAGCGAGTCTTTCACAAAGCACAACTATCTGGTGCGCGACGTCGAGCAGCTGCCGCGTGTCATCAAGGAAGCCTTCCATATCGCCAGGACCGGGCGGCCCGGCCCCGTGCTCATCGACATTCCCGCCGACGTACAGGCGCAGAAGCTGCGCGCCCGTTATCCACATGAAGTGTCCATCCGTGGATACAAGCCGACGGAACGCGGCCATGCGGGCCAGGTCAAGCGCGCCGTGAAGGCGATCCGCGAGGCGAAGCGGCCCTTGCTGTTCGCCGGTGGCGGCGTATTCCTCTCGAAGGCCCAGCAGGAGTTGCGGACGTTCACTGAAACAACCGGCATCCCGGTTGTCCACACCCTCATGGGCACCGGCTGCCTGCCGACGGACCACCCGCATCTCATCGGCATGGTGGGATCCCATGGCTTCGAGTGCGCCAACCAGGCCATGGCGCTGGCAGACCTCATCATCTTCGTCGGCGCCCGCATTGCGGACCGTGCCACCGGCGGCATCCAGGAGGATCTGCTGGCCAACCGCGACATCATCCACATCGACGTCGACCCGGCGGAGATCGGGAAGAATGTCGGGTGCGACATCCCGGTCGTCGGTGATGCCAAGCAGGTGCTCACGCAGATGCTCGAGCTGGTCAAGCCGCTGCCGCTGGAGGCTTGGCGTGCGGAACTCACGGCGCTGCGGGAGGCAGGGAAGAAACCCCTTGTCTTTGGCCCCCTGGTCAATCCCAAGCATGCGATCCGGTTGCTGTCGAACCTGTTGGATGATCGGGCGGTGCTTGTGGCCGATGTCGGACAGAACCAGTTCTGGTCCGCCCGCAACTTCCGGATTCGGGACGGCCGCCGGTTCCTCTGTTCGGGTGGTTTCGGGACCATGGGCTACAGCATTCCGGCGGGTGTCGGGGCCAAGATGGCGGCTCCGGAGCGTACGGTCGTGTCCGTCATGGGAGACGGCAGCTTCCAGATGAGCATGTACGAACTGGGAACCATCCGGGCGAATCAGGTGGGGCTGAAGATGGTCCTGTTCAACAACGGCAAGCTCGGCATGGTCCGGGAACTGCAGGACAACCGGTACGGCGAGCATTACGGTGTCCAGCTCGACGGGAATCCCGACTTCACGGCGCTGGTGGCCGCCTACGGCATCCCGGTGCGCCTTGTGGAGACAAACGATGGGCTGGAAGGCGCGTTCCGGGACATGCTGGCCACCGACGGACCCTTTTTCATCGAATGCCGGGTGGATTCGCAGGAAAGCACGCTCTGATACGGATATGCTGCGGCGATGCAGCCGAGGAAGGGAGACAAGCATGAACCGACACATCCTCTCCGTGCTCGTTGAAAACCAATCCGGCGTCCTGAGCCGGGTCTCCGGCCTGTTCAGCCGGCGCGGCTACAACATCGACAGTCTGACCGTCGGGGAGACGGAGGATCCGAAGACCTCGCGCATGACGATCGTCGTGCGCGGCGACGACTGGGTGCTCGAACAGATCAAGAAGCAACTCAACAAATTGGTCGACGTCATCAAGATCATCGAGCTCAAGCCAAACCAGGCGGTATACCGCGAGCTGGCGCTCATCAAGGTGGACGCCGCCCCCGAGGCACGAGCCGCGGTCATCAGCACCATCGATATCTTCCGCGCGAAGGTCGTCGACGTAGGCAAGGAAAGCCTCACCGCCGAGATCACCGGCGACCAGTCCAAGGTCGATGCCTTCATTGAGCTCATGAGGCCGTTCGGCATCAGGGAAATCGTCCGCACGGGGCTCACCGCCCTTGAAAGAGGAAACAGGGAAATCAAGGAACACAAAAAGTTTGAGGAGGACTGACGGATCATGGCAAAGATGTATTACAAGGAAGACTGCAACCTCTCCCTTCTGGGCGGCAAGACCGTCGCCATCATCGGCTACGGCAGCCAGGGCCACGCCCATGCGCTGAATCTGCATGAGCGCGGCGTGATTGTAGTCGTGGGCCTGTACCAGGGAAGCAAGTCCTGGTCGATCGCCGAAGCGGCCGGGCTGAAGGTTGCCACCGCCGCCGACGCGGCCGCGCAGGCGGACGTCATCATGATCCTCATCAACGATGAAAAGCAGGCCAAGCTCTACAACGAGAGCATCGCGCCCAACCTCAAGGCCGGCAAGTCGCTCGTGTTCGCCCACGGCTTCAACATCCACTTCGGCTGCATCCAGCCGCCCGCCGACGTCAACGTGTTCATGGTCGCACCGAAGGGCCCCGGCCACACCGTGCGCAGCCAGTTCCAGGAAGGCCGCGGCGTACCCTGCCTCATCGCCGTGCACCAGGACGCCACCGGCACCGCGAAGGATCTCGCCCTTGCGTATGCCGACGGCATCGGCGGTTCCCGCGCCGGCATCCTCGAGACCACCTTCAAGGAGGAGACCGAAACCGACCTGTTCGGCGAGCAGGCCGTGCTGTGCGGCGGCGTGTCCGAACTGATGAAGGCCGGCTTCGAAGTGCTCGTGGAAGCCGGATACCAGCCCGAGTCCGCCTACTTCGAGTGCATGCACGAGATGAAGCTGATCGTCGACCTCGTCAACTCCGGCGGCCTGTCGATGATGCGCTACTCCATTTCCGATACCGCAGAATACGGCGACTACATGATCGGCCGCCGCATCATCACCGAGGACACGAAGAAGGAAATGAAGAAGGTGCTCCAGGAGATCCAGGAAGGCGTCTTCGCCCGCAACTGGATCATGGAGAACCAGGTCGGCCGCCCGAACTTCAACGCACGCCGCCGCATCGAGTCCGAGCACCAGATCGAGGTCGTGGGCAAGGAACTGCGCAAGATGATGAGCTGGCTGAAGAAGTAGAACGAAGCGGCATGCCACCCGCTCCTTTGCCGGACGGCATGGTGCTTTGGCCATGCTGTCCGGCAACCCCCAGGAGCGGGTTGCGCGGGGAAGATCCAAGACGAAGGAGGGAATACCATGCAGCGCACGGTTCATATCTTCGATTCCACGCTCCGGGACGGAGCACAGGCTGAAGGCATTTCCTTTTCCGTGGAGGACAAGATCAAGATTCTCAAGGCGCTCGACGAGCTCGGTGTTGCCTATATCGAGGCGGGCAATCCCGGATCGAACCCGAAGGATCTCGAGTTCTTCGACCGCGCGAAGCGCATCGCGCTGCGCAACGCGAAACTGGCGGCCTTCGGCAGCACGCGCCGTCGCGGCATCCGGGTAGAGGACGACCAGAACGTGAGGTCCCTGCTGGCTGCCGACACACAGACGATCGTCATCTTCGGCAAAAGCTGGGATTTCCATGTCACCGACATCATCAAGGCCACCCTCGAGGAAAACCTCGAGATGATCCGGGAGACCCTCGCCTTCTTTGTGCAGAAGGGCAAGGAGGTCATCTTCGACGCCGAGCACTTCTTTGACGGGTACAAGGCAAACGCCGCATATGCCTTGAAGGCCCTCGGCGCGGCGGT
>JAEXRM010000092.1 GCA_023440865.1 Bacillota bacterium
ATTCTGCTCGCGAAGGGTTGCGACCTGCTGATCGAGTGCCTGTGACAAGTGCTCCGGCCAGTCACCGCTTGCTTTCGATGACATGAACCCTCACTTCCCTCCGCCCCCTCACATCCAGACGAGCGCCTGTTCCGCCGTGGCAATCTCACATCCAGCCGGGCGCCTGCTCCGCCGTGGCAATCTCACATCCAGTCGGGCGCCTGCTCCGCCGTGGCAATCTCACTTCCAGCCGGGCGCCTGATCGCCGTGGCAATCTCACATCCAGTCGAGCGCCTGTTCCACCGTGGCAACCGGCAGCACTTCGATGCCGTGCATCCGGCGTTTTTCAGTCTTTCCGTCGGTCGCGGGCACCATGCATCGTGAGAATCCCAGGCGTGCCGCCTCCATGATGCGCTTCTCGGTCTGTCCCACCGCACGCACCTCGCCGGTCAGACCCACTTCGCCGAAAAAGACCGTGCCCGCATCCACCGGGCGATTCCGATAACTGGATGCGATGGCCGCCAGCACGGCCAGATCCGTTGCCGGCTCGTCGAGCCGGATGCCGCCGACCACATTGAGGTAGGCATCAAAGGTGTGCAGCTGCATGCCGACCTTCTTCTCGAGCACCGCGATCAGCATGGTGAGCCGATTGAAGTCGAGCCCTGTGGCCATGCGGCGCGGGTTGTTGAAGCTGGTGGGGCTGACAAGTGCCTGAATTTCCAGCAGCATGGGACGGGTTCCCTCGAGCGATACCGCCACAACCGAGCCCGGCTGGTCCTTGGAACGTCCGTCAAGCAGGATGCCCGATGGGTTGGTGACCTCCACGAGCCCCTTCTCCCCCATCTCGAACAATCCGATCTCGTTCGTGGAACCGAAGCGGTTCTTGACCGCCCGCAGGATGCGGTAGTCCTGGTGCCGCTCCCCCTCGAAATACAGCACGGTGTCCACCATGTGCTCGAGCACGCGCGGACCGGCTATGGCACCTTCCTTCGTCACATGCCCGACGATGAAGATCGTGATGTCACGCTGTTTGGCGATGCGCAGCAGGTTGCCGGTCACCTCGCGCACCTGGCTGACGGAGCCGGGCGCACTGGTCACATCGCTGGAATAGACCGTCTGGATGGAGTCGATGATGACCACGGAAGGCACCTCGTTGGCTATGGCCGCCTCGACGCGGTCGAATGCCGTTTCGGCCAGCATCAGGATGCCGTCGCGCCGCACACCCAGCCGGTCGGCCCGCAGCTTGTTCTGCGTGGCCGACTCCTCGCCGGGAACGTACAGCGTCTTGCGCTGCGAACCGAGCCCTTCGCACATCTGCAGGATGAGCGTGGACTTGCCGATGCCCGGATCGCCGCCGACCAGCACCAGCGAACCCGGCACAACACCGCCGCCGAGCACCCGGTTGAGCTCCCCGAAACCCGTATCGAACCGCAGCCCGGTTTCCGTGCGGATTTCATTGAGCGGCACAGGCTTGGACACGATGCCGCCGATGGAACCACCCGCACCGGAACCCGAAGGCGCCTTGAGGACGACCTCCTCAACCAGCGTGTTCCAGCTGGTGCAGGCCGGACACTTGCCCAGCCAGCCGCTGCTCTCGTAGCCGCATTCGCTGCAGACGAACTTTGACTTGGTTTTTGCCATGATGCATCTCCACCTGCCAACCACATGACGGGTCGGCTTTCGCGGGCAAACGGCCCGCGCTCAGATCGGCGAAGCCGTTTCCGGCCGCCAGGGCGCATCGAACGCCAGATCCTTCTCCAGATGTGACAGAAACTGGGTCACCAGCTGCCGTTTCTCATGCCAGAAGCGCTTGCCGCGCGGCGTGACGAGGATGTCCTCCGACAGATGCGCCGCGGATTTCCCTTCAATGTGCCGATATGCCAGTGCGAAGGACTGCTCCGGCTTCGCACCCTCCATCAGGCAATCCCAGACCACGGACATCGCGCCCTGTTCATCGAGCAGGTCTGCCTCCATCAGCAGAATGAGCTCCAGCGGCGTTTCCGGTTCCTTGAGCAGATGCTTGTCCGAATGATGGTGCACCAGACGTGCAACGCGTTCGACGAACGCCTGGTCGTAGCCGAAAGATGGCAGGAATTCCCTGCACAGGGACGCGCTGAGATGGGCATGCGGCAAGCCTGCGTTTCCGTCCGCATAGCCCACGTCATGCACCAGCGCGGCGATGCGCAGGGCCGCGTCGTCGACCTCGGTATCGGGATCGCGCAGCCGCTCCGTCCAGCGGAACACGCGGAATATGTGATCGGAGCGCTTGCGGAACGGGAAGTACCCGCACTGGGCGTATTCGCCGCCTTGTGCCTCCAGGATGCCACGGACATGCAGAAAGACGGCCTTTTCCTTTTCGATCTGTGCCTGCGTGATCATGCGCCACCTCCCCAACAAAGGTCTTGCGCCAGAGGCGGACGGCATGCGGTCAGCCTGCACCGCGCCGTATCACATCCACGATTCATGGCGCCTTGCGCGACCACTGCACACCTTGCGGCGTATCCTTGAGTTCGATGCCCATTTCCTTGAGCTGGTCTCGGATGCGGTCGGACTCGGCCCAGTTTTTCTGCTTGCGGGCGATTTGCCGCTGCTCGATGAGCGCTTCGACTTCTGCCGCCAGCGCGTCCTGCTCGCGGCCCAGCAGCCCGAGCAGACCGGCGAGCTCGCACAGCAGGGCCAGCCCGTCCGCCAAGTCCCGGAGGCCGGTATCCACATCCTGTCCACGGGTGTATTCCGCCGCCGCGGTATTGAGGGCGCGCACGAGATCGAACAGCGCGGCAATGGCATCCGCCGTATTGACATCATCCTCCATGGCCGTGATGAACCGGTCTCGGTATTCCGCGAACACGCCTCCTTGCGCATGGGTTTCCGGCGTTCCCGCATCCGCCCCGGTGCCCGGCTGCGCCTTGCCAAGCAGGAACCGCAGGTTGTCGCGGCATTCGTACAGCCGGTCGAGGCCGTTCCGCGCCGCCTCAAGCAGATCGTCCGAGAAGTTGATGGGACTGCGGTAGTGCGCCGACAGCATGAAGAAACGGACGACCTCGTAGTCGAACTTCGCGACGATGTCGCGCACGGTGAAGAAGTTGCCCAACGATTTGGACATCTTCTCGTTGTTGACATTGATGAAGCCGTTGTGCAGCCAGTAACGGGCGAACGGCTTGCCGGAGGCCGCCTCCGATTGGGCGATCTCGTTCTCGTGGTGCGGGAAGATGAGGTCGAGACCGCCGGAATGGATGTCGATGGTTTCGCCCAGGTGGCGCGATGCCATGGCGGAGCACTCGATGTGCCAGCCCGGACGCCCCATGCCCCAGGGACTCTCCCAGGCGGGTTCCCCGGGCTTGCGCGCCTTCCACAGCGCAAAGTCCATCGCGTCCTTCTTGCGCTCGTCGACGCCGATGCGCGCACCGGCCTCGAGCTCCTCGAGGTTGTAGTGCGACAGCTTGCCGTACCCCTCGAAGGAGCGGGCGTCAAAGTAGACATCGCCGTCGATTTCGTAGGCGTGCCCCTTCTCCACGAGCTTCCCGATCAACTCGATGATTTCGGGCATGCTCTCCGTCGCGCGGGGATGCACGTCGGCCGCCTCGATGCCCAGCCCCCTGGCATCGGTCCAGTATTCGGCGATGTAGCGGTCCGCAAAGTCGCGCAGCGACATGCCGGCCTCGTTCGACATCTTGATCATGCGGTCGTCGATGTCGGTGAAGTTCTGCACGAAGGTCACGTCATAGCCCCGGTACCGAAGATACCGGCGCAATGTGTCGAACACGATGAAAGGACGGGCATTCCCGATGTGGAAATAATTGTATACCGTTGGACCGCAGGAATACATCCTGACCTTGCCCGGCTCCAGTGGTATGAACTCTTCCTTGCCACGGGTGAGGGTGTTGAACAGCTTCATGATGATATTCCTCCAGCTGCCGCCCAATGCGGGGCAGCCCACATGTCACGCGTGTTTCTCGTCGTTCGGATCGGAGCGATCGGTCTGCAGGCGTCGACATCGCTCCGCCCAATCGTCCGTCGTGCGGGGCGCATCGGAAGCTTGCATGCACGCCGTACCAGGAAAGGCACTGCCTGCCGGCTGCGCGTCACAATCCGCATCGCGGCAGCATGCGTCCAGTTCCGCGTCGGACTTTCCCCGTGGACAGCGGCGTGCCTCGGCACGCGCCTTGATCCCGCTGACGACATCCTCGCAGTCGAGCAGCTCCGCCTTGAGCCGCTCCATTTCGCCGCGCATGCGGCAGAACTCCTGTGAAACCGGGTCGGCCATGTGGATCTGGTCGAGTTCAAACGAGGAACGCAGCTTCCTGTCTCCCTTGCGCACCGCTCGTGCGGGTACGCCGACGACCGTCGTGTCTTCCTCGACTTCGCTGAGCACGACCGCATTGGCTGCGATCTTGGCGTTGTCTCCCACCGTGAAGGGCCCGAGAATCTTGGCTCCCGCACCGATGAGCACGTTGTTGCCAATGGTCGGATGGCGTTTGCCGGTGTCCTTGCCGGTACCGCCAAGCGTCACGCCCTGGTAGATGGTGCAGTCGTCCCCGATTTCGGCAGTCTCGCCGATGACAACGCCCATGCCGTGATCGATGAACAAGCCCTTGCCGATGGTGGCGCCGGGATGGATCTCGATGCCGGTCTTGTGCCGGGCATGCTGGGAGATCGCGCGCGCCAGGAGCGGATGACCATGCCGGTGCAGCCAGTTGGCCAGCCGATACATGCGTACGGCCTTGAAACCCGCGTACTGGAAGACGACCTGCCAGGGGCTGATCGCCGCCGGATCGCGTTCGGCAATGGATTTTGCATCTTCAAACCATCGAGGCATCCGCTCACCGTCCTTCCCGGCCCCCGACCCGTCGAGAACACGACAGGATCGGCATGCGCACATTATCCGCAACGCCGGGGTTGACTCCCATTATAGTGGATCGCATGCATGCCGACAAGTTGCGGAGGCGGCACGACGCGCAGATTGCCCGTTTTCATCGGCATGCGGGCAGGTTATAATGAATCTTGGTTTGGTTCCGGGCTGGCAGTCCCTCACGGGCGCGTTCCGCTCTGTCCGGCGCAATTGGAAACCGGGGGGCAATCCATGGAACACCTGTTCATTGTCAATCCCGCCGCCGGCAAGGGGCATGCGCTCGCCATGGCCGAACACATCCGGCAACGCTTTGAGAACACATCCCTCTCCTGGCGCATCGTCAAGACCTGGGGCCCCGGACATGCCACCATCCTGGCGCGCGAAGCCGTTGCGGCCCAGCCAGACATCCATGTCTACTCGGTGGGCGGAGACGGCACGCTCAACGAGATCGTCAACGGCATCGCAGGAACCGACGCCTCGCTCGGCATTCTGCCCTGCGGCACAGGCAACGACGCCATCCGCTCGATCACCGACGTGCACGACCCTGTCCTATTGCTTGAGGGACTCGTCGACGCCCGCGTCGAGAAGACCGATCTGGGCATGCTCAACGGCAAGTGGTTCCTGAACATCGCTTCCGCCGGCTTCGATGCCGAGGTGGTCGCCAAGACGCAACACTACAAGAAGCTTCCGCTGGTTCCCGGTTCCCTCGCCTATGTGATGGGTGTGCTTGATGCCCTCATCCAGCGAAATGCGCACGAAGTCACCCTGACGGTTGATGGCGGCGAGCCGGAGACGCACCATATCCTGCTCGCGGCGTTCGCCAACGGCCGTTACTACGGCGGCGGCATGATGCCCGCACCTGCGGCGAAAATGACCGATGGTGCGCTGGACCTGTTCATGGCAGATGTGATGGGGCGGGGACGCATCCTCAAGTTCTTTCCCCTGTTCATGAAGGGCAAGCATACGTCGATGAGGGAGGTTTCCTTCCGCACGTTCCACACCCTCCGGATGGAAAGCGACCACGATCTGCCGGTCAATGTCGACGGCGAGCTGTCGGCTGCGCGCAGCATCGAGGTGTCCGTGCATCCCGGCATCCTGCGACTGAAGCATCCGTGAGTGGGGATATCTCCGTCAGGCTGCTCGGACGCCTGCCCGTCCGTCATGCATGCGTCTGCCCAGTCCGCCATGCATGCGTCTGCCCTGACCGCCATGCACGCGCCTGCCCGTCACCCGACGAGCCGGTTTTCCATGCGGTTGAGGATGAAGAAGCCCTTCGGATTGTCCGGAACCGCCTTGTTGTATTCCATGGGCGTTCCGTCCATCTGCCGCATCACGCCGCCCGCTTCCTCCACGATGCATTGCATCGCGGCCGTGTCCCACTCCATGGTCCGGCCGAACCGGTAGTAGGCGTCCGCTTCCCCGCAGGCGATCATGCATCCCTTGAGGGCTGAACCGGCACGGACGACATGCCCGACCTTCGGGTGAGACGCAATCCGCTCAAGTTCCAGCGTCACATGGGACCGGCTCACGGCAAGGATGAGTCCGTCCGTCCGCTCGGACACCTGCATGGGCTGCAAGGCGCCGGCCGCGTCGGACATCCACGCCCCCTGCCCCCGCGCCGCATGAAACACGCGGCCGGAGACCGGCATCCGCACGACCCCGACAACCGGACGGCCCTCCTCGAGCAGCGCGATGTTGACCGAGAATTCCCCGTTCCGGGCGAGGTATTCCTTCGTGCCATCGAGCGGATCGACCAGGAACAGCCAACGGGCATCCTGCCGTGCCGCCGTGTCGGGCGACTCCTCCGCCAGGATGGGGATCCCCGGGAATGCACGCTTCAGGCCATCAACGATCACACGGTTGGCTTCGAGGTCCGCGGGTGTGACGGGACTGCCGTCCGCCTTGTTGCGCGCACCCTCCGCATCCGCATCGCCATAATGCGCAAGAATCGCTTCCGACGCCTTTTCCGCCAATTCGACCAGCAGTGAGGCCACCTCTTCCAGACTCTGTTTCACAGCAACCGCCTTTCCGCCGTATGGATACGCATACCGGTATGTACCCCATACAAACCGATTGTACCCCATATGCGCGAGGCGGCAATCCGAACATCGCGCTACACATGACCCACCGTGCGAGCCTTGCCATGGATCAACCAGGATGCAGCCATCAACGATGCACCGATCATCTGCCCTATATAGGAAACAACTCCGCAATCCCTTACGGGACGCGGAGTTGGCATGGCACGCCCAACACGATTCGAACGTGCGACCTGCGGTTTAGGAAACCGACGCTCTATCCTGCTGAGCTATGGGCGCATAGTGCATTTCACATTATAACGGGGCGGCCGCAAAAAGTCAAAGCACCGCCTCATAGACGGGAACCGCTTCCACCTCCGAGATCTCGCCGATCTCCGCGTCGAAGGCTTCCCTTCTGGCGGCCATGGGTGAGTCGCTGAGGATTCTGCCCCCCTGCCGGATCGGCAGGATCGACAGCACGAGCTCCGTCACCTCCGCGTCAAGGCTCCGCAGGCCGAAATCCCATGGCGCGCCGTTGAGGAAGCAGTCATGAACCAGTTTTCCTCCGGCCCACAGCCATCCGATGTCTCCCGCGGCTCTGATGCGCAGCAGCACGTCCGCACATCCGGCCATGCTGGCTCGGTCGAGACGAATGATCGCCTTCGTGTCCTTGATCCGTTCCAGCGTGATGCCCGGGGCGACCTCGGGCACGGCGAGCCGATACCAGGCGAACGGACAGGTGCCGGCGCCCGGGGTGCTTGCCGCAACGGCCTGTGCCCCGCCCTTGCGCAACGCTTCTGACAGTGCCGCATCCCCGGACGGGAACACACCGAACCGGAATAATGCCGATGCCTCTTGTTCGAGCCGGATCCCCGCCTGATCGGGCAGGACGGCGGCGCCCGTCAACAGCAGGCGTTCCCGGCCCGCCCAGTTCACCTGCCACAGGTGGAGACTCTGGACATCGGCAAGGGTGACCAGATGCACGATCCGCCCGGCGGCATTGACAAACGATGCCTGCGCAACCGGTGCTTCCACCGCCTGTTCCGGCATGACGCCGCACTTGGGTCGAAAGATGAGGGGTTCATCGGTACCGATGCGCTTCCTCTCAACGGCATCCTCTGTCGACCCCACCGCGGTCGCACCTTCGAGCGCAAACACCGGCTCCATCCCCGGGGGAGCGAACCAGAACCACCAGTCCTCCCCCTCCGCCTCGACCCGGGCGAGCGGTTGCGCGGTGGCGCTGACAACCCGGATGCCGCTCATGTCGAAGTTCACCGGCAGGATGCAGCTGACCCCCGTTTCCAGATCGAGGGTGCCTTGCGCGGGAACAGGGATGGCACGACCATGGCTTTCCAGTTCGAATCGCAGTCCCCGCTTCGGTGGCAGGTCGAAATGGTCCTGATAGTTGTTCAGAAAAAGAAACGCGCCCACCCCGTCATGCCCGATGTGACCGTCAGCCTCCTCATGGCGGTTGCAGACCCGCCCCCCGCCGGCCCGCACCGCATACCGCACGGTATCCGCGTCGGTGGGTTCCACCCGGTCCATCCCCCCGGGCAGCACCGTCCGCATGGGTGCCAGCCGCTCCCCGCATAATGCAAGAAACGCATGCAGCCGCTTCAGGCGCAGAAAGGACGAACGCACCTGGCCGAACTCCCCCAAGGGCGCCTGGTAGTCGTAGTTGCGCCTGGGCAGCGCATACTCGTTGAGAAATGCGCCATGCGCACCGACCGGATTGGTCCCGCCATGGAACATGTAGTAGCCGATGAAATTGCAGCCACCGGCGATCTTCACGACCGCCAGCGCCTCCACGCTCTCGGCGGGAACCGTGAACCGGTATGGGTAAAAGCAGGTCATGCCGCCACCCATCTCGCAACAGGCATACGGCCAGTCCTCACGGCTGCCCGGCGGGTCATATTCCGGATACACCGCCTGGTCGCTGTGGTAGTCGCGGAAGATATACTCGTCGGTTGCCGGATGTTCCTTCACATCACCGTAGAAGATCCAAGGCCGGAAGGCATACCCGCCCCACAGCGCCAGCGCCTCGCCTTCCGGCACGGCGGCACCGCCCCAGCCGGTGCATGTGTACAGCGGCACATCCAGCCCGGTCTCCAGCGCGATCGCCTTGAGCCGCAGCATGTGCGCGACACCATCCCGACCCGCGGACACCCAGCCGCCGGCCGTACCGACAGTCAGCTCCAGCGGCGCGCCGGCATGCATGTACTCGTTTTCCAGCTGTATGCCGATGAGTGAACCGCCGTCGCGGAATCGCAAGCCGGCAATCTGTCTGCCGATCTCCCCATACAGGCGGTGAACGACAGCCAGGTACCCCTCGTCGTTGGAACGCACCTCGAAGGCCTGCCCGAACAGCCAGTCCGGCAGCCCGCCATTGCGCGCCTCGCCATGACAGAACGGGCCGACACGCAGCACGGCGTACATGCCATGCTGCCTGCACAGGGTCAGAAAGGCGCGCACATCGCGCCTGCCATCCCAGCGGAACACGCCCTGTTCCTCCTCGTGATGGTTCCAGAACAGGTAGGTCGACACGACATTGATGCCGCCGGCCTTCATCTTGAGGATTTCCGCCTCCCAACGCTCCCGCGCGAGCCGCGAGAAGTGGATCTCTCCCATGATGCCGAAGAAGGGACGGCCATCGCGTTCCAGGTAGTAGCTGTTCAACCCGATGCGTTCACCGGAAGGGCTGGTTCCGCCCATGCGGATGTGGTTGCGGCGGATCGCCTTCTCCGGGCCGTCGAGGACCAGATGACGCTGTTGCATGTGTCTGCCTCCAGTTGGGAGCGGGCTCACCCGAGCAGCCGGGTTGCTCACGGAATGCCGGATTCATGTGATGCGTGCTGTGAACATCGTACAGGTGCCTCACACAAAAACATAGAGGAGATTTTTATCGGATCTTCGTTTTCTTTTTGCCCAGCACCGCATGGCACCATGCGGACAGGCGGGGATTCGTTCGCGGGCAGAACGCTGCGGCGACCCCCTCCCCGCGGACATCGGGGCATGCACACCGATGAAGTAGTACCGCTTAGTACAACTTTTTCCGCACGAGCGATTGAATCCGCTGACCCATCTGTGATACATTCTTTCCGGGTCACGCGATGGGGCAGGACCGGAACGCGCAGGCGGAGGATTCCGACTGTGGCTCCGACGCATCCGCCACATGCGTCGCGCGGCCACACAAGGCGCACAGAAGGAGCACCATCATGGCCATTCGGATCGGCATCGCCGGCTACGGCAATCTGGGGCGCGGCGTCGAAGCCGCCATCGCCCAAAACCCCGACATGCAGGCAGTCGCCATCTTCACCCGCCGCGACCCGCAGAGCCTCAAGCCCTCCACTCCCGGCCTGAAGGTCGTCCCGCTCTCCGAGGCGGCGTCCTGGAGGGATGCCGTCGACGTCATGATCCTCTGCGGCGGCAGCGCCACCGACCTGCCGACGCAGACACCCGAGCTGGCACAATGGTTCCATGTCGTTGACAGCTTTGATACGCACGCCCACATACCGAAACACTTCGACGCCGTCAATGCGGCCGCGGAAGCATCCGGCAAGATCGGCATCATCTCAGTGGGCTGGGATCCGGGCCTGTTCTCCCTCAACCGCCTGTACGCCCAGGCCATCCTGCCTCAGGGCCAGGACGAAACCTTCTGGGGCAAGGGCGTCAGCCAGGGACATTCGGACGCCATCCGCCGTGTGGCCGGCGTCAAGGACGCGCGCCAGTACACCATCCCGGTTGAATCCGCTCTCAAGGCGGTTCGTTCCGGCGAGCGTCCCGCGCTGACCACCCGCCAGAAGCACCTGCGTGAATGCTTCGTCGTGGCGGAGGATGGCGCCGACCTCGACCGCATCACCCGCGAGATCCGCGAAATGCCGAACTACTTCGCCGACTATGACACCACTGTCCACTTCGTTTCCGCGGACACCCTCCAGCGGGAACATGCGGGCATCCCGCACGGCGGCTTCGTCATCCGCACAGGCCAGACCGGCTTCCAGGGCGAGAACACCCACGTCATCGAGTTCAGCCTCAAGCTCGACTCGAACCCGGAGTTCACCGCCAGCGCGCTGGTCGCTTACGCGCGTGCGGCCCACCGTCTCGGTCTGCAGAACCAGCGCGGTTGCCGCACGGTATTCGACATCGCCCCCGCCCTCTTGGACCTCCGCGACGGTGCCGCACTCATCAAGGCTTTGTTGTAGTCCATGCCGCCCTCCCGGACGTGCGGGTTCCCACCCCTTGCTTTTCACGGATGGCGTGCCATACTGGAAGTTGAGGGGGCTCCCGTGCGAAAAGGAAGGTGATGTTCATGCCCAAGTCCGGATACGAACGCCCAAGCCCAATCCACAAAATGGGGGATTTGCCGCCGAACCGCGTGCTGAAGACCGACAAGCACACGCACAACCTGCATGCGCAGGAGACGAATGAGCCAGGTCACTACCGCGCCAACTCCGGCATGCCGGTCCGTCGGCCGAAGCTCTCGTAAACGATATCAGGACTGTGATGCAACGGTCATGTCAAAAAAGGACGATGCTTCCACCATGGGAAACATCGTCCTTTTCATTGCTTCTTGCAACCCAGGCATCAGGAACGCGGATTGCGTCCGCGGTAACCCCCCCGGCTTCCGCCGCGGTCTCCCCTGTCGCCACCCCGGTGGCCGTCGCTGCGATATCCGTCGCCGTAGCTTCGGCCACCGCGGTCATACCGATCCGATGTCCGCTCTCCGTCACCGGCCCCGCGACCGCCGACACGACCGGGTTCCCGTTCGCGGCTGCGGGTGGGCTCGACTGTCACATTCTGTCCGCGAATGGCGGCCGTCCGCATGATCGAGATGATCTCGCGTGCCTTCTCCGCCGGTACTTCCACGCAGGAATTGGTACCGAAGATGTCAATCGCACCGATGGCGCGTCCGGAGATGCCGCTTTCCCCCGCAATGGCGCCAACCAGGTCGCGCGGCGTCACACCGTGCTCTCGGCCAATGGAGAACGACAGGCGGATCATGCCGTTGGCATCGGGCTCCGGCAGCTCGATGGCCGCCTCCTTCGCCGCTTCGGCGAGGTTCGTTCCCGTTTGCATCGACAGCAGCACCGCGGCGACATCGAGGGCGGTGTACTCCTCGCCCATGATCTTCTCGACAGAGCGCGAGTACCGCTCAAATCCGCCCGCGGCAAGCATGTCCCGGATCTGGTCGGTCAGCTTGACAAGCTTCGACTCATCGACATCGTCCTGCGTGGGCATGCGCTCGAGCGCAATCTTCACGTTTGCGTAGCGCATGATGTCGCGCAGCTCGTAATAATCGTTGCGGCCCGACACGAACGAGAAGGCGCGACCCGAGCGGCCTGCGCGGCCCGTCCGGCCGATGCGGTGCACATAGTATTCCTCATCCTGGGGAATGTCGTAGTTGAAGACGATCTCCACGTCGTCAACATCGATGCCGCGGGCGGCGACGTCGGTCGCCACCAGCAGCTGGATGCGGCCGGCGCGGAACTTGTCCATGACGCGGTCGCGGGCTGACTGTTTCAGATCGCCGTGCAGGCCGTCGGCCTGGTAGCCACGCAGCTGCAGGGTGGAAACCAGGTCGTCCACGCGCTTCTTGGTGTTGCAGAAAATCAACGCAAGCTTGGGATCATACAGGTCCACAAGCCGGCACAATGCCTCCGCCTTGCGGGCACCGGGCACCTCGAAGTAGACCTGTTCGATGCTCGGCACGGTCAGCTGTTGGTGCGAGGCCTTCACATGCTCGGGTTCGCGCTGGAACCGCTTGGTGATCTCCATGATCTCTGCCGACATGGTGGCGGAGAAAAGAACCGTCTGCCGGTCGGCGGGTGTATCCTGCAGGATGGTCTCGATGTCCTCGCGAAAACCCATGTTCAGCATCTCGTCCGCCTCGTCGAGGATGACGGTCTGCACGCTGCCGATCTGCATCGTGCCGCGGCGCATGTGGTCCATGACGCGTCCCGGCGTGCCGATCACGATGTGCACACCCTGGCGCAGCGCCAGGATCTGCCGGTCGATGGACTGCCCGCCATAGATGGGCAGAATGCGGATGCCGCGCTTGTGCTTGCCGAACTTCTTCATCTCCTCCGCCGCCTGCACCGCCAATTCGCGGGTGGGGCACAGGATCAGGACCTGCAGCACCTTCTGGTGCGGATCCACGCGTTCGATCGCGGGTATGCCGAAGGCGGCGGTCTTGCCGGTACCGGTCTGGGATTGGCCCAGCACGTCGCGGCCGGTCAGCAGCAGCGGGATGGTGGTTGTCTGGATGGTGGTGGCTTCCTCGAAGCCGAGTTCCTCGACGGCTTTGAGCACGTCGACAGAAAGGCCGAGTTCCGAAAATGGCAATCGGTTCATCAGGTCACACTCTTTCCTTTTTTGATTTGCAGAACGGTTTTTGCCTAACCCAACCGTCTGAATCATCCAAAGGAAATGCGCATGCCCGGTGTACGTTTCGTGGAATCCGCTCCCAAGGGGATCGGACACGGAAATGCGGATGCGTCGCTGTGGATCAGAACCATGGATTTGGTGCAAAATGGCCGGACACGCCGGCTCTCCAGTCGCAGGACAATATGATACAGGCCTTTGGCAAATCTGTCAAACAAAATTTCCCTGCATGCCGCAAGCGGGCGACCGCAGGCTGGTGTCGACACGCCTGCGATCGCCCGGAAAAGTCAGGATAGGATCGTTGATTCCTTTGATGATCCTGTGCCCGCTCATGTATGACAAGCCCTGCCGCCTTCGCGATTGGACAGCCGGCAGAACCAGATCAGCCGGCGGCCTCGAGGTTGTCCAGCACGCCCTGGGACAGTGCGAACAGCACGCCTGCCGCAACAAGCCCCCAGCCCCCGAACGCGGCGACCATCCACAGTGTGTTCGAGGTCAGAATGCTCGCGATCACGACGAACACGATGCCGGGAACCAGGATCAATACGGTGAGGAACAGTTTCAGGAACATCATCAGGCCCTTGGCATGCACCCCGCCGAAGATGCGGCGCGCCAGCACGTCGCCATAGAGGAACACGGCCCCGAACATCACGTAGCTGATGATGCAGGCAACGATCAGTATCGGACCTGCCTTGAACAGGATGCCGGCGATGATGAACATGAGCGTGCCGTCGAGCAGGTTCTTGACATGCTCGGCGAGTGTGGCAAAGAACAGCTTCTCCCAAGAGGCGGAAGGAATCAGGAAGATGTACGGTTTTGTCAACTCGAGCGCCCATCGACCCTGCACGGTGAACAGGAACAGCATGTACACCGAGAAGGCGAGGATGCTGAACAGGGCGACATCAGCCCGACCATCCTCCCGACCCATGAACATCGAGAAGGCGATGCTGGCGATGGCCACCGCCAGCGTCCCCCGGTCGATGAACAGGAACAACGATGTCTTGCGCATTTCGAGCAGGTTTTTGGAGAAGATGG
Source organism: Bacillota bacterium (assembly GCA_023440865.1). Lineage (GTDB taxonomy): Bacteria > Bacillota > Clostridia > DSM-8532 > DSM-8532 > JAEWSN01. Next base: position 14,260 of record JAEXRM010000092.1, read on the forward strand.
CGCGTCCGCCACCGCCCGACAGTTGCTGCCTGACGCCCGCCTTCACCTTGAGGTTGAACTGCATGTTCCGCCCCTCACGTTTGGCGGCATGAGCCGCTTCCGTGAACTCGGTCGCCTCGAGCACATCCTCGTAATAATCGAGGTTCATGCGGTAGATCCACAGCGTGAAGCCTGCGACGACGGCGACCGTGATACCCAGCCCCAGCCAGAACGAGGGCGTGATGCCATCCACGGCTGCGGAAACCACCATCTTGATCCAGCCGATGAAGGGCGCCCAGTTCACCCCATTGTTGTCGAGCAGACTGATCAGGGCGGTGTCAAGCTTGCGTGTCCGTGACAGCTGCCACAGAAAGCCCAGCACGACCAGCAACGCCGCACCGTCAATGAGCGCCTTGCCAAGCTTGCGGCGACGGGTCGATTTGGAGGACCAGGAATACATCAGCATGGCGAAGACCGGATACGCGAACATGTACATCACGGTCGAGAGCATGATGATGGCCGGTCCGTAGGACTGCATGTCGAACTGGTTCTTGATGTTGGGGATTTGGCACAGCGCGATGAACATCAGCAGCATCGTGCCGCCGATCTGCTTGACGAACCCGTAGACAAGCACCTGATTGGGGCGGAACGGTGCCGTGAAGAGCATGTTGACATCCGCCATGCGGAAATAGGTGCTGCCCTTGTCGATGCCAAGACGCAGCGAGAAGTAGATGATCACGGCGAACACGCCTGTCATCGTCGCGCGGAACATGGCGGCGGAGCCATGGTTCATGCTGCCGTTGGGCATCGTGAACGAGACCACGATCATCAGCACCACAAATGCCGCCGCGAACAGATAGCCCACCAGTGCGAGCGGTTTTTTGAACACGCCCTTCACCGTATTGATGAGGGTGCGGCGAAGCAGATATTGCAACGGACTCATGCGCTTGCCTCCTCCTTGCCGAAGAGTGACTTTTTCTTCTTCGTTCCAGTGGCAGGCACCGACATGTCGGATTCGGGTGCGGGTTCCAGCTTGCCCGACTCGGACTCGGTCATCCGGAAGAACACTTCCTCCAGCTCTTCCCCGTTCTCCTCGAGCTCGGCACGGGTGCGGCTGAGAACGATGCGCCCCTCCTTCATGATGAGCACACGGTCCCACACCTCGTCGACGCTGTCGATGATGTGGGTGCTGATGAGGACCGCGCACCCCTGGTCGCGCAGCTCAGAAAACACCGCCTTCAGTTCCTTGATTGCCTTGGGATCAAGCCCCACCATGGGTTCGTCGAACATGATCATGGCCGGCCGGATGACGAGTGCGCACAGCAGGCTGACTTTCTGCTGCATGCCCTTGGAAAGCTCCTTGCCGACCTTGTCGCGCTTGTCCGCCAAATCAAACCGTACCAGCAGCGATTCGGCATGCGCACGCCAGCTTTCGTCGAGACGATAGGCACGTGCGATGAACTCCAGGTGCTCCCACACCGTCAGCGCATCATACAGGGCGGGGGTCTCGGGGACGAACCCGAATCGGCGTTTCGCTTCAAGGCTCTTGTTCGAATGCCGGTCGATGGTGATCTGGCCGTCAAACTTCAAAAGCCCCGCAATCGACTTGATCGTGGTGCTCTTGCCGGCGCCGTTCGGTCCCAGCAGCACACCGACCTCGCCGGCGTTGACCACGAAGGATGCCTGGCTGACCGCCAGCGTCTTTTCGTACTTCTTTGACAATTCCTTGACACACAACATGCCCATACTCCCTTTCTACGGCGCCCGTCACGGGGGTCTCAACAAAACCGGACCGCGACGGGTGGTTATGCATGCAGGCGATGTTTTTCGACAATATTCTTATGAAAACGGCCGACATCGTCATCCGATGCCGGCCGTACCTGCCTCAATCCCTCCGCCTTTGGCGGGAACGGCCTTCGCCGCGGTCACGCATTCGCGCCGCAGCACTTCTTGTATTTCTTTCCGCTGCCGCACGGGCAGGGATCGTTCCGGCCGACCTTCTCGCTGGTGGCGCGGGTGTCCTGGTTGTACCGCATGCGAATGTCGCGGCGGACCTCATCGGTGAGGAGCGCGTCCCATTCCGGCAGACCGTAAAGCCAGTTTGCCTTGGCAACGAGCATGTTGTAATAGAGCTTTTCGGGCACGAACGCCACATCGAGCTCCGTCTCCTCGGTCAGGTCCTCGAGGACCACTTCCTTCTCAAAGCTTGTATTCGCGCCATCGAGGAAGCCGCAAAATGTCACACTGTCCATGCCGACATCCGCCGCAAGTGCCGCCAGCGTGCCCGTGAGCGCGAAGCGCCGCTCTCCCAGGAGCTTTTTGTAGACAACGGTCTCCTGTTCAAGGTACCTGGCGAAGAAATCGGCATACTCCTTGGACTCATTCTGTTTCTCGAGGTATTCCTGCCACTGTTCAAACAGCTTCATCGAGGTTTCTCCCTTCTTGATAACGGCGATCGGGTGACTTTGTCTGCCAGACGCCAACAAATACATCGCCGGGGCGGATTGGCAATCATGCACCCCATGGTGCGGAGCCGCATCTTGTCACATGCGTTCCGGCGCTTCGATCTTGATGAGGTCAAGTACGTTGCGGATGACCACGCGCGTGCACTCGACGAGTGTCAGCCGGGCCTGCAGCAGTTCCGGCGCTTCCCCCTTGACCCGGCAGGCGGCGTAGAAGCTGTGGAACACGGCGGCCACATCCATCACATAGCGTGTGAGGCGGCTCGGTTCCAGGCCCTTGGCGGCAATGGCGACCTCTTCCGGGTATTCCGCCAGCTTGCGCATCAGATCCGTCTCCTCGGGTGCGGTCAGCAGCGACAGGTCGACCGATTCGACCGGCAGCAGCGTTACGCCGTCCTCCTCGCGCAGGCGGCGCAGGATGTTGCTGATGCGTGCATGGGCGTACTGCACATAAAAGACCGGATTGTCATTGGACTGCTTGACCGCGAGATCGAGATCGAAGTCGAGGTGGCTGCCCGCCGTCTTGAGGTTGAAGAAGAAACGGGCCGCGTCGCGACCGACCTCGTCGAGCAGATCTCCCAACGAGATGGCCTTGCCCGTGCGCTTGGACATGCGGGCAATCTCGCCGTTGCGGTACAGACGCACCAGCTGGAACAGCACGACCTCGAGATTCTCCTTCTTCACGCCGAACGGTGACATGGCGGCGTGCATGCGGGCGACATGTCCGTGGTGGTCTGCGCCCCACAGGTCGATGCACCAGTCGAAGCCACGCTTGTGGAACTTGTTGCGGTGGTAGGCGATGTCGGCCGCCATGTAGGTCGGGAAGCCGTTTGCGCGGATGAGCACCTCATCCTTCTCAAGACCCGTCGCCACACCGGAAAGCCAGATGGCGCCGTCCTTTTCGACCGTAAAGCCGTTGTCCCTGAGCCAGTCGATGGTCTCCAGCACTTCCCCGCTGTCATAGAGCGACTTCTCGGAGAACCAGACGTCATAGGCGATGCCGTAGCGGGTCAGTCCTTCCCGGATGCGTGAGAGGTTGATGGGCAGCGCGTACTGGGCCAACGTGCGGCGGCGCTCCTCCGATGAGACAGAGAGAAGCGAGTCGCCATGTTCGGCGATGTAGGCCTTCGCATGCTCGATGATGTCTTCTCCGTGGTAGGCGTCCTCCGGGAAGTCCACCGCATCCTCGCCCTGCAGCTGCTGCAGGTAGCGGGCCTCAAGGGACAGGCCGAGCTTCTCGATCTGGTTCCCGGCGTCGTTGATGTAGAACTCGCGGGTGACATCATATCCGGCCTTCGTCAGCACACCGGCGATGCAGTCTCCCAGGGCGCCTCCGCGTGCGTTGCCCATGTGGAGCGGGCCGGTGGGATTGGCGGAGACGAACTCCACGTTGACCTTCACGCCCTTGCCGATGTCGAGCTGGCCGTAGTCGGCTCCCTTTTCCCGGATGAGGCGGATGGCCTCCGCCATCCACTCGGGCTTGAGGGTGAAGTTGATGAAGCCCGGGCCTGCCACCTCCACCTTCGCGATGTCGGTACCCGCAAGCTCCATGGCGGCGATGAGCGCCTCGGCCACCTTGCGCGGCGGCATCTTGGCAGTTCTCGCCATCTGCATGGCCAGATTTGTCGAGAAGTCGCCGAAACCTCGCTCACGCGGCACCTCGAGCGTGATCTCGGGGACCGCATCCACCGTGAAGGTGCCTTGTGAAAGACATGTCTCGCACGCCTTGGCCGTTGTCGCCCGGATCTCATGCCGGATCTTGTCGAAAATACTGTTCATGACGACTCCTTCATTCCATCCGGCTGCATCGGGGCAACCGGCACATGCCTGTCGTGATCGAATGGATGCGGGTTCACCGCGGCTTCACGCCGATGGCAATGCTGTTGCGTCCACCCTGTGCGCCATTGAATTCCAGGAGATAATCCACCTGGACCCGCCCGCCGGTTGCCTGCATGTCTACATCCACCTTGCGTGCCGTCACCCCGATCTGGAAGGTTCCGTACTCGGTCTCATAGCCCGAATAGTGCGTCTTGCCGCGTTCAAACACAAGGATCGAGTTCAGGGATCCGTTCCGGATCAGCATGACCGAGCCACGTTCCACCTTCAGGGTGGTCGTTGTGCCCTGCATGCCGGTCATCTCACTCTCCTGATACGTGATTTCACAAAGGCCACCCTCGCACAGGAGGGTTCCCTCCGTGACGAATGACATGCTCTCCGTATCGCCGTCCGAGTCTTCCTTGCGGCTGTCGACCGATATCATGACATCCTTGATCACGTGGCATCCTTTCCTTCGTCGCGGTTGAACGAAATGGCGGACTCCTCATGACGCCGCAGAGCCAGCTCCACCAGCCGGTCCACCAGTTCCGCGTACGGGATGCCGGATGCGGCCCACAGCTTGGCGTACATGCTGATGCTCGTGAAACCGGGCATGGTGTTGATTTCGTTGAGGACAACCCGGCCCGTGCCGCGCTCGACAAAGAAGTCGACCCGCGACAGCCCTGAGGCGCCCAGCGCCTTGAAAGCACGGATTGCCTGCTTTTGCACCATTTCCACCGTCTCGGGGTCGAGGTCGGCGGGGATGACGGTTTCCGAACGGGCATCGACATACTTGGCCGTGTAGTCGTAGAACTCGTTGCAGGGAAGGACCTCACCCACGACCGATGCCAGGGGTTCCTCGTTGCCGAGGATGGCGCATTCCACCTCGCGGCCGTCGATGAACTCCTCCACCAGGATCTTGGTGTCGAATCGCGCCGCCTCGCGGAGCGCCGCCTCCAGATCCTCCGGGCGCTTGACCTTGGATACGCCGACGGAGGAGCCGGCATTGGCCGGCTTGACAAAGCAGGGATATCCCAGTTCATCCGCCACACGGCGCGCAAGTACCGCCATGCCCCCCTGGATCTCGCTGCGGAGAACGAGGATGAAGCGGGCCTGCGGGATGCCGGCGGAAGCAAACACGATCTTGGAGAAGCTCTTGTCCATGCCGGCGGCCGACGCGAGCAATCCGCAGCCGACATAGGGAACGCCGGCAAGCTGGAACACACCCTGAACGGTGCCATCCTCGCCGTTTGGTCCGTGCAGCACGGGAAACACGACATCGACCTGTGCGGTCGAAGCATCCCCCGCTCCCGGCGCCAGCAGTTCCAGACAGCTGGACGCGCCGACAGCCGGCAAGGCCGGAGATGCCGGTTCCCGCGCGATGCATCGTCGCTGTTCCCTGGCCGCATCCTCCCATTCCCCGGTGCCGATGAGGCGGATGTCCCCCCCGTAGGGCAGCCATTCACCTTGTTTGGTGATACCGATCATGCGGACTTCGTACTTGTCGGGATCGACGTTCTCCAGCACCGACTGTGCCGAAACCCTGGACACCTCATGCTCCGAGGATTGCCCGCCGAACACGACCGCCAGCACGATCTTTCTGTCCAAGCCGCCCCTGTTGCCCATGTTGCCTTCCTTTTCCGCCCCTGTCGCCAGGCCGCCATCAGGTTCCGACCGCCATCATGCGGCATGGGAAGCGATGGCACAAGACCGGAGCGGTTTTGATCCGTATGGATGATTATACCCCATCTTTTCCGTTCGCTTCAACCGATTGCGGGATGCGGCCGCAAATGGGACTCCTCGACCCATGTGTCAGGACAAAACGGGTGTCAGCGGCAGATGTGTTCTTGCGGTGCTGCCGCCTTCCGGTTCGGCGATACGAAGGGAGGATATGTAATGAAGAGACAATCGTCCGCATTCCTGTAAAAATTTATATTTTTCCTGCAACAATCTCTTTACATGAACGCCGAGATGTTCTACTATGAACATGTGATATTGTGTTTTATCCATGCATGCCCGAGTGGTATCGTGCAGGCGGGCTGCGCGGAAATTGAGGTGGAATGATGAAGCCCCGATTGAGCAGAGAGAAAATGATGGAATTGATGAAATTGCAGTGCAGCGGCAACTACAATCGGTTCGGCCGCGAACTTGGCGTTGATCCGGCCCACCTGTACCGCTTCCTCAACACGGGGGTCGGTGGCGGAAAGAAAATGATCTTTGGTTTGATGGACTTCTGTGACAAGAACAATCTCAATTATCGGAACTTTTTCGACTATTGATCCGGCATCGTCCGCAACCGGATCCGATTCGCATCGTTCGGTGCATGCCTGTCCAACCCGCATTCATATGAGTGCGGGTTTATTATTTGTGCACAACTCACAAAAACCTCCGCGCCATTTCCGCCGAAATGCACGAATTTCGCATGGAAACATGGACGGAAAAACCCGTGACAAGCAGCGATTCTTTGGTGGTTTTCCCACTGATAACGGGGCGACGCTTCCCATATAATGAAATCACAAACACAAGCAACATGAGCCGGCAGCAAGGAACGACAGCTTCTGACGACAGCATGGACCGACAGCCAAAGACGACAGCTTCTGACGACAACTATTGACGACAGCCAGGATCGACAGCTTAAGACGACAGCATGGATCGACAGCCAAAGAC
>JAEXRM010000098.1 GCA_023440865.1 Bacillota bacterium
AGAGCAGCTGACTCTTAATCAGCGGGTCTTGGGTTCGAGTCCCTGATGGCGCACCAGCACGGCCGCCTCCTTACGGAGGCGGTTTTTGCTTGTTCTCCCGTGTTGCGGCATGTGGCGCAAGCGAAAAAAAGTGTTTACAACAACCCTCTGACACGGTATAATCAATAACTGTCGGCGGCGAAACCGCAAGGCATACGCCGACAAAAGCAAACATCCATGCGCCATTAGCTCAGTTGGTAGAGCAGCTGACTCTTAATCAGCGGGTCTTGGGTTCGAGTCCCTGATGGCGCACCAGAAAAACCGCTTCCCGCATGGGAAGCGGTTTTTGACATCCATCCGGGGGAATGCATGCAGAGCGGACGGATCTTCACCCAAACTGACCGGCATGTCGCATCCCTGCGCCAAAGGCGCTTCGGCCTTGCGGGGGTACTCCCGGTGCTCCTGTTGACGGCGGTGCTCACCTGGTTCGGTGCGGTTGGTTCGACGCGAACCGGCATTCCCTTCCGGCAGGTCATGTTCATCGTGCCCGGTGTGCTGGCCCTCCAGCTGATCGCGCTTGCATGGGCCTACCGGCAGCCGGAACGGCTGCTGCTGCGTCTGACACCCGACTGGCTCGAGCTGGGGGACGGTCATGCGGCGGGTGAGCGGTTCCCATTGGAGCGGCTTGAACGGATCCGTGTCGTGCGGCGTGGCAATGCCGTGCATCGGATCATCCTGCACTTTCCGGGCAGGACGCTCCGCCTTGGGGACTTTCTCGGCATGGACACGCTGCGGGACCTGCTAGTCCTGTATGCAGGAACCCCGAACCGGAGCCGGGTCCGCGTACTCGATCCGGAACACCGCGTGGAGCGTAACGCGGATCACCGGCACAGGGGGGGCGGAGCGGATGGGCATGGCTGATCCGAGGCCGCTTCCGAAGCGTTCTTCACGCAACGGGTCCGATTGCGGAGCGGTCGCCCGGGTGGTATAATGAGGTTCCGGATCGAAAGGAGAAGGCGTCATGCCGAAGGACAAGGGGGCCGCCAAGGTCATCGTCCAAAACCGAAAAGCGCGGCATGACTACTTCATCGAGGATACGGTGGAGGCGGGCATCGCCCTGCAGGGCACCGAGGTCAAATCCCTGCGGCTGGGCAAGGCGAACCTCCAGGACAGCTACGCCCAGGTCAAGAACGGCGAAGTGTTCGTATCCGGGCTGCACATCAGCCCCTACGACATGGGCAATCGTTTCAACCACGATCCGTTGCGCACGCGCAAGCTGCTGCTTCACAAGAGCGAAATCGTGAAGCTCGGCGCACAGGTGCAGCGCAAGGGTCTGACGCTGGTGCCGCTGTCGCTGTACTTCAAGCACGGCATGGTGAAGGTGGAGCTGGCGGTGGCGCGCGGCAAGATGCTGCACGACAAGCGCGACGACATTGCCGAACGCGAGGCGAAGCGTGAGATCGACCGCCGCGTCAAGGACTTCAACAGGTAACGTGCCATCCGGTGTGTTCCGCGCAAGCGGTTCATCATATGACAGGCGGATCGCATAGAGAGGACGCCGTGCAGTGCGCCACATGCCGCAGAACCGGCTGGCTGAACGTATCACGTTCATGCCGGAGGACCGCTGGGACATGAAGGCGCAACCGACAGGCGGGCACGCGGAACGCGATGCGTTGCGCGGAGCGGAAAATGGGGGTGTAATGGTTTCGACGGGATGGTTGAAGCCGGGGAAGCGGGTCGTGGGTTCTCGTAGGCCCCGTTAAAAAACGGGAAAAGCAATAACTGCTACCAACAATAGCGATCTCGCTTTTGCGGCCTAATTAGGCCGCCGTCCCGCCGGGAAGGACCACGGTTCCGGATGGGGCGTCGACAGTGGTGAACGTGATGTGAATAAGCTTTGCCTCACACATGACAAATGAAGCTACCGATGCGCCACTCTTGCCCATGGGCGTGGCGCGGAGGGAAATTCGAACCATGGGCTGCACCCGGAGATTGCCCTTGTGAATACGGTTTCGGACGCGGGTTCAATTCCCGCCACCTCCACCACACATCCATCGCTCCGAGTCCGGTCCCCCGGCGGATGGAGCTGAACCGAGCCAAGCGGCCCGGTTTTTTCTTTTCTCCGGAACCCGGCCGTAGTCCCTGCCTGTCCTCGCGTTGCCCTGGCTTTTGCCGCCGGCGCACTGCGTGCACGCACAAGTTCCCTCCCCAATAGTATGATATATGAACCTGTTACAAAGCATGTAACCACTTTTCCGTGTGAACCATGAATGATAGAATCATGGCGTATCGGACGACAGGAGGTTGATCATGCAGTACCGCGCTTTCGGGAATACGGGATTTGAGATTTCCACACTCGGCTTTGGCGCGATGCGCCTGCCCGGCAGGGACATCAACGGGAAAAAGGTGTTTGACGAGGAAGCGGGTGTGCGCATCATCCGCCGCGCATTCGAGCTGGGTGTGAACTACATCGACACGGCACCTTACTACTGCGACGGGCAGAGCGAGATCATCGTCGGCAAGGCGCTCAAGGGCTGGCGCGACAAGGTGCGGGTATCGACGAAGAATCCCATCGAGAACGCCTCCGGGTCCGATTGGCGCGCCCGCCTGGAGCAATCGCTCCGCAAGCTGGACGTCGACCACATCGATTTCTACCACATGTGGGGCATCAGCCTTGAGTCGTACCGGTCGGAAATCGACGTGCCGGATGGTCCCATGGAAGCCGCCCGCAAGGCGAAGGAGGAGGGCCTGATCCGCCATATCAGCTTTTCTTTCCACGACAAGGCGGAGAATCTGTTCCCCCTGATCGACTCGGGCAACTTCGAGAGCGTGCTGCTGCAGTACAACCTGCTCGACCGTGCCAACGAGGCAGGCATCGCCCACGCACGGGAGAAGGGCCTCGGCGTCGTCGTCATGGGGCCGGTCGGCGGCGGCCGTCTCGGCATGCCATCGGAGGCGATCCGCAATCTGCTGCCGGGCAAGGTCAGCAGCTCCGCGCAGCTGGCGCTCCGGTTCGTGTTGGCCAACGCCGGCGTGAACTGTGCCCTGTCCGGGATGGGGACCCTCGAGATGGTCGAGCAGAACTGCGCCGTTGCGTCGAACGAGGCGCCGTTGTCACATGAGGAACTCGAACGCGTGAACGCCTCCATGGAGGAGAACAGGCGCATGGCCGACCTGTATTGCACCGGATGCAACTACTGCATGCCCTGTCCGCAGGAGGTCAACATCCCGTTGAATTTCCAGCTGATGAACTATCACCGCGTTTACGGGCTGACGGGTTATGCGCGCGAACAGTACGCC
>JAEXRM010000159.1 GCA_023440865.1 Bacillota bacterium
TCTCGGGCCTCGTCGAGAAGCCGGCCAAGGAGGACGCCCCATCGAATTACGCCGTGATCGGCCGATACGTGCTCTCGCCCGACGTCATCGAGATCCTCGAGCGCACCGAGCCCGGCAAGGGCGGCGAGATCCAGCTCACCGACGCACTCCACCGCCAAATGGAAAACGAGGCGATGTACGCCTTCGAGTTTGAAGGCAAGCTCTACGATGTCGGCAACAAGCTTGGGTTCCTGCAGGCGACCGTCGATTTTGCCCTCAAGCGTCCCGATCTGAAGGCCGATTTCGAGTCGTGGCTGCGGGCGAAGATCTGCGACTGACGGCAGACCGCCGGTGAGCCGAATGGGATCACGCGGCCGCCATGTTCCCAAGTACATTTCGGTCCGTTCTGAATCGCCCAACCACAAGGTTGGCCCGTAAGGCCAATTTTGTGATTGGGCGTTTTTAATGCGGGTAATTTATGGTTACAGGCAAACGATCGCGTTTGATGCAACCTGCACCTATATCTCGAAACCCCAGTCATGCGTTTTCCCCATCCACACAACCTGTCTGCTTTGACGTCAAATGAGATTCATTGGAGGATAGCCATGAAAACACTGCGCATGCGCCTCATTCTGGTCTACGGAGCCCTGGTTCTGGTCATCTGCCTGCTGCTTGGAGGTGTTGCAGTCGTGGTGGCAGGTGGCGCGATGCGTTCCACCGCTTATGAGCAGCTCGGCAATACGGCGCATGATGCCTCGCTGATCATCGGCGGCATCCTCGATCGCGAAGTTGATGTCATGCGGCAGATCGCAGCCATCGCCCGCATTGCGAACCCCGCTTCGCCGGAGGCGGATCGCGTCGGTGCGCTCAAGGAAGCGCTTGATCGCAACGGGTATGTTCGCGTGTTCTTCATCAGCCCAGATGGCAGCGCCCTGTATCAGGATGGATCCGTCAAGGACCTTGGCTCGCGCGACTACTTCAAGCTGGCGCTTGCGGGCACACCGAACGTCTCGGACAGCATTGTCAGTGCGAGTGATGGCAGCGTTGTCATCGCGATCGCGGTTCCGGTCATGTACGACGGCAAGATCGTCGGCGTGCTGGGCGCGACGCGGGCGGCCGACTATCTGAGCAAGGCGATCGACGGGGTGAACCTGGGAGGGACGAGTTACACGTTCGTCGTGGCCGCATCGGGCGTCATCCAGGCACACAAGGACATTGAAATGGTCAAGACCCAGTACAACATCTTCGACGAGAGTGAAAAGGATCCCCGATTGTCACAGCTCAAGGCCATGATGGACCGCATCCGCAACAAGGAGACAGGTCATGGCGACTACTGGTTCAAGGATGTCAACAAGACCATGGCCTTCACACCGATTCCGGGCTATACCTGGTCGGCCGTTGTCACGATGCCGCAGTCGGAGGTTCATGCAGGATCCGACAGAACGGGCTTCGCCTTGATCATTGCCGCCTTGGTCATGCTGGCCGTCGGACTGATTGTCTCCGTTGTCGTCAGCGCCAGCATCTCCCGCCCCATCCAGCAGGCAGCCGCGCACGCACTGGTACTCGCGGGGGGCGATCTGCGCCAGAACCTGGATGAAAAGCTGCGTTCCCGCAAGGATGAGATCGGCAGACTGGCCGAAGCGATGGGCAAGATGACAGACGGCTTCCGCAGTCTGGTCGGTTCCATTACCTCCCTGGCCGAGCAGGTGGCGGCCTCCTCGGAGGAACTGACCGCCACTTCCGAGAATGTGCAGGTGACCTCCAGTGAAATCGGGCAGACGGTCAACGACATCGCCAGCGGTGCGACCGATCAGGCGCACAATACCGAGACGGGCGTTCGCCAGGCGAATCAGATGGGCGAGATCATCGAGGACAATGTCAGGCAGCTGTCCACGGTCTCCTCGTCGTCCGACCAGATGCGGCAGCGCATCGCGGAAGGGCTCACCGTGATGGAGGGCCTGCGGCAGACCACGGAAATGACGGCCAAGGGAACCGAGCTGGTCGCCGACGTCACGAAAAAGACCAACGAGAGCGCGGCCCGCATCGGCGAGGCCAGCAGCCTCATTACGGCCATTGCCGACCAGACGAACCTGCTGGCGCTGAACGCGGCCATCGAGGCGGCCCGCGCCGGAGAACAGGGACGCGGCTTCGCCGTCGTGGCCGAGGAAATCCGCAAGCTGGCCGAGCAGTCCGCGAATGCGACCCGCACCATCGACGAGATGCTGCGCGAACTCACTGGGCACTCCGCCGTCTCCGTCAAGACGATGTCCGAGGTCTCCGGCAGTATGAACCGGCAGATGGAGAGCGTCCAGAAGACCGAGGAAACCTACCGCAACATCGAAACTGCGGTCAAGAGTTCGTTGACGGCCATCAAGGAAGCCGCCGACAAGACGATGGTGATGAAGGACAAGAAAGACCAGATCCTCGATGTCATGCAGGGATTGCTGGCCATCGCCCAGGAGAATGCCGCGAGTACCGAGGAGGTCTCGTGCTCCGTCCACACCCAGAATACGGCCATCCACGAAATGTCCGAGGCCAGCCGCCAACTCGCGGTCATGGCACAGGAGCTCACGGAGCTGACGGGCAGATTCAGGATGTGACCGGTGGCTATCTGCTTCCCCATGACTTGGCACAAGGGCCGCTCCGGAGATTCCGGCGCGGCCCTTGCATGTGTGCGCCCGGCCGAGCCACGATTGCAAAACGAGAGTGGGGAAGAGAAAAGCAATGCCATCTTGATCGTTACGCGATCGGGAGCCGCCGTTTCCACGCAATGACGACATGGGAGGCGATCACCCGGATCGGTGATCGCCTCCCATGTCGTCGGAAATGACAAATGCCTTGTGAGGCCAAAGCATCGCATGTGTGAGCGACGCCTTCGCGGTTCCCGCGGATTTGTCCTACTGTGCGAACTGTGCCATGGCCGAGATGGCATCGCTCGGAACAAGTCGTGTGCCGTACTCGTTGAGCCACCCCTCGAGAAAGCCCGTGTTCTGCATGCGGTCGCCGTGTTCGGACAGGATGTCCTCGAACCGGCGCAGGCCGCCTTCGGGATTCTCCGCACCGTAAAGCACCAAAAAATACTGGTCTTCGGTGCGCCAGGCGCTCGAGCTGCCGGTATGGCGCGAGCCGATGTGGCGGCAGGCGGAGGCGAGTGCGTCAAAGTCGGCGAATCCCCAGATGGAAACCGTGGAAACAAGGGCGGTCGCCTTCTTGCGCGGGGTGAGTTCCTTGCGCTTGTAGCGGTTCTTGATGAACTTCTGGATGGATTCGAACTCGCCTTCGTCGTCCATGCGCGTGATGGTGATCACAAAACCGTGGTCGACGTCTGTCACGGCCTCCACGCACAACTGGGACTCCATGGCGTCGAAGCCGAGCTCCACTTCGGCCTGTTCCATCAGATCCCAAAACAGCTCCTGCGTCTCGGGCGTGTTGTAGTTGAACGCCTCGAGGTCGATTTCCCTGTCTTCGAGATCGTCGAATGAGAGAAAAACCCGCAGCTTGTTCTCGTTGATGCGTTCGATTCTCATGGATTCCTCGCATTTCCGCCGTCACCGCCCATGCGGTTCATTCGGCCGGACCGGGCGAAGGGGTTCGCCTTGCTGCCGTCCTGATGGATATATTCCCGGTTTACGCGCTGTGACACGCGATTGTTTTCCCAGCATACCACATTCAAGATGGATATCGGCAGGTTTCCCGCGGACAATGATGGTACTGTGACGCGTCGTGATGGTGCGGTGCTGCCCCCGGCACGCGAGCTGCCGGAAAAGCGGATCCGGGGGGAGGAGACCCTTGAGCGCCGGGCCATCCGCCGAGGTGGACGGCCCGGTGCGCGAACGTGTATAATGATTCCGCGTGGGATCCGGTTCGTTCGATCCACGGGGAGGAACTTCATGCGCCTCATACTGGCTTCGGGGTCCCCGCGCCGCAGGGAACTGCTTTCGCGCATCGCGATCCCGTTCGACGTACAGGTCGCCGACATCGATGAATCGGTGGGCGACCACGATCATGCCCGCACTTACGCCCAGGCCATGTCCAGCGGCAAGGCGCGCGAAATCGCCCGCCGCATGGGCGGAATGCCGACGGGAGCGCATGCGGACGATGTGCTCATCCTGGCGGCGGACACCGTTGTAGCCCGGCAGGAGCACATCCTCGGGAAGCCGGTGGACCGCGAGGATGCGCGCCGCATGCTGCGCGTGCTGTCCGACGGCTGGCACGATGTCATCACCGGCATGACGCTGCTGCACCCGGCATCCGGCGTGGAGCGCACGGAGGCCGAGGTCACGCGGGTGAAATTCCGGCTGCTGGACGAGGCGCTCATCGAACGCTACCTCGATACCGACGAGCCGTTCGACAAGGCGGGCGCCTACGGTGTGCAGGGTTATGGAAGCCTGCTGGTCGAAGGCATCGAGGGCGACTACTACAATGTCATGGGATTGCCGCTTCACCGGCTGGCACGGATGCTTGAGGCGTTTTCATGCGAGCCGCTGTCCTGGCTCGACAGGCGGGGCGAAGGGGAATCTGCCGTAACCTGAAGGCGTCATGGGCACGGAATGCAAGGCATCCGGCAAGCGGCCGGCGGAACAGGGCATCCGTACCGTACTGGAACCGATACACGCACAACAGGTCCGCGTCCTGCGCGGACCATGAAAAAGGGAGAGAGACATGGGCTTCTTCACCAGGGAAATCGGCATCGATCTCGGTACCGCCAATACGCTCGTCTACGTCAAGGGGAAGGGCATCGTGCTGCGCGAGCCGTCCGTCGTTGCCGTCAACAACCATACCGGCGAGGTGCTGGCCGTGGGTTCCGACGCCAAGCAGATGATCGGTCGCACACCGGGCAACATCACCGCCATCCGGCCCATGAAGGACGGCGTCATCGCCGACTTCGACATCACCAAGGGCATGCTGCGGCATTTCATCCGGAAGATCGTCGGCACCAATCCGCTGATCCGCACGCGCATCATCATTTGCGTGCCGTCCGGCGTCACCGAGGTGGAAAAGCGCGCCGTCGTCGACGCCGCCATCAATGCGGGCGCGAAGGAAGCCTACCTCATCGAGGAACCCATGGCGTCGGCCATCGGTGCGGGCCTGCCGGTCGAGGAGGCCTCGGGCAGCATGGTCGTCGACATCGGCGGGGGAACCGCCGAGGTGGCGGTCATCTCGCTCGGCGGCATCGTGGTCAGCCGGTCGCTGCGAACGGCGGGTGACGAGTTCGACGATGCCATCGTGCACTACGTCAAGAAGGAATACAACCTCATGATCGGCGAGCGATCCGCCGAGGACATCAAGCTCAAGATCGGTTCCGCATGGCCCTTTGAGAAGGAGATCACCTACTCCGTCAGCGGCCGCGACCTGGTCACGGGCCTGCCGAAGGTGCTTGAAATCTCATCCGCGGAAATCCGCGAGGCGCTGCGCGAGCCGGTCAACGCGGTCGTCGACTCCATCAAGTTCACCCTCGAGAAGACACCCCCGGAGCTTGCCTCCGATATCATGGAGCGCGGCATCATGCTCACGGGCGGCGGCGGCCTGCTCAAGGGACTCGACCTGCTGATCAACGAGGAGACGGGCATCCCCGTCTACATCGCCGACACCCCGCTCGATTGCGTCGCGCTCGGTACCGGCAAGGTCCTCGAGGAGATCGACGTGCTGTCGAACGTGCTGCTCTCGCACAAGGCCCTCCGATGAGGCGCCGGAACGTGCCTGCCTGCTCCTCTTCTGCAAGGGATGACAGATCCGCCCATGGCGCCCGGGAAGCCATGGGGCAGGCTGTCCCTTTGCATGCCCCGAGCGCTCGACGGAGGTAGGCGGCCGTGCGTAACCTTTTGGGCAACAAGTTTTTCCTTGCTTTCATCGCGCTCGTGCTGCTGATCGTGCTGCTCGTGTCCACCAGCAAGCCGGGCGGCGGACTGAACGTGCTGCGCGATGTGCTTGCCGTGCCGCTGGCGCCGTTGCGTCAGGCGTATGCCTGGGTGACGGGCGAGGTGGGGGGATTCTTCGCCGACATCGGTTCGATGCGCGACGCGCAGGCGGAGAACGTGCGACTGCGCGAGCGGATCCGCGAGCTTGAGGCAAAGCATCTCGAGATGGCGGAGCTCAAGCGGCAGAACGATGAATTCCGCAGCCTGCTCGACTTCAAGGAGCAGTATGCCGACTACGGATTCATCGGTGGCACCATCATCGGCAAGGATCCGGGCAACTGGTTCGACGTGTTCACCATCAACCGCGGTGTCAAGGATGGTCTTGGCAAGGGCGAGGGGTATCCGGTCATCGCCGCGGACGGCCTGGTCGGACGGGTCTCGAACGTGAATCTGCTCTCGTCCGAGGTCATCTCGATCATCGACATGGACAGCACCGTCAGCGTGCGGGTGGCCCGCCCGCGCGACCTGCTGGTTGTCCGGGGCGACATCACGCTCAAGCAGGACGGCCTGTGCCGGGTCGACTACATCCCGCCAAACGCGGACCTCGTGCCCGGCGACGTGCTCGAGACCTCCGGCATGGGGGCCGTTTATCCCAAGGGCATCCGTGTGGGAACGGTCGGTCGCATCATCCGGAACCAGGGCCAGTATGATGCGTACGCCATCCTGCAGCCGGCTGTCGATTTCAAGCGGCTGGAGGAGGTCGAGGTCCTGACGCCGGCCGTCGCGCCGGCTGACGGTACGACCGCGGGGGCGGTGGTAGCCGGTAATGCGGGAGGCTCCACCGGGGCATCCGGCGGGAAGGGCCCGGACTGATGGGTATTGCCGCCAGGGAGGATTGCCGATGAAATACCGCATCGCCGCAGCGCTGCTGCTGCTGTATGCCGCCGCATTCCTGCAGGCGGGGCCGCTTGCGGTGCTGCGCCCCTTCGGCGTCGCCATGATGCTGCCGCTTGCGCTGACTGTCGTCACCGGCCTGCTGCGCGGGCCGTTCGAGAGCATCCTCATGGGCTTCCTGTACGGCATGTCGGCGGACATGCTCCTGGGCCGCACCCTCGGGCTGCACGCGCTGCTCTACGCCGCCGTCGCGGGCCTGCTGGCGCTGGTGAACGAGAAGCTGTACCGTGAGAAGCTGCTCATCCAGTTCGCCTTTTCCTTCACCGCGGCCGTTCTCACGGAAACGGCATTTTATCTCGTCTGGTTCCTGCTGCGGGGGTATGAGTCCTTCGGCCTGATGTTCCTGCGCAATATCCTGCCCATGGCCCTGTGCAACGGACTGCTGGCGCTGCCGCTGTACCGGCCGATGGCACAGGTGTACGCCTGGCTGGACACCGTGGACCGCAAACGCAACCGCATCGGGGGCAACGCGTGAGAAGCCGGTGGCACGGCGCCGCCCCGGGCGGCGGGATTGTGGCCGACGGGCGGATCGGAGGCATGCCATGAATTCGGACAAGAGAGCCGGGGCGGGACGAAAGCTGCCGCCCCAGCTGGATCGGTATCTGCTGCTTGCCGCCGCGGTCGTCTCGATGACCGTGGTCTTCATCGCGCGCCTGGCGGACCTGCAACTGGTCCATGGCGCGGAATACCGCAAGGAGACGGTCTCGCGCATCGCGACCACGGGCATCGTCCATGCCGCACGGGGCAACATCTATGATCGGAACGGCGTCCCGATCGCAGGCAGCCGCATGGGTTTCTGTGTGGAGTACGTCGACCTTGCCATGCCCAACGGGGAAAAGAACGCCATGCTCTTGCAGCTGTGGCGCGTCCTCGAGAAGAACGGCACCATTGTCGAGACGCACCTGGAGGATCTCGTCGACTGGAAGCACCGGCTGGTCACCATCAAGGACGAGACCGCCCGCGATGCCTTCCTCAACGCGATCGTCCTCACCAAGGAGGACAAGAAGGGACTCGTCACCGGCGACCAGATTCTCAACTACATGCAGGAACGCACCTTCGGCATCGGCGTGCGCAAGGACGCGGCGACCGGACTGCCGCTGCGCACGGGCGAGTACACCGACGAGGAGGTGTGGATCCTGATGCGCCTGCGGTATGAGATTCTCCGCAACCAGCCGCGCCTGAACAACCCGATGCTGCTGGCGCAGGATATCGGGGAGACGGCGATGTCCGAGATCGAGGACCGCAGCGACGAGTTCCGCGGGGTCTCGACCTATGTGATGCCCTACCGCGTCTACTACAATCCCCAGACCGTTTCCCATCTGCTGGGCTATGTCGGCATGGCGACGGACCGGGAGGTCCGCAACCTCAATGGAAGCCTTGTGGAAAAGGCGCTGGGGCTGGAGGCCGGCCAGCTGTCGCACGTCTGGCCGAAGACAGGGGCCGACGGCGCCGAGCTGCCGCTGACGAAAGCGCAGAAGGAGCAGAACAAGAAGACGGACGAACGGGTCGAGGCGTATGGAGCCGCCAATCCGGGGCTGCTCTACACCAACCGTGACATGATCGGCAAGAGCGGCATCGAGATTGGTGCCGAAAGCCTGCTGCGCGGCATCGACGGCAAGACGACCAAGGAGGTGGACCGGAACGGCCGCCCCACGGAGATTTCGCTGGACCGTGCCGCGCAGCCCGGCGCGGACCTGTACCTGTCGATCGACCTTTCGCTGCAGCAGACCGCGCGGGAATCGCTCGAACGGAACATCGAGCGCATCCGCACAATGGGCGGCAAAAAGAATTACGGGGATGCGGACGCGGGCGCCGTGGTGGCCATCGATGTCCATACGGGCGAGGTGCTTGCCATGGCGAGCTGGCCCGACTACGATCCGAACATCTTCCTCGAGGGAAACGGCGAGGCGATCTCCGCCCTGCTCACGGACAAGGGGCAGCGCACCTGGAACCGCGCCACGCAAGGAGCGTATCCGCCGGGCTCAACCTACAAGCCCCTCGTGTCGATCGCCGCGCTCGAAACCGGCACCATCGAGGCCGGCACGCGCATCCTGGCGAACTATCAGGACAAGTGGCTCAACGACAAGCTCGAAACCGAGACGAAGACGCATTTGACCAATCTGGAGGGCAACCAGGGCAACATCAACCTCGAACGCGCCCTTGCCACCTCGAGCAACATGTTCTTCTACAAGGTCGGCGTCATGACCGGCATCGACAACATCACGAAGTTCGCCCGCCTGTTCGGCTTCGGCCGCAAGACCGGCATCGAGATCGACGAGAGCACGGGCTCGCTGGCCTCGCGCGAATACAAGAAAATGTATTACAATGAAGACTGGTATCCGCTGAATACGGCCATGGCCTCGATCGGGCAGCTGTACAACGCCTTCACCCCGCTGCAGATGGCCAACTACGTCGGATCGATCGCCAACGGCGGCACCCTGTATACCCCGCACCTGGTGCGCATGGCGATGTCCGAGACAGGCGAGCTCCTGCGGGAGCCGACCGCGCCCGGCCAGTCGCTCGGGGTGGATCCGGACCACCTCGCGTCCGTGCGCAAGGGCATGATCGCTGTCGCGAATGCGACGGACGGCACCGCCGTGAACGTGTTCCGCGACTTTCCCTTCCAGGTGGCCGGCAAGACTGGCACCTCGGAGACCGGCAACGAGAAGCGGGGCGAGTCCTCCCACGGCCTGTTCGTCTGCTACGCGCCGGCCGATGACCCGCAGATTGCGGTGGCCGTGGTGATCGAGCATGGCGTCTGGGGGGCATACACGGCACCGGTGGCGCGCGATGTGCTGATGTCCTACTTCCGGCTCAACGAGGGCGGGTTGGATGCCGCGCAGACGGGGCGGCCTGCTTCGGGCCCCCCGAAGGTGATCTGGTAGGCTGCGCGGCATGCGTACGGGCGTACAGGCGACAGCGTGCCGGCGGCATGGAACGGTCCGGATCCGAACGGCCACGCGCCGGTGGCGGCGACATAAGGCAGCAGCAAGGAGCGAAAGATGGAGACGAAGGGCGTCACATTCAAGGGAAGCACGGAAGGCCTCGCCATCATTGTCCCCGAAGGCCATACGGCCGAGGCGCTGATGGGCGAGGTGGCCGAGAAGATCCAGGGCGCGGCCCGTTTCTTCCGGGGAGCCCGCCTCAAGGTCACCTACCGCGGCATCACGCTGTCGCAGGACGAGGAGGCGCGCCTGTTCCGCATTCTGGACGAGCAGAGCGGTGCGGTGATCGAGAGCCTGACGCGCGCGGGTGCGGCCCCTGCGGCATCGCCTGCCGCCCCCCGTCCCGCCGCCTCCGCCCGGGCCAATCCGCAGCAGCCGCTCAAGCGCTTTTTCAGCAAGGGACAGGATGAAAGCGACTGCAAGTTCATCCGCAGCACCCTGCGGGGCGGCACGCGCATCCAGTATGAAGGCTCGGTGGTCGTGGTGGGCGACGTGAACCCGGGTGCGGAAATCGTCGCCTCCGGCAATGTTATCGTGCTGGGCCTGTTGCGCGGCATGGTCCATGCCGGTGCCGCCGGCTCCCGCGAGGCGTTCATCACCGCCCTGAAGCTGCAGCCCACGCAGCTGCGCATCGCCGATCTCATCGCCCGCTGTCCGGACGACGCGGATTCCCCGGGGTGCTTTCCGGAGATCGCCTCCGTCAGGGACGGCCTCATCGAAGTCAACCCGCTGTACGGCCGCTGACCGGGACGGCCACCCCGCGGCGCGAAGGGGCGGTTCGCTGAAGTGCTTTGTATAAAAGGGTTTCCCGGATCGCAGGTTGATGATGTCCGGCGTCCGTTCGTTTGACTTTTACCGGGAAAACTGATATGGTCATAACGATATGTCCCGCGCCCGGCCGTTCCCGCCGAACAGGCATGCGGCAGTCGTTTTCCCACAACACACGTTCCAGCGTATCGGAGGTTCAGGCATGGGAGAGGTCATCGTCATCACGTCCGGCAAGGGCGGCGTCGGCAAAACCACGACAACCGCCAACATCGGCACCGGGCTTGCGCTGCAGGGCAAGAAAACCGTCCTCATCGACACGGACATCGGCCTGCGCAACCTCGATGTGGTGATGGGCCTTGAGAACCGCATCGTCTACGACCTCGTCGATGTCGTGGAAGGCTCGTGCCGTGTCCGGCAGGCGCTCATCAAGGACAAGCGCTTCGACGGGCTGCACCTGCTGCCCGCGGCGCAGACGCGCGACAAGAACGCCGTCAGCCCCGAGCAGATGGAGAAGCTCTGCTCCGAGCTCAAGGAAGAGTTCGACTATGTCCTCATCGACTGCCCCGCCGGCATCGAGCAGGGCTTCAAGAATGCCATCGCAGGCGCGGACCGGGCCTTCGTGGTCACCACGCCCGAGGTGTCGGCCGTCCGGGACGCCGACCGCATCATCGGCCTGCTCGAGGCCAACGACATCCGCAACCCCCGGCTCATCGTCAACCGCCTGCGTCCGGACATGGTCCGCCGCGGCGACATGATGACCATCGACGACATACTCGACATCCTGGCCATCGACCTCATCGGCGTGGTGCCCGACGACGAGAACATCATCGTCTCCACCAACCGCGGCGAGCCCGCCGTGGCCGATGCAAAGAGCAACGCCGGCCTTGCCTACCGCAACATCACCAAGCGCATCCTCGGCGAGGAGGTACCCTTCATCGATCTTACGGCGCAGGAGAACATCCTGACGAAAATGAAGAAGCTCTTCGGCTTCAAACCGGCCTGAGGAGGGAATGTGCCATGATGGATCTGCTCAAGATGATCACCCGGAAGAAGGAGACTTCCAAGGACGTGGCGAAGGAACGGCTCAAGCTTGTCCTGGTGCACGACCGTGCCAGCTTCTCGCCGCAGTTCCTGGAAATGATGAAGGTGGAGATCATCGGTGTCATCCGCAAGTACATGGACATCGACGAGGAGACGCTCGACATCCAGCTCACCAAGACCAACAGCGAGGACGGCAACCACATGGTGCCGGCGCTCGTGGCCAACATCCCCATCCGCGGCATGAAGAGCGGAAACCGCTGAGTTCCGGTCACCTCGGGCATCGGAGCGCTTTCGGGCACGGAAGGGCGGACGGAGGTATGCATGCACATTGCCCTGATTGCGCATGACAACAAGAAGGAACTGATGGAGGCGTTCTGCATCGCCTACAGTTTCGTTCTGAAGAAGCATCGGGTGTACGCGACCGGCGGGACGGGAGCCATTGTGGCCGAGTCCGCAGGCCTTTCCGTTTCCGCGCTCGATTTCGGCTCGCTGGGCGAGGAGCAGATGATCGCCCGCATCGCTTACAATGAAATGGACCTTGTGCTGTACTTCGGCGATCCCGACGAGTCGGGGGACAACCGCAACCTGCTGCGCCTGTGGGCGCTCTGCGACCGCAACAACATTCCGCTGGCGACAAACCTCGCCGCGGCGGAAATCATGATCAACGGCCTGGAACGCGGCGACTTCGCCTGGCGCGACCTGGTCGCACGGTGAAGGGGAGGACACGCGTTTCATGGAAAACCTGTTCATGGAGAAAATCGTCAAGCGGAAGAAGTCGGGCCTCGACCTGGCCATCGTCATCGGTGAAATCACAGCCTGTGTGGTGCTGAGCGTCGTTTCCATCACGCTGCTCATGCAGTTCGGCCTGGGTCAGATCGGCCTGTTTGTCGTGGTCGGCCTCATTTACGGCACCTGGTTCCTGGTGGGGCAGCGCAACCTCGAATATGAATACGCGCTCACCAACGGCGAGCTCGACCTCGACCGCATTGTGGCGCGCCGCCGCCGCAAACGGCTGTTTTCCGGCAATGTGAAGGAGTTCGAGTCGGTCGCGCCGCAGAAGTCCGTCTATTGGTCCAACGAATTCAAGGCATTGAAGAAGGTCATCGACGTCACCGCCGGCAAGGATGCCGAGGGTGTCTGGTTCATCGTCACCCAGATCGGCGGGGAGCGGGGGGTCATCCTTTTCCAGCCCACCGCCGCCATGATCGACGCCATGTGGCACGCCAATCCGCGCAAGGTCATGCGCGGCTGACGGCACGCCGCCTGCATCCCCCCCTGGAAAGCGAATCGAAAGCGACCGGCACGGGCATGTCCCGCTGCCGGTCGTTTTGTCTGATGCGTGAAACACGGGGCATGTGGGTAAAAATGCCTTGCGGGGACATGCGGGCCGCAAGCCGGCAAGACGGGATTCCCGCGAGGTGCCCATGCAGATCGGCGCGAGAAGCAAGCATCTGGAGAAGACGCGGGGTGCGGCGGAGGGTCCGCTCGACTACCTGCTGATGCCGCCCATCGTCCATCGCCGCATCAGCCGGCGGGTGACCGGCCTGTTGGCCGCCTTCCTGCTCGTAGGCGCGTTCGATGTCATCCTTTCGCGCAACCTGCTGCGCGACGGGTTCTTCCAGTGCGGCACGCTGACCGGTTTTGTCCGCGCGGGCGGAGTGCTGCTTCTCTCCCTGGTGCTGGGCGCATGCGACGTGTTCTGCGTGATGTGGCCCGTCGCCGATTTCGCCAGGCTGATGGCGCGGGCGAGCGAACGGTTCATCAGCGGCGGCATCCGCATCATCCTCATGAAGTCCTACGCGCTGACCTTCCTGTTCATCGTCCCGCCCACCGCGCTGCTGGTCTACAATCCTGTCGACTGGAACACGCTGCCCGAGTCCTGGAACCCGGCGGTACGGGCGGAGTTCCTGCTCCTGACCGCCATCCTCGCCGTGGCTCCGCTGCTGCAGCTCGGCATCGTCTTCCGCACCCTGAGCATCCGCAGCAAGCTGCAGGTGCTGCCAAGGCTGCTGGTTCTGGCCGTGATGTTTGTCTGGATGCGCATGACCGGCGAGCTGACCGGCCGCGTTGCCGAGACCGGCATCGCCTGGCTCGCCCGCATCGGAACGGGATGACGCGCCGGCTGATGCAAATCGCTGTTGAAATCGCGGCGTGCAGCACGTATAATGAAAGAACCGTGAAAGCGGTCATATTGACGCGTCCCGATGGTCCAAAGGATAAGACGATGGATTCCGGTTCCATTAATGCGGGTTCAATTCCTGCTCGGGACGCCATACACCGGGGATGTCCCACAACATGTGTTTGGGACATCCCCTTGTTTCATGTTCACCGGTCGAAGTCAGAGGAGGCGTCGCATGGATGTTCATTCCGTCCTTGCCCAGCTTGAGGCCGAACGGCAGACCGAAAGCGTGACGGCCAAGCTGTACCGCTACATGGGCCTGATGCAGACCATCGGGCTGTTCTCGCAGCGACTCACCCGCGCCCAGTGTCTCGACATCGCTTTCGATTCCGTCAACGAGCTGGTCACCATCGCGCATTCCCTGCTGTATACCGTTCACGAAGGTGTTGCGCGGGACGGGTCGGGTTCGTCCGCCGTCCCCGATGCCGAACCGGTGGACGAACCGGGCGCGGAGGCGCCGGCCGTCGAACCGAAGCAGGCATCCGACGGACCGAAGCAGGCATCCGGCGAACCATGCCTGTATCTGCGCAAGATCAAGGGCGTCACCGATCCGCCGCCTTTTCTGGCGCTCACCGAGCGGATGCGCAGCCTTGCGCTCATGGGCACGGGCATCCTGGTGCGCGAAAAGGCGCTCAAGGCGGTGCTCGGGGATGAGATCTGCGAGCGCCTCCGGGTCCGCGCGCTCATTCCCTTCGTCAACGACGATGTGCTCGAAGGGATCATCCTGCTGGGAGAGAAAGCCGTATCGGGTTTTGACAACGACGACGCCATCATCCTCGAGGCCCTGCTGCGCCTGGCGGACGGCGCGCTCGAGAACAACCGCCGTCTTGATGATCTCGCCTGCATGAACCGGGCCATGGATGCCAAGGTCTTCGACCTGTTCGCCATCAACCAGGCCACGCGGGCCCTCATGAGCGAAACGTCACTGGAGTCGCTCGTCCACCTCTCGGTGGATGTCTTCTCCGAAGTCATGCGTTCCAGCCGCACCGCCCTGTTCCTGGAGGAGGGGGATGCCTGCGACCTCCCCCTGCTGGCCTATCTCAACGTCCGCAATACGGCGGATTCGCCCGATCCGGGCTGCCACATCGCTGCCTGCCGTCCGGACGCCCTGCCGGAGCCGATGCCGCAGGTGGCCGACCTGCGGACCGAAGCGGGCCGCGCCCTGGCGGCGCGCCTGTTCCCGGGCGGGGAGGAAACGCTCGGACGCGTCGGCGCGCGTTGTCTTGTGCTGTTGGCGCGGCAGGGCCGCCTGGCCGGCATGGTGACGCTCGGTGAGCGCATGGAGGGCGGCTCCTATGCGCAGGACCAGCTGGAGGTGATCGAGAGCCTGGCTGCCGCGACACTCATCGCCATCGAGAACGCCCGTCTCATCGAAGCGCTGGGCCGACAGAAGCGCGACCTGTGCGAGCGGCTGGAACGGCTGCTTTCATTGTCCACCCTCATCAAGAACATCAACGCCTCCGGGAACATGGAGACACTGCTCGAGCTCACGGGACGAACGCTCGAGACATCCTTCTCGGTGCGCAAGGGCATGCTGCTGCTCTGGGACGGCGAGGCCGAGGTTTTCCGCGTCACCCGCACCATCGGCTTCGACGGTGCGGGCGAGTTGCCCGGAACAGGCGCATGGGAGACCGTCCTCAACGGCAATGTTGTCTGCGAGGCGGGCGCCCGCAGGCTGCGCGAGTGGATCCCGGCCTCCATCCTACCGGACGGGGAGGATGTGGAGGGCATACTCATCGAACCCATCCAACACACCGACATCCGCCGGGTCGTGCTGGGCGCCATCGTCGTGCTGTCCTTCCGCGACAGCGGCGTGCGCGACACGGAAAACCTGCTGACGATGGAAGCCATCGCCAACCACCTGTCGCTGATGATCATCGCCTTCGACGCGCTGGGACGGCAGCGCCGTTTCCGCATGCCGCTCCATGTGGAGGCATTCAAGCACGCCCTGCGCCAGCGTATCGCCGAATCGCAGGAGCAGGGGCGGCCGTTCGACCTGCTGCAGGTTTCGGACCAGCGCGGCTACATCTTCCGCGAGAACAATCTTGCGGGTCGTCTGGAAGAGCATTATGATCATGTGTATCCGGTCGCGCACAATGATGTGTTCGTCCTGCCCGAAGGGGACGGCCATGAAGCCGCCGAATCGCTGGCCCGTGTTTTCGGCGAGGATGAGGTGCGTGTGCGCGTATTGCGGTTCGGTCGTGAGTTCTCCAGCTTCAAGGAGTTCTTCGACCTGCTGTGAGGCGTGCCGGTCCGGTTCACGGACACAAGGCCCCGCACGGGGGTGGTGCCGTCGACGGGCGAGACCGGGCATGACCGGCTGGTGCCGGCAGCGGTGCCGTCGACGGGCGAGACTGGGCATGACCGGCTGGTGCCGGGGGAAGAGGGCAGATGGGCATCCGCTGCGGCGTGGACATCGTGGAAACAGAGCGCATCAGGGCAGCCGTGCGCCGTCAGGGGGCCCGTTTTCTCGACCGGATCTACACCCGTTCCGAACAGGAAGACTGCAACGCGCGCGGCGCCGGCAGCATGGCCTCCTACGCCGCCCGGTACGCGGCGAAGGAAGCGGTGGCGAAGGCGCTCGGCACGGGCATCGGGGCCGCTGCCTCCTTTCTCGACATAGAAATCGTGAAGAACACGCAGGGCGCGCCGCAGGCCCTGTTGCACGGAAACGCCGCGCGCACCTTTGCGATGCTGGGAGGACGCGACCTGGCCATCAGCCTGTCGCACAATCGCTCGACCTGCGTCGCGCAGGCCGTTCTCCTGACCGACCCCGCCTGACCGGCAAACCGTGGCGGCCACGGGGGACACCGGCTGGACCTGCACGGCCCATGCGTCCTCGCATCGCGGACGCACGGGCCGGCACACGGAAGAAGGCGCCGGCATGGCGCAAGGAGCACAACGCATGAACCGCCTCCGCTTTGTCCACGCAGCGGACTTCCATCTCGACGCACCCTTCCGCGGAGGCCGGGCCGGATACGGCAGCATCCGCAGGCAGGATGTCCGCCAGGTCTTTTCCGCAACCATCGACCTCGTGCTCTCGGAAACGGCCGACCTGCTGCTGCTGTGCGGCGATCTGTTCGAACAGGACGGCGTGACCCGCGACACCATGGCCTTTCTCCGGCGCGAGCTGGATCGGCTCGGGTCGACGCCGGTGTTGCTGCTTCCGGGCAACCATGACCCGCTTTCCGTCGATTCCTGGTACCGGGCCGTCGATTGGCCCGCGCATGTCCACCTGCTTGACGCCGCACCCCGCAAGGCCGCATCGGTCGACCTGCCGGCATGCGGTGTCTTCGCGTCCGGCTTCGGCTTCGCGCAGCCGCGGCAGGAGGCTCCCGACTTCACGACCCTGCCCGCGCCGATGCCGGACCGCTTCAACCTGCTGCTGCTGCACGGCTCCCTCGATGCGCCCGAGACGGCGGGTTCCATCCCCTACAACCCGGTGACCGCCGGACAGCTAGCCCGGACCGGCTACGACTATGTCGCACTGGGTCATTACCATGCCCCGTTCGAGAAGCCCGGCCGCCCCTGCCTCGTGAACCCGGGTTCGCCGGAGCCCCTGGGCTTCGATGAAACCGGCGCGCACGGCGTGGTCGTCGCCGACCTCGAGCGGGCTGCGGATGGCGCGGCGGTGCGGGTGTCGACCCGCCGCGTGCCTCTTGCCGTCCGCGAGTATGTGGAACGGGAAGTCGACGTGACGGACGCGGAAGGCGCGGATGCGGTCAAGTTTGCGCTGGCCGCCGCGCTGGCGGGCTGTCTGCCCGAGCGGTGCCTGCCTCATGTCCGCCTTGTCGGGACCCCTGCCGTTCCGCCCGATCTGGCGGCGCTATCCGACTGGTTCGAGGACAGCTGGCTCCTGTACCGCATTTCCGATGAAACGCGTCCGCCGCTGGATCTCCGGTCCGGGTTCCCGCCGGAGAGTCTTGCCGGCATTTTCTGCCGGCGGCTCGGCACGCTGGCCGCCGAGGCGGAAGCCGCGGGTGATGCCGCCCGGTCCGACATGCTGCGGCACGCATTGCAGATGGGGCTCGAAGCCCTCGCCTACGGCGAGGTGCAGCGGTTGCCGGAAAGGCAGGGTGGCTGACCATGCGCATCACCCGCATTGACATCAAGGGTTTCGGCCGGTTCCGGCAACAGGTCTTCGAGCCCGGTCCCGGCGTCAATTTGGTCCACGGCCCGAATGAGGCCGGCAAGAGCACGCTGCTGGCCTTCATCCGGGCCATGCTCTACGGCCTGCACGGCGGGCGGCGCACCCGGGACGGCGAGCTTCCCCCCCTGCGGCGTTACGAGCCGTGGAACGGGGATGTCTATCAGGGCGTGCTGGCATATGCGCTCGATGACGGTTCCTCGTTCCGCGTGGGCCGCAATTTCGCCAAGGGTACCGTACATCTGCAGGATGCCGTCCACAACGACATCACGGCGAGCTTTCCCCTCGACCGCGAAACCGGTCCGCAGTTCATGGAAGCCCAGACGGGCATGGATGAGGCCACCTTCGTCCGCACCCTGCTGGTCGAGCAGCAGCAGACGCCGCTGGACGCCGCCGGACGGCGGGGTTTGATGGACAGCCTGCTCAAGCTGATGGACGCGGGTCGTGACGAGCAATCCTTCCGCCGTGCCGAGGAGGCGCTCGCGACGGCGCTGCTGGAGCGCGTCGGATCGGAACGGAGCACGGTGCGGCCGCTCGACCGCATCCAGCAGCGGCTTGCCGGTTTGCAGGAAGCGGCGGACGACGTGCGCGCCCAGCGCGAAACCGTCCGACATGTCGCCGTGGCCCTGCAGGAGGCCAATCGGCGGGTCGCGGACCTCGAAACCCGTCATGGCGCGCTTGCGGCGGAAAGGACCCGCTGTCGGGCCGTGCTGGCCGAGCAGGAACGATGCGCGCGCGCGCGGGAACGGCAGGAGATCCGACGCCGGCTGGACGAGCTCTCGGCGCTCGAGACCGGGCTTGCCGCCGAGGCGGAACGGCTGGATGCGCGGCTCCAGGCGGCCGGCGACCTGGCGGGAGTGGGCGCGGAGGCCTTCGCGCGCCTGCCGTTCGATCTGGGACGGCTGCGTGAGCTGCAACGCGCCGGTGAACGGATGACGCAGGATCTTGCGCGCAAGCGGGCGGAGGCGGATGCACTCGGTTCGGAGCTGCCCCCGGCGGCGGTCTGGCGGGATGCGGAACGGGTCGGTGCCGTACTGAGGGAGTATCTGGACATGCGCGACCGCGTCGGTTCCGCCGACGAGCGGCGCAGTGTGCTTGACGCCCTCAGCCGGCGTTCCGAGCGATGGGGCCTGCGCGTGCCGGGATCGGCGCTGCTGGCCGGCGCCTCGTTCTATTGCGCCTGGTCCGTCTGGCGCGACGGAGCATCGGCCGGCCGGCCGGGAGCCCTGCTGCTGGCGGCTGCGGCACCGGTCCTGTTCCTGCTGGCACTGGCGGTCGTGCTTCCGGCCGTGATCCGCACCCTGGCGGAACGCAAGCGCAAGTCGGCTGCGACGGAGCCGGTGGCGGACCACGATGCGGTCATCCGATGGAACCGCGCCCGCATCGCGTTCGAGGCGCTCATGACGGAGGCGGGTGTTCTCTCGCTGCAGGAGTTCCTGCGCCAGAAGGGCGTTGTGGACACGGTCACCCGTCGGCTGGACGACCTGGCGCAGGATCTGGCAGGGATGGAACGACAGCTGCGCGATGCCGAAGCGGAGGCGGACGCGATCGTGGCGCGATCCGAGGCGCTGTTCCGCGCGGCATCGGTGCCCCAGGACCTGCCCGAGGGTGAACGGCTGCTGATGGCACAGGCGGCGCTGCAGGCGCTGCACCAGGACAGGGCCCGCTCGGTCGAGATCAACATGCACAGGGAAGCGCTTCACAATGAGGCGGTTGCCCAGTTGCGGGCGTTGTCGGCGATGGAGGGGGAAGCGGAAGAAGAACCGGCGGACCCATCCGCGCGCCAGCCTGACGTGTCGGGGGAGCCTGCGCCGCTGTCACCCGAGGAAGCCGCCCTGCGGCTTTCCGACGTGCAGGAGGCGCTGGAGCACGCTGCCGCGGAGCTGGCGCAGGCGAGGCTGACCGCGGTGACACAGCAGACGCGGCTGGAACGTGTGCCCCCCGAGGAAAAGCTGCAGCAGATCCTCGAGGAGACCGATCGCCTCGTGTCGCGCCGGACGCAGCTGGAGGCGTACGGCGCAAGCCTGCGGATCGCGCTCGATGAACTCCGTGCCTCGGCGGACGAGCTGCGCCAGGGCATCTCCCCGAAACTCGACCGCCTTTCAGGCGAGATCCTGTCCGGCCTGTCCGACGGCCGGTATCGGCGGATTGGAACGGACGACCGGCTCACGCTGCGCGTCGAGGTGCCGGAAAGCGCAGACATGCCTCCGGTTGGACACCTGAGCGGCGGCACCGCCGACCAGGCCTGGCTGGCCGTCCGTCTTGCATCCCTGCTGCTCTTCGAGGAGGGGCGGGAAACACTGCCCCTGTTCCTGGACGAGCCATTTGCCCAGTTCGACGAGGCGAGAGCCCGCGCGGCACTGTCCTGGCTGCGTGATCACGCCGGCAACCGCCAGATCTTCCTGTTCACCTGCCGCGAGCGCGACCGGCAGCTGACGCGGGAGGTGTTCGGCGAAAACGGCCTGTGCCACATCGCACTGTGATATGGGGAACATGAACAGGTTCGGCTGGAACCGATACCGGATGCGGCGGGGGGGAACACCCATGGCAACGGACTGTCACGCACAGATGCGGACCCTGCACGGATGCGGGCCCTGCGCGGTGCGGCATGCCGCAGGTGTCGGCCTGGTACCGCTCATGGTATAATCGTTCCGGATGCGGTGCCCGCCAAGGGTGCCGCCGGGCTGGGGGAGAAGGGTGCGGGCTGGCGTCTCGGATCGGGGGGACATACATCGTGACAAGGGACGGAACCTGCTGTACGCACTGGTTTCCGTCCTTCTTGCAGCGACGGCCGCGGTGCTGTTGATGGCCGGTTTGGTGGCCAACAGGCTCAATGTTGTCTCCAACATGGTCAGCCAAACCGGTTCCGCCCTCCAGACATCACTCGATGGCGCCGAGGCGCGGCTTGACGACATGGGGAGGCAGGCCGAGCACACCCTGTCCGCGCATGCCGCGCGTACCGGCGCGACCGCAAGTGCGGACGCAACCCCCGATGCGCTCGCAGCCCTTCTGGCCGGCGAGCTGGCAAGGCACACGTTCGCGCCGGGTCTTCCCGGAACGATTCGCCTCCATGCCCGCTTGCCCGATGGGAGCCGGCTTGCCATCCGCCTGACGGATGCCGCGGGCAGCGGCGTTTTCGTTCAGGACGCCGAACCGGCTGGGGACATTGCCCTTCCCGGCGCGGCACAGGGCACGCCCGCCTCCGGAGGCACATTCTGGGGAACGGGGACCGTTTCCGGGGATGCGTCCGGATCGGGAGCCGTCGATTCCCTCTATCGCGTCCTGGACTTGCCGGGCGGAGAGGGCCTGTTGTGCCTCACCTTCGATCCTGACGGAATCGCCGCCCAAAGCATGGGCCGCATGCCGGTTCCCGCGTCCGGATGGGTGGTGGGTGACGAGGCCGGCCGGCTGTTATCCTGGCGGTTTCCTGCTGTCATGGTGCCTTCCGGCACGCTCGTCCCGGCATCGCGGACCGATTGGTCAGGCGAGGCCGCCGTGCTGCTGGAGCAGGCCGATGAGCCCGGCCGCAGGCTCGGGTTGTTCAGGCATCTGGACATGATCTCCGGGAACCTGTTCCATGTGTTTCCCGAAACCCTGCGCAACGGATGGCGGTTTGTGGCGGTGTATCCCTCGCGGGTGCTTTTCGCCGAGCAAATCGGCATCCTGTGGGCGTTCACCGGCATGGCGGCCCTGCTGCTGCTGCTGCTGCTGGTCGTGCGGTTCCAGGAGAGGCGTCACCTTGTGTCGGACATCCGTTCCGCCGTTGAGGCCTTCGGCCGCTATCCGGCCATGACGGGGCCGACGCGGGGCGAGGTGCTGGATGAGGCGGGACAGACCGGGCGGGCGACCGCCGATGCGGGCATCGTCCCGCCGGATCCCTATCCGGATCCGGCGCTGCCGGAGGACAGCGAGGTTGCCGTTCTCGTCATGGCCGCCCGCAATGCTTTTGCGGAGCTGCGCCGGCAGTATGGCGCGCTTGAGGGGGAGAGCGCCCGCAACAGCCAGCTTGCAACGGACATCTCCCGCTTCTATTCCCATGTGCGCGTGCTCAACGGACAGGGCTTCCGCATCGATTTCTTCGAATATCATGTCCGGCAGCATCGGTTCCTGTTCATGACCGGCCTGGCGACGCTGTTCGGAACCGGATCCCAGATTTATCGGGAAATGGACGATGCGGAGTTTTTCGAGCGATTCGCCTGCGGCATCCGCCTCCAGGAGTCCGACACCGCCCTCGAATCCGGATCCTGCGACGACGGCAATGCCTTGGATACGTTTCGCGCGCTGGCCGCGACGTGCCTTGCCGACGGACGGCCCTTCTCCCTCGAAATGCGGGCCACGTCCATGGATGACGGGGTCCTGTGGTTGCGCTGCTGGGGTCATCCCGATCAGGACACGGGCCGCATCGACGGCGCCCTGCTCGACATCACCGGCGAAGTGAGGCAGCGGGATGCCGACCGCAACCGCTTCATGACGGACGGCATCACCGGCTTTTACAACCGCAACGCGCTGACCGAGGTCGGCGGGCGCATCCTGGCTGAACGCGAACCCGGCGAGGTGGTGACCTTCCTGTATTTCGGGCTGCGCCAGTATGGCGATTTCGAGGGCCGGTTCGGCATGGTGGCTGCCAACGGATACATCCGCGCTTTCGCGGAAGTCCTGCGGGAACGCATGACCGACCGATACGTGATGTTCCGTTGGTGGGGTCCCGATTTCCTGTGCATCGTCCGCGGCTTCCAGACGGCCGACATGGTTCTCGAGAGCGGCCGTCAGATGATGGGGGATATCCTGTCGCAGCACCGCTCCGTCAATGGCGTCCTCATCGACTTCCCGGTGGCCGTGGGCTATGCCGTCGCCGGCATCCACGGTGATACGCCGACGGAGCTTCTCGAGCACGCGGCCTTTGCCGAGCACGAGGTGACCTCGGGGCATGCCCGCAACCTCAACGAGTTCAACCGCATCCGCTACGACGAGGCCCGGCAGGTTGCGCTGCGGCGCAGCTTCATCCGCGACATGATCGAACGGAACGACCTGTATGTGGTCTACCAGCCCATCGTGTCGCTCAAGACCGGCGAGGTCTTTGGCTTCGAGGCGCTGTCGCGTCCGGCCAACCGCATCTACCGCAACATCGGCGAGCTCATCGACGACGCCGAGGACACAGGCCATTACGCGATCCTGGAGCGCCGCATGGTCTACAACGCACTCGACGGTTTCATGGAACGGCCCGAGCAGTACCGGGACGCCTGGCTGTTCATCAACACCGCTCCGACCCAGTCGCTGACGGAGGCCGATTATCTCGACATCCGCGACCGGTACTTCAATTTCATGCATGTGGTCTACGAGGTGATCGAACGCAACCGCATCGATCCGGACGAGATGCTCCGGCGCAAGGCGATGGTCCGCGGCACTGGCGCCAAGTTCGCCCTGGACGATTTCGGATCCGGATATTCCAATCACCTGGCCCTGCTCGCGCTGGAACCGGACATCATCAAGATCGACCGCGGCCTTGTGCAGGGCGTGGACCGTGATCCGCGCAAGCAGCAGATGCTCGAGGACATCATCGGGTACGCCCGCCAGGGTGGGACCCGCGTGCTGGCCGAGGGCGTCGAAACGCGCGGGGAGCTGGTGACGCTGTGCCGCATGGGGGTCGACTATGCGCAGGGCTTCCATCTGGGGCGTCCCGCCGTGGCCTTCGGCGGTGTTTCCGATGAGGCGGCCGCGGTCATTCAGTCCATGGTGCGTTCGGCGCATCCCGACCCCGGCCACGCCATTGCTGTCGCCTACCGGACCTTCTCGCTGCGTGATCCGGAGTTGGGGCGCCATGCCCTGTTCTCCGGCTGGTTCCTGATGCGGCTGGCCACCTTGTGGGGAATGGCGCCGGAGGACGCGCTCCGGTTTTCGATCGCCGGCATCCTGTCCCATGTCGCAGCCCTGATGGACGATGCGGCCGACTGGCGGGCGGCGGACGACAACCTGGCATGTTTGCGCGCCCACCTAACGGCCGACCTTGTGGCTGCATTCCTCCCCGAGTGGCCATGGACCGACGCGCTGCGCCGATCCGCCGCACCCGACGGGAAGCTGTCCGATGCGTCCCGGTTGCTGCTGCTGGCCGATCAGCTCGCCTTCTGTGCGCGTTCCAGCAGGGACGAACCGATGAATGTGATGTTCCTGGACCTGCTGGCGCAGGCGGACTGGCCGGAGGGGCGGCGTCTTGCGGACGCGATGACGTTGCTGGCCGAGGAGGTGTCGCTCCAGGCGGAGCCCGGTGCCCAGACGGGAGTGGCGCAGGCACATACGCAAAACGCCTTGCATGCGAGCCGGGTGGACGACTGGATGGTCCGGCTCCATGGCATGCAGGGATCCGGGGAGCTCACCGTGGGATTGCTGCGGCTGCTGGTGCATGTCGTCGACGCGCGCAGCCTTCACATGGCGGGGCATGCGGCGGAGATGGAGAAGGTGGCGGAAATGCTGGCGGTCATGCTCAAGCAGGGATGGCGCATGATCGAGCGCATCCGCCTTGCGGCCCTGTGCCGCGATTTGGGCAATGTGGCGATTCCCGCCGCGCTGTTTGACAAGCAGGGTCGCCTGTCAGTCCAGGAGATGGAGCAGTTCCGGACCCATGCGGACCGTTCCCGCGACCTGCTCGCCGCGGTCGGCCTGTCGGAGCTGGCCGAACTGCAGGCGCCGATCGCGGACCGGTCATCCCAGCCGGAAGCGCCGCTCGAAAAGGATGTGGCCCAGGGACGGGCCATCCTGGCGGTATCCGACGTGCTGACCGCCCTGCTCTCGAGCCGTGCCTGGCGTCCGGCCATGACCCGTCCCCAGGCGGCTGTCGTGCTGACGGAGATGGCGGCCGGCGGCATGCTCGATTCGCTGGTCGTGGAGACGGCAATCGAAAACCTCGATGCCCTGGCCGAAGGCATCCAGGTCGTGCGACGCGCGCTGCGGGACACCATGCGCCCGGGCGCTCCCCGGCTGCGGGTCGTGGCGGGTGGCGCCGCGGATGCGGTGGGCGACGAAACCCTGTGAGAGCCATTGGCGAAAGGAACCGATGATGGGCTATGAACGCTACCTGGCGCTGCGCGCCGCATATGACCGTTTTCGCTATGTTTCGTACGAGCTCGCGGAGGAGGCGGGTGACGTGCTGTGCCGTTTCCACTACCTGATGGAGGGCGCCGCGCGCAGCCATGCGTTCAGCCATGGCGTCCGCTTTGCCGGCATGGCCGGTACGGGCGGGATCGGCGATCCCCTGCTGCGGCATGCCGTGTTCCTGCTGGGGCTTGCCGAGGCGGTCAGTTATTGGAAGACCGCCTGCCCGCAGCGGTTCGAGGTGGCTGCGGGCTGCCTGTCGCCCGAGGAGGCGGCGTTCTGGGAAAAGCTCTTCGTGCGCGGGTTGGGGGAGTTCTGGTGGCTCAACGGCATCTACGGACAGGAACCGGAGGACGCGTACATCCGCATGTCATCGCTGCCCGATGCGCCCACGCACCAGTCGGGGTGCCGCACGACCACCGGCTGTCTCGTGCCGGTCGGCGGCGGAAAGGATTCCGTCGTGACGCTCGAGCTGCTCAAGGGCGGCGGTCATGCCGGCGAGACCGACTGCTTCCTGCTCAGCGCCAGGGCCTCCTCCTATGAAACCGCCCATCTGGCGGGCTTTGACGGCTCACGGCAGATGGAGGCGTTCCGAGTCTTCGATCCGCAGCTGTTCGCGCTCAACCGCGAGGGGTACCTCAACGGGCACGTTCCCTACTCCGCGATCCTCGGCTTCACGGCCGTCGTCGCGGCGCTGCTGCGCGGCCGCCGGTACATCGTGCTGTCCAACGAGGGCAGCGCGAACGAGCCCACGGTCCCAGGCACCTGGGTCAACCACCAGTATTCGAAATCATTGGAATTCGAGGCCGATTTCACGGCGTACATCCGCCGGTTCCTCACGCCCTCGGTGACCTATTTCAGCCTGCTGCGCCCCTGGTCCGAGGCGCGCATCGCCGAGGCGTTCGCCCAATATCCGGTCTACCACCCCGCGTTCCGCAGCTGCAACCGGGGCAGCAAGGAAAACCGCTGGTGCTGCGCGTGCCCCAAGTGCCTGTTCGTGTTCCTGCTGGTGGCGGCCCATGCCGGCGTGCCGGCCACAGCCGCCATGTTCGGGGAGAACCTGCTGGACAAGGTCTCGCTGGCCCCCATCCTCGACGAGTTGGCGGGGTTTGTTCCGGTCAAGCCGTTCGAGTGTGTCGGCACCGTGGCGGAAACGCGCTGGAGCCTCGACCGCATCCTGGCGGATCCCCGCCTGCCGGAAGCGGGAAGCGCCTGGCCGCTGGCCGCGCGGTACCGGTCCTTGCGCGACGGCGTGCCCGCTCCCGCGTTCCGCCTGGTGGAACCCGAGCTGGCCGGCCTGATTCCGCCCCTGTTCCGCCCGCTGGTGCTCCCCGCTGGTCCGACACCCTCCGATTTGTTGCGGGAGCGCCTTGCAGGACTTCGCATCGGCATCCTCGGCTTCGGCATGGAGGGGAGGTCCACGCTGTCATGCCTGCGGGGCCTGCTGCCCGGTGTCCGGCTGCTGGTGGCGGATCGCGACGGCACCAAGCTGCCGGATGCGGACGACATCACGACGGTTTTCTCCGGCGAAGGCCATGCGGCCGCACTGGCGGGCTGCGATCTTGTCTTCAAGGCGCCGGGCATCCCGTGGAAGACGATCGACCACCTCTTCCGGCCCGAACAGGTGACCTCGCAGACCGACCTGTTCCTTGCCGCGCTGGGCGGACGGACCATCGGCATCACCGGCACGAAGGGAAAGAGCACGACGACCGCGCTTGTCACACAGGCCCTGCGTGCCGTTGGGCACGATGCGGTGATGGTCGGCAACATCGGGCTGCCGGCGCTCGACGCGGTCGCCGCCGACGTGCCGGGCCGCATCTATGTGCTCGAGCTTTCCTCGCACATGCTCGAGACCATCCGTCACGCGCCGCGTGGCGCGATCTACCTCAACCTGTACGAGGAGCATCTCGACCATTACCGCTCTTTCGCCGATTACGGCGCCGCCAAGGACAACCTGCTGCGCCTGCAGGGAGCGGACGGGTTTTCGATTGCGGCGGGCAACGTGTGGGAGCGGACGACGGAACTCGGTGCCGCGCCACGGTTCCGGCCGGTGTGCGATGCCGATGGCGCGCTGCGGCTGCCGGTCTTTGCCGATCAGGATGCGGGGACGGCCAGTGTGCCCGCTGCATGCTTTGCGGCTCGTCTGCTGCGCGGCGCGCACAACCTGGACAACCTCCGGACCGCGCTGCTGGCCGTCCACCTGTGCGAGGCGGCGGATATCGCCGGCTGGTCGGCGCCGCTGCCGGACGGTTCGTCCGCGCCGGCGGCCGGCCTTTCCGGTTCGGGTCTCGCCGGAGCCCCGGCGTTGCTCGATGCCGCGCTCGGCGCCCTCAACACGTTTGCGGGTCTGCCCCACCGCCTCCACCGGGTCGGGGAGGTCGCGGGCATCACCTTCTGGAACGATTCGATCTCCACGATTCCGCAGGCCCTGGTGCAGGCCGTCCAGGCCGTCGGGGATGTCGACGCGCTGATCTTCGGGGGACTCGACCGTGGCATCGACTACGGCGTGCTCGAGCAATACCTTGCCGCCGGTCCCGTCCCGCACCTGATCGCGCTGCCGGACACGGGCCACCGCCTGATGGAACGGATGCGGGCCGCGGGCTCTCTGCCCGCGGATGTGACCGCGCACGTCGCACGGGACATGGCCGAAGCCGTCGCCATCGCTTTCCGGGTGGTCCGTCCGGGCCGGTCCTGCCTGCTTTCGCCGGCTGCGGCCAGTTATGGGTGGTATCGGAACTTCGAGGAGCGGGGGGCGCACTTCGAAGCCCTCGTTCGCGCCGGAATGCAGGCGTGAAGCTTGTTTTCGCCCATGTGAGGAACGTCGCATGCATGCGGGGACATTGGGCCAGCCGGCTCCGTCGCCGTCCTCGAAACGCCCGGGCGCTGTATCCCCAATGCAGTCATGCGAACAAGCGCCGGTCGCCGCGAATCGCACAAGATGGATGCCTACTGCCCCATCGGACCGAGGACGGCGACGGAATCAATGTCGCCCCGGATGAAACCTGCATTGCCGATACGACAGGAACACTTGTCGCAGTACGACGCCTCCTTCCGAATCCCTGCCGGATCCGGCCGCATCCGGTGCGCGGAATCGTGTGGCGATCGGCTGAAAGGCTTGTGCTGTAACCGTTTCAGTGGGCCGAACCGACAGGGCTCTTTGACTTTCGTCACCCGGTTTGGTATAATTGGATTCGTGTCCGGCCTGCAATGGCTTTGTCCGCAGGCAGGGCATGGAACGTATCGGATGGTGCGGCATCTCACCAGCGCCGGTCAGCGCGAACAGGATGCGCTTCAAGCCAAGAGAGGCACTCGTATGTTCAGTATCGGTGACAAGATCGTGTACCCCATGCATGGCGCCGGTGTCATTGAGTCGATCGAAGAACGTGAAATCCTTGGCGAAAAGAAGAGCTACTATGTCATGAAGATGCCCGTGGGTGACATGAAGGTCATGATCCCCGTCACGAGCGCGACCCATGTCGGCATCCGCGATGTCATCGGCCGCGGCGACGCCGAAGCGGTGTTCCAGTGTCTCGAGGGCGGCACCTGCGCGCAGAATGCCAACTGGAACAAGCGGTATCGCGAGAACATGGAAAAGATCAAGAGCGGCAACATCTTCGAGGTCGCGGATGTCGTCCGCAGCCTCGTGCAGCGCGAGCGCCTGCGCGGTCTGTCAACGGGCGAGCGCAAGATGCTCAACAGCGCCAAGCAGATCCTCATCAGCGAGCTCGTGCTCGCCAAGAATCTGCCTCCCTGCGAGGTGGAGGACATCATCAAGATGAAGATACCGCTCTGATGCGCGTCGGAAGGGCCAGCAACAAGAATCGGAAAACAGAACGGACACATCGTTTGCGGCGCATGCTCCCCTTTTTCGGCGGGATGGGTGTTCGTCGCGGTTCGGGAGCGGAATCCAGCATGCTCGATCGGATTCTCCGTTTCGCCTTCGGGCTTACGGGCGCCATCACCGGTGTCACCATCACCCGGTTCATCCTGGTGCAGAACAACCTGCGCGGTTTTCTTGACAGTTCGGCGGGCACCCTGTGGCTGCTCGGCGCCGCCACGCTCTGCGGCGGTGTCATGTACCTGCTGTCCGGGCGGCTCATCCACTTGATGACCGAGGGACTCGAGCGCACGGAGAATTTCATCAACCATGTCACGCTCTACGAGATGATCATCGCCGCGGGCGGACTCATCGCGGGGCTCATCGTCGCCAATCTGGTCGCAATTCCGTTGTACCGCATCCAGGTCGTGGGTGTCACGCTCGCCATCATGATGAACGTGCTGTTCGGCTTCTCCGGCGTGTACTTCGCGCTGATGAAGCGGCACGAGGGCATGCATGGCACCCACGGCGCAAACACCCGCGGCGCCATGGTCAAGCTCGTTGACACGAGCGCCATCATCGACGGCCGCATCCTGGATGTCTGCCGCACCGGTTTTCTAGAAGGCGAGCTCGTGGTGCCCGGGTTCGTGCTCGAGGAGCTGCGCCATCTGGCCGATTCGCACGACGACCTCGTCCGTGCCAAGGGCAGGCGCGGTCTCGACGTCCTCAACGCCATGAAGAAGGATGCGCGCGTGCCCGTGCGCATCGAACGCTTCCATGTCGAGGGCAGCACGGAGGTCGACGAGCAGCTGCTCGCCACCGCCAAGGAGATTGGCGCCTGGGTCATCACCAACGACTACAACCTGGCGAAGGTCGCGGCCATCCGCAACCTGACCGTTCTGAATGTGAATGACCTGGCAAACGCCCTCAAGCCGGTGGCCCTCTCGGGCGAGGAGATGCGGGTCCGCATCATCAAGGAGGGCAAGGAGGCCGGCCAGGGCGTTGGTTACCTTGAGGACGGCACCATGGTCGTGGTGGAGGACGGTGGCCGATACAAGGGGCAGGACGTCGGCGTCGTCGTCACCAGCGTGCTGCAGACTTCGGCCGGCCGCATGGTGTTCGCGCGGTACAAGGAAAAGGGACTCACGCTGGTCAAGTCCTGACCTGTCTGGCTTGTGGGAAGGGGAACCGGGCGTATGGCATTTCGAAGGGAAGTCGGTATCCCCGGCGAGGTGGCGGTTGTCGTTGTGGCGGCCGGCCGCGGATCGCGCATGGAGACGGACAGGAACAAGGTGCTCCTTGAGGTCGGCGGTGTGCCGGTCATCGTGCGGACCTTGCGCGCCTTTGCCGAAAGCGGTCAGGTGCAGCGGTTCATCGTCGTCATCGGTACCGGGGAGCGACAGGAGATGACTGCGTTGCTCGACAGGTGGTGTCCGGATTTGCCGGTGCAGCTTGTCTACGGCGGCCAGGAACGGCAGGAATCGGTCCACAACGGACTGATGGCCCTTGCCGGCGACGAGTCGGTCGTGCTGATTCATGACGGTGCCCGCCCCTTCATTGGTCAGAATGCCATCAAGGCTTGCATCAAGGCCGTCTGGACCCTGGGCGCCGCCTGCGTCGGTGTCCCGGTCAAGGACACCATCAAGCGGGTCGACAACCTGGACATGGTGGTGGAAACACCCGACCGCGCGCTGCTGTGGCAGGTGCAGACCCCGCAGGGCTTCAAGCCGGACCTCATCCTCAAGGCCCATCATCAGGCCGTTCTCGACGGCTTTCGCGGCACGGATGACGCCATGCTGGTCGAGCGCATGGGCGTGAAGGTGCGCATGATCATGGGCGGATACGGCAACATCAAGATCACCACACCCGAGGATCTTGTCTATGCGGAGGCGCTGCTGATGTCACAAAAGGCGTGATGCGCCACCCTTTCGTTTGCATGACCCCTGCGGCGGGAAAGAACCCATTGCAGGGGTCTTTTCACGCCCATCGCACCCCGACACGAAGGACAGGCAAAGGCGGGACAGCACATGGAAGGCATGAGCCGTTACAGTCCGAGACTTCTTGTGATGGATGAGGGCGGCACCGTCGGTGAGGACATGCGATGCTTTCTGACACCCGACTGCCCGTCGGGGGAGAGTGCGCTGGCCGACCTGAAGCAGGATCTGTTCGGATCCGGCACGACGCCGCGCCCGTTTCGCACGAGCCTGACATATCGCATCGAAACCTGCGGCAGTTGCGACACCGCCATCCGAATGCAACAGGCCGCCGCCTGTGCGCAGGACCCGTATCATGTCGTTTTTCTCTTTCTGGATCGGGAGTCGACGCAGGCTGGCATCGTGTGCGCCCTGCATCTGTGGGAAACCGATCCGTGGACCGAGGTCGTCCTGTGCGCCGCTCCCGATGATGACACGCTCGAGGAGGCGGCTTCCGCCTGTGGTGTGCCCGACCATCTGCTGTTTGTGCGCCGGCCGATCGACATGCTGGCCCTGAAGCAGATCGCGCGGGCCATCGCCATGAAGTGGTGGCTCATTCAGGCCAACCGCACGCGGATCTCCCGGTATGAGAGCGAGGCCCGGCGACAGGCGGTCGAGCTTGAGGATGCGGTTGCACGCCTCGAGACGGAGGCGGCGCTTCGGCATGACCATGAGTACGAGCTGGCGCGCATGGCACGATATGACGCACTCACGGGACTGTTGAACCGCCGCGCCTTCCATGAAATGCTTGCGGACGCGCTTGCGGGACAGGGGTTCGCGGGCGCCGCCTTGCTGGCGCTCAATCTCGACCGGTTCCGCCTGGTGAATGAAAGGAACGGACAGGAGTCCGGCGACCTGCTGCTGGCTGAGTTCGCCGCCCGCATGCGCAGTCGTGCGGGTCCATCCGCGGCGCTTCTAGCCGTGCCGCCCCCGCTTGCCAGGCAGGGCTTCGTACCGGTCCTGCCTGCGGATCAGGCCATTTTCCGCACGGGAGGCGACGAGTTCGCCCTGCTGCTGCCGCCCGGCGGGCGGGCGGAAATCCGTGCGGTCGCGGAGCGTATCCGCGAGGCGGCGACCGAGCCGTTCACCATCCGTGGACGGGTGTTGCATGTCAGCTGCAGCATCGGCGTGGCGCAGGTGACGGAGGGCTGTGATATCGGCGGTCTGCTCCGCCGGGCGGACTCTGCGATGTACAAGGCCCGCGAGCGGGGCAATGCCGTCGTTTTCCATGACGAGCTCCGCGGTACGGGCTGGATGGATCCCACCGCACTGGCGGCGGATATCGAGAACGCCATGCGGTCGGAGGCGTTCGAGATCTTCTTCCAGCGCATACTCGACGAGGACGGCCGACTGGTGGGCATGGGTGCGGTTTCGCGCTGGCGTCATCCCCGTTTCGGACTCATCCCGCCCGAGACGTTTCTTCCCATTGCCGCCCATGTGGGCGTGCTGCCCGAGCTGGAAACCAGGCAGCTCGCCATGGCCTGCCGGCAGGCCGGCAGCCTGACAGCCGCATCCTGCCGGGGGATCTTCGTCCTGTATCATTGTGCGGACGAAACCTGGCTCGATCCCGCGTTCCCGGGACAGGTGGACCGCATCCTGCGCGAGTCCGGACTGGCGCCCGGGCGGTTGCGGCTTTCCGTGAGCGTATCGCTTCCCGCACGGACACTGGCCGTCACCCGATCGCTCGCCGCGGTGACGGCCGGCGGCGTTGGCCTGGCTGTTCGGGATGTCGGCATGGGGCAGCCCCTCAGTCCGTTGCTGCGCGATCTGCCTGCCGGCTCCCTCGTGCAGCCGGACCGGGGGTTGCTCGCATCCGCGCCGAAACGC
This sequence comes from Bacillota bacterium, assembly GCA_023440865.1. GTDB lineage: Bacteria > Bacillota > Clostridia > DSM-8532 > DSM-8532 > JAEWSN01. The sequence goes on from JAEXRM010000159.1 coordinate 32,575, forward strand.
GCGGGTGAGCGCCTGTCGCTGCTCAATCTCATCGAACAGCTTCATGGAATCGGGTTGCGGGTGCTTGCATGCAACGTCGACACGACCCCGCAGGAGGATCTGGTCAGTCATCGGGGGTGCCTGCTGCAGGGGTTTTTGTATGGGGGACCGGTGCCGTTCGACCAGTTCGTACGTGATCTGGACAGGGTGGGGCGCATCCCGGCCGGTCATGACACGGAGCATGTGACGGAATCCCGCATGTGATGCGGGCGCCGCATGAACCTGCAGGCGGTGGTCATCCCGGAGATTCGGACTTGACGCGGGCGTCTTCGTGCATCAGGCTGGAAACAGGCAATGTGGTGCATCCGCAGGGGTGCGGGTTCACGGAAAGGAAGGCGTCGCATGCCCCAGCGGACACAGGGTGCGGGAAACGGTCCATGGACCGTCGCGTATCTCGGCGATGAAGGCGACAGCCTGTCGGCGGGGGTGCTGGACGGTCTCTCCGACGCCGCGCGCCGCCATGGGATCCGCCTTGTCCGCTTCACGCGCTGCGCTGATCCCACCGTCACGGGTTCCCCCTACGGGGGCGCGGCACGGGCCGTCGAGGCGCGCGACGCGCGGCTGCGCGCGCTGCTGCGGTCGCTGCGTCCGGACGGGCTGATCTTCCTGGGGCGGTCCCACATCGGGCCTGCAGCCGGGGTGGAATCCTTCGCCGAGGCGTTGCCCGGGGTGCCGGCCATCAGCATTGGCGGACGTTACCCGGGCATTCCCGCCGTCCTGTGCCGGTCGGAGGACCACATGCGGCACATGATCCAGCATCTCGTCCGCCACCACGGATACCGGCGCATCGCCTACATGCCGCCCCGGTGGCCGGACCTGCGCATCGACGCCTGGCGTGACGCGCTCAGGGAGCAGGGACTGCTGTATCCAGAGCTGGAGATCGCATCGAGTGACTGGCTGGGTGCCGAAAGCACCGGGGAGCGGGTCCGCCGGTTTCTGCACCTGCTGCTTGACGAGCGCGAAGTCATGCTGGATGCCATCGTGTCCTGCGGACCCCGGGAAACGGAGTCGCTCGTCTCGGAGCTGGAGGCCCGCCGCCTGCGCGTGCCCGCGGACATCGCGGTCACGGGCTTCGAGGACGGAGATTTCGAGCGGTACGCCAATCCCGGTGTGACGACGGTGGATTATCCGTGGTCGGACATGGGGTACCTTGCCTGCATGCGGATGCTGGACATCCTGTCGGACAAGCCCGTCGAAATGGAGACGGTGGTTCCCGGCCGCGTGCTGTACCGCGGATCCTGCGGTTGCGTTTCGGATCTCGTCCATGCGGCTGCGGTCGGCCCGACCGCGGTACGGGGCGAGTTCCGCGATATGACGGTCGAGCAGCGTTGGGCGATCGTTTCCGATCTGACGAAGGCCTTTCCCTATCCCTCGCTCGATTTTCTCGCCTTGCTGGACGGCCTGGCGCGCGATGTCGAGGATTGCCGTACGCCGGGCATGTCCGGAACACCCCTTCATCTGCTGCGGGAGCTGAACACCCAGCTTTTCGGCACACCCGATTCGGTGCTGCAGGCCCGCATTGAAACCCTCGTTGTCCAGCTCCGCAAGGCTGTCATGCCGTGGATTCTCGGAGATGCGCAGGTACTGCGGATGACCGGCGCCATCTTCCGGCAGGCGCAGGCCAATCTGCTGACCCGCATCGCGCAGAGCCGGGGCCGTTCCGGCATCCTGTCCAAGAACAGGGCCCAGGCCATGCAGGAGGTCACCCTTTCCGTCATGACCTGCCATACGCGGCAGGACATCCTGGTCGCGCTGCTCGAGGCCCTGCCGAAGCTCGATGTGGCCTGCTGCAGCCTGGTGATGCCTTCCGCGACGCATCCGGAAGGCGAAGGGGTGCGAATCGACGGCAGGCACCGCTTGATAGAGCCCTTGGGCACCGTGTCTCCGGACGGGCTCTTCCGCGACATGATCGGCCGGCACGCCGGCCATTGCGATCTGGCTGTGAGCCTGCTCGATGGCGGGGGCAACGCCGGCGCGACGATCGGCGGCTATGTGGTTTTTGACTCCGGCCCACTCGACGGCATGATGTACCGCGTTCTCGTGGGCCATCTCGTGACGGCGATCGAAAACGCCGACAAGGCGGATCAGCTGGAGCAGAACTGCCTGCTGCTGATGGACCGCACCGTCCGCGAAGGAATGGATGCCGCCTCCAGAAAGCTGTTGCATGACCTTGGCACCGCATGGGACGGGGTGAACCACTCGGTGCAGATGCTGGCCTCCACTGCGGGACGAAGCCCCGTGCCGGACCTGCTGCGGGCGGAGGAAATGCTGGATGCGGTTGTGGCGAACGGCACCGGGGATGATCCGGGGCGATTCGCCAAACTCCTGGACCTGTTCCGACTGCTGGGAAACAACGCCACGTGGTACCGGCGCGCGCTGGGTGAGGAGCTTGACCGGCTCGAAGCGCGGATGACGCAGCTGGATGACGCCCTGGCACGGCATGGCAAAGGGGGCGATGCGGATGGGCCGGCATGATCCGAACCGGAGCGGCGAGGCACGTCCCTTGCGCATCGCCTTCCTCGATGAGAATGGCAGCGACGAGTATCACGGCCTCATGTCCGAGGGCGTCTTTGAGGCTGCGGCCGCGCATGGCGCACAGGTGGTGCGCATCGGTCACTTCACGGCGAACGACACGACGCGCGATTCCCGCCAGATTCAAGCCCTGCACGGCTATGTCGCCCGGTTCCGGCTCGATGGCCTGTTGTTCACCGGCTGGGGCCGCGCCGTGACCCTCGAGAACGAGAAGGCCTTTCGCAGGATCTTTGCCGATCTTCCGCTGTTTTCGGTTGGACGCCCGTTTGAGGGCATGCCGACCGCATGGTTCGACGGCAGCCCGTACATGGAGGAACTGCTCCAGCACCTGTACCGGCGGCATGGCTGCCGGCGCATCGCCTTCATCGAGCCCTTCACGCCGGACAGTCGTGTGGATGCGTACCGGCGTGTCATGTTGCGGGCGGGTTGCATGGACGAGGCGCTCCTCGTCGGTGCGGGGCTGCTTGCAGGACTCAGTGTGCCGGAGCGCGGGCGCCGTGCGCTCGAAATCCTGCTCGACGAGCGCAAGGTGCGGCCCGACGCCGTTGTTTCGCTCTACAACAACGAAACGGAGGGCATGCTCAAGGAGCTTGCCGCGCGCGGCATCCGTGTTCCCGAGGACATGGCCGTCACCAGCTACGAGGATGGCGAGCTCGGGCGGTACGGCTCACCTGCCTATACGACCATCCTGTTTCCATGGCGCGAGCTGGGCCGTGTCTCCTGCGACCTGTTTCTGAGCCGCCTCCGGCATGCGCGCGAGCCGGTGCCCGCAGGGGCGCGGGGCGGCATGTCCGGCGCGGCGCCCCCTGTGTCCGGGAACGCGTCGACACTCGCCGCGGTGCTTGGCTGGGCGGGACTGCCCGGCGTCGCCCTGCCGATGGACGTCCGTGTTCCGGGTCGCTTCATCGTGCGGGAGTCCTGCGGCTGCCTCAAGCAGGAGATGTCAAGCCTGCCGGTGATGGCCGCGGGCCGGAAGACCCTGCTGGAGATGTCCGAGCACGAGTGGCTATCACTGGCCGACCTTGCGGAGGAAACGCTCCAGCGCGGCACCAGCGTCCGGCTGCCGGACATGCGGACACTCATGAAGGGCTTCGTTAGCGGCCTGAAAACCGGGAACCGGTCACTGTTCCTGCAGGCGGTCGAATCGCAGCTCGATACGCTCCGCGTGTCGGGTGACACGGGCGAGCCCGATCCCGTGACAGAGATGATGCGCAACGTCGTGCTGCCGCATGCGGGCAGGATGCCGACCCTGCTGCTCGCCGCCGAGGACATGTTCCTGCAGGCGTCCACGCTGCTGACGGAACGCAGCCTGCGCACCTGGGGGGAGCGCGAACGGCTGGCGCGCCGGACCAACCACATCCTCGAGGAGGCGGGAAACCGCATTGTGGCACAGCAAACCCTCGAGGATGTGCTGGGTGTCTGGCAGGAGACGCTCGGCAGGCTTGGCATCGGCGACTGCCTGGTGGCGCTCGTGGAGCGGCCGTACGGAACGGAACCGCCCTTTACCCGCTGCACGCAGGTCTTCCGTCTGGTGAACGGCCTTCGTGTCGACGCGGACACGTTGCCGGGCGGCAACCTGGCGGAAGGCGCCGAACCGGCGGAGGATGCCGGGCGGGCGGATGGCGGAACGGGTAACCTGGAGGCGGTGTCCGATGTGATCGAACGGTTTGTCGGCGCGGCCGGCGCGCCGGACGCGGTCATGTCAAATCTGCTGTTCACCGAGAAGGCGTTTCTCGGCTTCGTGCTGTACGGCAGGGGACCTTCGGACGAACGGGCATACCGGGCGCTGAGCTACCACCTCAGTGTCGCGCTTGACGGCATCCAGCTGGCGCAGGCCCTGCAGCGCAGCCGGGAACGCCTTGACGAACTCACGTCGCGGACGGAGGGTCGAGCCTCTGTGGCGGACCTGGCCGCGGGCCTGCGTGAACAGCTGCATGCCATGGAACATGCGGTTGCGGGCATGCGCGAGGCGATCCGCCGATCGCCGCTGGACGAGTTCGTCGTCATAGCGGACCTGCTGGGAGAGACGCCGGACCTGGAGTCGTTCCTTGCCGGAGATCCGCGCGCCATGCGCGTCATTCGAGATCTCTCCCGCCTCGAGCGGCCGCTTGCGGCGTATCGCGAGGCGTTCCGCGAGTCGCTCCGGCGCCTGCAGGAGCAGAACCGGAGCATCCGGGAGACCTTGGAGGATGTGCGCCGTTCAGTGTGAGTCGATCAGCCATTCGATCCTGGCCACGTGGTGCTTCATCAGGTCATGGGTCATGCGCGCGTCCCATCCTTCCGCGATCAGACGGAGCATGGGCTGTTCGCCGTCGGGGAGCACCAGCACCCAGCCGCCGTTCATGATGAATTTCACCCCGTCGGTTGTGTCGATCGTCGCCCCGTCCGGTTCGTTGATGAGCCGGTGCATGACGCGCCCGACCATTTCCCACGGACAGTGGATGGTGCGCACTTCGGTGTACCACGGCGGTATGTGACGGATGGCGTTCTCGAGCGAGAGCTCGTTGCGCAAAAGGAACTCGAGGATGAACACGAGCGAGGCGATGGCGTCGAATTGCAGCTGATACTGGTTGTATGCACTCCGGAACACATCGCCCGTCATGAGGGTGCGCAGCAGGGCCGCCTCATCGGCGCGCACCCAGGTGAACCGGCCGTCGTGCCGCTTGGCGAGCTTCTCGGCCGCGGAGGGACTGCTGACCGGCAGCAGCAGGTGGATGCCGGGCACCGTGCGGTACAGGATCATCGTCGTCAGCAGCTTGTGCAGCTCCTCCTGCACGAGTCGGCCGGACCGGTCCATCAGCAGCACGGAGGAGGCATTCCGATCGAACCAGGCACACAGGAACACATCCTGCAGGTTCGTCTCCTGCATCATCATGTAGGGGGTGAAATGGTCGATGACGAGCGCCTCCGCGACATCGCAGCCCAGCATCGTGAACAGGCGGGCCAGAAAAGCCGTCAGCGGCTCGCTGGCCGAGGACAGGATGACACGCGGGCGACGGGAGCGGAACAGGTCCTTGTCGCACAGGTTCATCAGGTGGCGCGCATAGGATTCGGTTGCATTCGGGATCTCCTCCACCGTGGCGATGCCCATGGCGGTCGTGTGAAGAAACTCCTCCTTCGCGTACATGCCCTCGACCGCCTTTTCAAAGTCCTTCTCCACATTGGCGCCGGTCGCATCGAGGAACATGATCTGCAGCCGTTCGGTCGAATCGTTGTCACGCATGATGTGGATGCCGCCGTTCACCCCCAGCAGCGGGATGGTCTGGCGGGCAACCGGCAGGAACCCCGCCTGGAGCTCGTAGACCTTCACACCGGTGGACAGCAGGCCCGCGATGAATGCGTACCGGAACAGGAGCGCCGGCGGCGATCCGTCCCAGGACACGGCGGCCGCGCTGGGGGCGCCGAGCTTCGTGCCATACGCCGCGCCGAGCCGGGAGGCGAACTCCGGCGTGATGTCGACGTTGATGATGCCTGACAGGCCGTTCTTGCCGAACATCATGTTGCTGCGCCGTTCGGAGAAGATGACGCTCGAGTCGACCGTTGCGTGGGGATCCACCACCTTGCGCGGCCAGACCAGCACGTTCGCGCGCAGGGTCGCATGCTCGCGCACCACAGTCTCATCGCCAATGACGGTGTTTTCGGAGACAAGCGCGTGGTGCATCAGATGAACCCGGCTGCCCAGCACGCTTCCCCGGATCTCCGCGGCATAGTCGAGGTAGCAGCCGTTCCACAGGATGCTGCGGCTGAGGCTGACATCCTCCTCGAGCACCGTGTTGTCGCCGATGACGCACAGTCCGTCGAGTACCGCGTTGGGACCGATGTGGCAGTTGGCGCCGATGAGCAGCGGCGCGCGCAGGACGGCGCTCGGGTCGATGACGGTGTTCGGGCCGGTGATGATGCCGGGCAGCGCCTCGGTGCCCAGAATGTCCATGGCCATGCGGCCCTCGAGGATGTCGAAATGCGTGCGGACATAGGCATCGATCGTGCCGATGTCGCTCCAGTAGCCTGTTGCCTCGTAGCCGCAGATGCGGCGGCCCTGGCGGAGCAGGTCGGGAAACAGGTCGCGCGCGAAGTCGTACGACAGGTCGGGTGGAATCAGCTCGAGGACGGATGGTTCGAGGATATAGATGCCGGTGTTGACCTGGTTGGTGAAAACCTCGCCCCACTGCGGCTTTTCCTGGAAGCCGGTGACATTGCCGTCCGCGTCGGTCAGCAGCACCCCGTAGTCGATGGGCACCTCGACATGCGTCATCAGCAGCGTCGCTTCGGCCTTGCGCTGCTTGTGGAACCGGATGGCCTCCGTCAGGTCGAAATCGGTGATGCAGTCGCCGCTGATGACCACGAAGGTGTCGTCGAGAAAATCCTCGACCGCCTTGACGCCGCCGGCGGTGCCGAGCGCCTTCTCCTCCGTGCTCCAGCCCATCCGGACGCCGAAGCGCGAGCCGTCGCCGTACCGGGACATGATCTTCTGCGGCATGAACATCAGCGTGGCGACGATGTCCGTGATGCCATGACGGCGCAGCAGCGCCAGGATGGTATCCATCACGGGGACGTTCATGACGGGCACCATGGGCTTGGGCAGCTCCCAGGTCAATGGCCGGAGGCGGGTGCTCTTGCCTCCGGCGAGAATGATTGCTTTCAAGGCAGCTCCTCCCGGATATGACGGCGTGCGGGTGTACGGGTGGCGGAAGGGCCTGCCGCGCCCACTGGAACCGGCGATGCGGCCTGCGCAACGCCCGGCCTCCTGTTACTGGATATACCAGTTTGCACGGGTCGTGAAACGGGAATCTGTGTCGTATGCATGCGATGGCACCCGGAAACGGGAACCGTTGCGCCCCGCCGTGTTGCGGGAGCCGGAAGCGGCCCGTGTGAGCGTATTCTTCCGGTTGACATTCCCGTACATCTGGTATAATGGTACAAGGTGGCCTTTTCGGCCGCCCGGAAAATTGGATAGAGTCACAAATGCGCAAGGACCCGGAGGTTCCGCCCGCACATGCGTGCAGCATGCTGCAGGCATGTGCCGGCACATCTCGCAAGCAGCGTGTGTGTCGGCCCGAAGGAACAACCGGGCCCCGAACCGACGGACCCGCCATGGCGGTGTCCGCCGTGGCGATGGCGGCTTGAGGCGGCCATCGGACGGTTGGCCTGATCCCGTATCCGGGGAGCATGCGGCCGGCGACGCAGGGGATGCGTGCCGGAAGCCTCCGGGAATCCAACGGGTTTGGTTTGCGGTCCCGCAAAGCGGAGGCCGCTGGAAGGGGGAGTTGCCATGAAAGACTATGGGGCTGAATCCATCCGCAACGTCTGTCTGCTTGGGCATGGCGGTGCGGGCAAGACCACCCTGGCGGAAGCCATGCTGTTCCAGTCCGGGGGAACCGACCGCTTCGGTTCCGTCACCGATGGAAACTCGGTCATGGACTTCGATCCGGAAGAAATCCGCCGCAAATTCTCCATCGGAACCTCCATCGCACCCGTCGAGTGGGCAAACTGCAAGATCAATCTCATCGACACGCCCGGCTATTTCGACTTTGTCGGAGAGCAGAAGCAGGGCCTCGCAGTCGCGGATGGCGCCCTCATTCTGGCCGGTGGCAAGGACGGCCTGCAGGTTGGCACCGAGAAGGCCTGGGCTGCCTGCATCGAGCGGAAGATTCCCCACATTCTGCTCATCAGCAAGATTGACGAGGAAAACTCAGACTTCAAGAAAGTCTTTTCCCAGCTGAAGGATACATTCGGCAAGAGCGTCATCGCGCTCGAGGTGCCGATTTTCGAGGATGCAAAGGCCGTCGGCGTGGTCAATGTCGCCACCATGAAGGCCGCCGTCCACAAGGGCAAGGAAGTCGTTGACTGCGAAATCCCAGAAAAGATGCTGCCGCTGATCCAGGAATACCGCGACGGCATCGCCGAGGCGGTTGCCGAGACGGACGAGGCGCTCATGGAGAAGTACTTCGCCGGTGAGGCGTTCACCGACGAGGAAATCATCCATGGCCTGCACGACGGCATCACGTCCGGCGAGATATCGCCCGTACTGTGCGTCTCCGCGATCACAAACGACGGCATCAAGATGCTCCTGGACGCCATCATCAAGTATTTCCCGGCTCATGTCGAGAAGGGCACGGTCAAGGCGAAGACGCCGCTTGGCACCGAGGTCGTGATCAAAACGAGCGATGCCGACCCGCTATCGGTCATGGTCTTCAAGACGGTCGTCGACGCGTTTGTCGGCAAGATCAGCTTCCTGAAGGTGGTTTCCGGCGTCCTCAAGTCCGATACGACGGTCTACAACGTCAAGAAGGACAAGACCGAGAAGGTTGCCCAGCTCTTCTACATGAAGGGCAAGCAGCAGATCAACACCGACAAGCTTGTCACAGGCGATATCGGTGCGGCCGCGAAGCTGGCTTCCGTCGAGACGAACGACACGCTGTGCGCCAGGGAGCGCCCGGTGCTGCTCGAGGAGATCGTGTTCCCGCAGCCCATGCTTGCGATGGCCGTCCTGCCCAAGTCCAAGGGCGACGAGGACAAGATCGGCACGGGCCTGCACCGCCTGATGGAGGAAGACCAGACCTTCCGCATGGAACTGAACAAGGAGACCCACCAGACGCTGCTCTACGGCATCGGCGACCAGCATCTCGACGTCATCACCAGCAAGCTCAAGACCAAGTTCAAGACCGAGGTGGAGCTGGCGGACCCCATCGTGCCGTTCCGCGAGACCATCAAGAAGAAGGTCAAGGTCGAAGGCAAGCACA
>JAEXRM010000123.1 GCA_023440865.1 Bacillota bacterium
CAGCACGACCAATGCGCCGGTTACAAACAGCGCGCGGATCAAGGGGATGTCATCGGGCTTCGGCAACAGGAAATGCACATATGCGGCCACGCCGGCCGCCAGCAGCAGAAACGCGCCCGCGGCCAGCGGCAGGCCGACCGGCCTGTAGGCGGGCGGGCGCTGCAGGCGCTCGAGCAGCAGGTGCAGGATCAGCGCGGCCGGGAACGCCAGCACGCAGCCGACAACCGCGCGGGCCAGGTTGTCGGTGTCGGCGCCGGTCCGCCCTTCCAGATGGACGATGCGCATCAGCAGGGCCGTGACGGCCAGGGCGAGCACGGGTGCCGCGGGAAACCTGCGGAAGCCTGCGAGCAGGCCGATGCCCGCGGACCGCAGCCATTTCGTGAGCTTCATGGTGCCTCCTTGCATGGAACCGCAATGGATCGGACCGCACCATCGTATCACATGGTCCGGGTTCCGGACAGGACGTCGTTCCGGACAAAGCGCCGTTCCGCGCAGAACGGTGTGCCGGACGGCATGGTGTTGCGGATGGAACGGCACTTCGGCCAGCATGTCGTTTCGGATGGCGAAGGATGCGGTATGAAGTGGATGCGGCCGTTTGACAAACCCAGACCGGGTCGATAGAATGGGGCTGCCAGAAACGGGAAAAACTGTGTGCCGCAGTGCCCGCGGCGTGTGGAACCACCGTGACCCGGCCATATGCCGCCAGTTCATCAGGCGAGTGGAGGAAACGATCATGACAAAGAGAATGCTGGCCCTGCTGCTGGTCATCGTGATGGTGTTCGGTGCGTTCTCCGCCTGCGGCAGGGGCGCCCCCGCCGTCGACGGCGGGACGAACACAGGCCGCTCCGACGATGCGGGCGGGGCGGACAAGGACAATGCGGGCGCCAAGGATGCGGACAAGGACGCCCAGGACGGGGAAGCGTCATCCGAACCGGCGTCGCAGGAACCGGACGCATCGCGCGACACGGGCGAATCGGGTTCGAACCCCGGATCCGAGCTGTCCGATTTCGTTTCCGCCTATACGGAGGCGAAACAGGTGTCGATGGACAAACTGTCCGCCGAACTCGAGAATTCCACAGACTTCACGCTCTCCATGGGCTTGCTCGGCGTGGCGATGGTCGATCTGAACATCGCGTTTGTGCCGCTTTTTGACGCCGTCGACCAGACCGGCTTCGTACCCCTGCTCAACCTCAAGAATGCGTACCGGAAGGAGAGGGGCGGCATCATCACCTTCGGCGCCGACTATACCCGCGACGAGGATTCCGGTCAGGAAAAGAAGGGCGACCGCGTCTTCTGGGACGGCAAGCTCGATGTGAAGGACCAGTCGCTGAGCTTTGTCTATTATACGGAGCGTGGCGGAAAGAAGATCGACCGCACCGTGATGGAGGCGACCAAGAACAAGGACGGCTCCTACACCTCGCAAACCATCACCTGCTCGGTGCCCGACGAGGGCGAGGCTTCCACCACCGGCTACTTCATCACGTTCGAGGGAGAGGACATCCACATCCTCAGCGGTTCGCGCGGCGACGCAAATCCCGATTTCGACTACGAGACCGTCTTCAACAAGAAGAACGCGGATATTGCGGCGCTCTCGAAATCCTTTGATATCGGCATGGACATTTCCTTCGTCAAGGGAGAGGTCAAGTCGGCCGTCAAGTCGGACAACTGATGCGGTTGCATGTTCGGCATCCCGGTCCGGCGTCCGGATCCGACAACGGGAGACATGGGGAGGCTGTTCCAGGCGGAACGGCCTCCCTTGGCATGCATGGGGACCTGTCGTGTTGATGGTTGACGTATGTGGCAACCTTCTGACGTTTCACCACCGGCGGATCGGGGAAACTATGGATGGAAGATGGATTTGATTGTCAGTGGCACGAGCCGGGCCTCAACGTTCCGGCCGGGCACACGCGGCCGGGTCGGCGCCGGTCAGCCGGGGGGAGGTGAAGGCCGTGTTTGAAAGTGGCAACGACAGGCCGTTGTCCAGGCAGGACGGCATTCGCACGCTGCTTTCCCGGGTGGAGGCGCACCGCACCTATCCGGGCTTCTCTGTCCATCTGATCTCGAACATGCAGGTGTTCACCCTGGCGCCCCAGTTCGACCGTCAATCCGTACGAGAGGTGCAGACCGCGCTCGCGGCGGCGAAGATGGCGCATCTGACGAGTGTGATCGATTTCGGCGCCATCACCGACATGCCCGTGTTCGTACTGGAAGCCCTCGATCTTGTCGTGCGGTTCGCGCGGATCGGCGGCGGCCATGTGTTGTTTCACGCCGGCAGTCCCGAGTTTCGCGGCATGCTCATGAACAGCCGCTTCAGGGATCTGCGTCGCTTTGTTGACGATTACTGAGTAGGAGGTGGGCGCATGCGGCCCGAGCCATCCATCCATGAGCAGCGGAACCGCCTGTACCGATCCCTTCCCCCGTTCGGAACGCTCAGCGGCGGACGGGTGCTCGAAGAGAGCCGGAAGCTTGATGCTCTCGTCCTGCGGTATTACCGCACGATGGGCAGCGACGCGCCGACCCCGCCGGACAGGAACCCGGCACGGGAAGCGGGCGATACGGGCGATGCAGGCGACATCGCATCGCCCGGCGAACCGGAACACACATCCTGACACGAAGTTGCGGGGATCGGCGCAAACCTCCCGCATGCGTTGGCACGCAAGGCTTTCACGCGCCATTGCGTGATTGACACCCATCAGACGCTGTGGTATCATAATCAGGCTGTACCCGATAGAGCCTCACAGAAGGGGCCGGCCCCAGATGGCCAAAAGCGGAAATTGATGATTGATTTGTGTATCTTTCGATACGAGACGTTTGGAAGGAGGCATCCAGGATGTCTGAAGCAAAGAGGGACAGGGGTCCGAGAGACCGTTCCGGCGACCGCGACCGCGGCCCGCGCTCGGGTGGACCGGGTGGACGCATGAGGCGTTCCCGCCGCAAGGTCTGCGCATTCTGCGCCGACAAGGTGGAGACGATCGACTACAAGGATATCATGAAGCTGCGCAAGTTCCTGTCCGAGAAGGGCAAGATCCTGCCCCGCCGCATCTCCGGCAACTGCGCGAAGCACCAGCGCCAGCTGACCATCAGCATCAAGCGCGCCCGCTCCATCGCCCTGCTGCCCTACACCACCGATTGATTCGAACCGGCATCCGCAAGGCCTGTGTCCGTGCGGATACCTGTTTCCGGTTGCAGTCGCGGCGTCCCTTCGGAACCGCGCCACATCGATCGGCCGGAACCATAGCATACATGCACGAGCAGCCTATAGATGCGAGTCTATAGGCTGTCTTGGCATTGTACCCGGCAGCCGGGACCAGGCCGACTGCACCGTCATGTCCCCGATCCATCCGACAGGTGCCCTGCACCGACACCGCCGCGAGGCGGCGCCAAGGAGGTACGCCATGAAGGTCATTTTGAAGAAGGACGACAAGAACCTCGGCAAGAAGAATGCCATCGTCGAGGTCAACGACGGGTATGCCCGCAACTACCTCATTCCCCGGGGCATCGCTGTCGAGGCGACGGCCGCGGCCCAGAACGAGGCCATCGCGAAGCTGCAGGGAGAGAAATACCGCAAGGATCATGAGCTCGACGCGGCGAAGAAGCTCGGGGGCATCCTGTCAGGCCTGACGGTCGTCATGAAGGCGAAGGCCGGAGAAAACGGGAAACTGTTCGGTTCCATCACCAGCAAGGATGTCGCCGAAGCCCTCAAGTCCCAGCACAAGCACGAGATCGACAAGAAGATGTTCCACATGCCGGAAGCCATCAAGACGCTCGGTGAGACGGAAGTGGAGCTGCGCCTGTACGCCGGCGTCAGCGCAAGGCTCAAGGTGCGTGTCGAACCCGAGCACTGAGATGCCGCGGGGATGCCACAACGGCGGCATCGCGGGACGGCGGGCGTGACCGCGGGGCCGTGTCGCCGCATTTGTCTTTTCCCGGCCATGCCGGAGTTGGAGGCGCGTCCATGGACAGCGGTCAGCACGAAAGAATACCACCCCACAACCTGGATGCGGAGATGTCCGTGCTGGGCGCCCTGCTCATCGACCGGAACGCGCTCTCCGAAGTCAGCGGCCGGCTCAAGCCCGATGCCTTCTACCTCGAGAAGCACCGGGAGATTTTTGACGCCATCATGGAGCTGTACGAGGACTCGATGCCGGTCGACGTGATCACCGTGTCGGATATCCTGATGCGCCGCGGTACGCTCGGCAAGGTTGGCGACATGGAGTACATCGCCAATCTGGCGACCTCCGTGCCGACTACCGCGAATGTCAAGCACTATACCACCATCATCGAGGACAAGGCGCTGCTGCGCAAGCTCATCGGCATCTCCGGCGAAATCGCCGACCTGGGCCTTTCGGGCAGCCTGGAGGGGGACGAGGTGCTGCAGCTGGCCGAGAAGTCGATCTTCGACATCTCGCAGGGCATCAACCGTTCGGGCCTGGAAAACATCAGCACGGTCCTTGACGCCACCTTCTCGCACCTCGAGGATCTCTACCGCAACAAGTCCGATCTGACGGGCGTCACCAGCGGCTTCCGCGACCTCGACCGGAAGACCGCCGGTTTCCAGCGCAGCGATCTCATCCTCATCGCGGCCCGTCCGGCCATGGGCAAGACCTCGTTCATCCTCAACGTGGTCGCCAATGCCGCCATGGCCAAGGTGCCGGTTGCCGTGTTCAGCCTGGAAATGTCGCGCGAACAGCTCGTCAGCCGCATTCTGTCGCTCGAGGCGATGGTGGATCTCGAGAAGATGCGTACCGGCAACCTCCAGGAGGATGACTGGACGAAGATCGCCCATGCGCTCGGCCCGCTATCGAAGGCGCCGATCTATCTGGACGACAATGCCCAGACGAACGCCATGGAGATGATGTCCAAGTGCCGCAAGCTGAAAATGGAAAAGGGCCTGGGCTTGATCGTCATCGACTATCTCCAGCTGATGGAAGGCCGCAAGAAAACGGACAGCCGGCAGCAGGAGATCTCCGAGATCTCCCGTGCGCTCAAGATCATGGCCAAGGAGCTGCAGGTGCCCGTCATCGCCCTTTCGCAGCTCTCGCGCGCTCCGGAAATGCGACAGGACCACCGCCCCATTCTCTCGGACCTGCGCGAATCGGGCGCCATCGAGCAGGACGCCGACATCGTCATGTTCCTGTACCGCGACGACTACTACAACGAAGACTCCGAAAAACGCAACATTGCGGAAGTCATCCTTGCCAAGCACCGTAACGGTTCCACCGGTACCGTCGAGCTTGCCTGGATTCCGCAGTACACGAAGTTCGGGAATCTCGAGTTCACCCAATAGGCACGCCCCGGTCGCAAGCCCGGCATGACGCGCCGGGCGGGCGGGCGGCGAAGGAACGACATGAACGCTACCTGGCGGCTGCAACGACATCTTGCCGAAGAAATCCGCAAACAGTGGCCCCGCGGGCCCGCGTGCCTGATGGCGGCGGTGTCCGGCGGGGCTGATTCGATTTGTCTGCTGCACCTGCTGACGGCCCTGAAGGATGCCCTGGGGTTCCGGCTGGTCTGCTGCCATGTGCACCACGGCATCCGCGGCGAGGCGGCGGATGCCGACCAGGCCTTCGTCGAGGCATGCTGCCGCCAGCTGGGGGTGGCGGTTCGGACCTTTGCCGCCGATGCACCCGCCCTTGCCCGGGCGGAGGGTCTAACGCTGGAGGAGGCGGCCCGGCGTGTGCGGCATGAAGCGTTGCGCGTGGCGGCCCGGGAGATGGGGGCCGATGCCATCGTGCTGGCCCATCATCGCGACGACCAGGCGGAGACCGTGCTGCTGCATCTGCTGCGTGGCGCCGGGTCGGACGGCCTCCAGGGCATGCTTGCCTTTCGCGACGGGCTGTTCCGCCCACTGCTCGACATCCCGGGCGCGACGCTGCGTGCCTGCCTGCGGGAGAACGGATGGGCATGGCGCGAGGACGCGACCAACACGGATGTCGTCCATCGGCGGAACGCGCTGCGTCATCAGGTGCTGCCGTGGCTGCGCGAACGTCTCGGTCATGATCCGGCGGGTCCGCTTGCCCGGTTTGCCGCCATCCAACAGGAGGACCAGGCATTGCTGGCCGCATGGGCGGACCAGGCGGCCCGCGACGCAGGGCTTGCGGACACCGCGCCGGCTGCGGGAGCCCGTTTCAGGGCGGAGGCCCTGGCGCGGCTGCATCCGGCGCTTGCCCGCAGGGTGGTCTTTCTTGCCTGGCTGCGCGCGACAGGCAGCCGCAATGGCCTGGAAACCGTTCATGCGCTGGCTGTTTCCGGCTTGTGCGCCGATCGGCGTTCCGAAGCGCGTGTCGCGCTGCCCCGCGGCTGGCAGGCCCGCCTGTCGGGAGACTGGTGTGTGCTGGAGCCGGTCGACCCGGCGGCCGAAGCCTTCCCGAACGCCGATGCCGTTGCTGCGAAGCCATGGTTCCGTCGGATCCTGTGGCCGGAGCAGCCGGGAGATTCGATCACGACGCCCGTTCCCGAGGCCGGTGGCCACCTGTGCGTCAGACGCATGACGCGCGGCGAGGCCCTTGCCGCATATCCCGAGGGCAGGGGACCGGAGCGGGGTCTGGCCCAATTGCTTGATTCATCGGTACCGGTTGAGGGAATCCTTATCAGGAACCGACGTGACGGCGACCGGTTCCACCCCTGGCGGGCGCCCGGCGGACGCAAGCTCAAGCAGTGGCTCATCGACCGCAAGGTGCCAGTCCAAGAACGTGCGGTGATGCCGCTGCTTGCCGACGGAAACCGGATCCTGTGGGTCGTCGGGCGGCGCACCGCGGCATCGCTCTCGGCGGGAACAGGCTGTGGCGATGTGTTCGAACTGGTCTGGGTCCCGTCAACCGCATCGGCCGGAGATGTCTGACCGCCAGCGGGTGCCATCCACTCGGCGCCGGAGGGCCGCCGTGCTGACAAACCCGCATATGCGCCGAATCCGGCGGTTCCTGAGTGGGCCGGATGTGGTATGATGACAGGAGCCATGCGCGCCGCCGGGAGCGGCGATGAGAAAACACGGGTCGCGATGCAGACAGAAGGAGACGCACGTGAGTACATTCAAGGTATTGATCGGTCGGGAAGAGCTTGCACGGAAGACGAAGGAATTGGCGCAACGCATTTCGGAGGACTATTGCGGCAAGGATCTGCTGCTTGTCGGCGTGCTCAAGGGCGGATTCATGTTCCTGGCCGATCTGGCCCGCGAACTCACGATCGATGTCAGCCTCGATTTCATCTCGTGCTCCAGTTATGGTAATGCCACGGTATCCTCGGGCGTCGTCCGCATCCTCAAGGACATCGACTACGACATCACCGGAAAACACGTCCTGCTTGTCGAGGACCTCATCGATACGGGCCTGACGCTCAACTACCTCAAGGACCTGTTCACCGCCAAGGGTTGCGCCTCGGTCAAGGTCTGCACCATCCTGGACAAGCCGAGCCGCCGCAAGGTGGAGCTTGTCGTCGACTACGACGGCATCGTGATCCCCGATGCGTTCGTCGTCGGCTACGGCCTGGACTATGGCGAGAAGTTGCGCAATCTGCCGGATGTCTGCGTGGTTGTCGATGATTGATCCGCAAGATGCCGCTGCGGACAACAAGTGGATTATTGACTTTATCTGACCTTTGCGATACAATACAGTGATCAGTGCATCCGCCGAAAGACTTCCAGAATGTGGCTCGTTGCGGACGGATGCGGGAGGTTGGTTCAATTGAAGGGTGTGAAGGGTCTCAGTTTCTATATCATCATCTTCGTGCTGATGATGCTGGCGCTGACCGTGTTCAACAATTTCGGCAGCACGTCGGACATGAAGTATTCCGACTTCCGTGAACAGCTGCAGGCCAAGAATGTCAAAAGCGTCTACATCCGTGCCTCGGATGCCGACGTCGTGCTTGCGGCCACCGCGAGCCCCTATGAGAAGGACTATCGCTACAAGGTGCGCATCCTCGCGCCGGAGGTGTTCTTCCGCGACCTGCTCGATGCGGCCGACAAGGGTCTCATCGACAGCTACGACGTCGAGAAGGAGTCCGGCATCCCCGGCTGGTTCTGGCTTGAAATCGTGTCGCTGCTCGTCATGATCGGCGTATTCGTGTTCGTCTGGGTGTTCTTCATGCAGCAGTCCCAGGGCGGCGGCAACAAGGTCATGTCCTTCGGCAAGAGCCGGGCGCGCATGGCCAATGAAGACGGCAAGATGAAGGTGCGCTTCGAGGATGTGGCCGGCGCCGACGAGGAGAAGGAGGAGCTCAAGGAGGTCGTCGACTTCCTGAAGGATCCCCGCAAGTTCGTCGAGCTTGGCGCCCGCATTCCCAAGGGCGTGCTGCTCGTGGGTCCTCCCGGCACGGGCAAGACGCTGCTGGGCAAGGCCGTCGCAGGCGAGGCGGGCGTCCCGTTCTTCTCCATCTCCGGCTCGGACTTCGTGGAAATGTTCGTCGGCGTGGGTGCGTCCCGTGTGCGGGACCTCTTCGAGCAGGCGAAGAAGAACGCCCCCTGCATCGTGTTCATCGACGAGATCGACGCGGTCGGTCGCCATCGCGGCGCCGGCATGGGCGGCGGACACGACGAACGCGAGCAGACGCTCAACCAGCTGCTTGTCGAGATGGACGGCTTTGGCGTGAACGAGGGTGTCATCATCCTGGCGGCCACCAACCGCCCCGACATCCTCGACCCGGCCCTGATGCGTCCCGGCCGTTTCGACCGGCGTGTCACCGTCAGCTACCCCGATGTCAAGGGCCGCGAGGCCATCCTGCGCGTCCACGCCAAGGGCAAGCCCTTCGGCATGGACGTCGACCTCAAGGAAATCGCCAAGATCACGCCGATGTTCACCGGCGCCGACCTCGAGAACCTGCTCAACGAGTCCGCCCTGCTGGCCGCCCGCAAGAACAAGAAGGCCATCACGATGGAGGAGATCAAGGAAGCCACCTTCAAGGTCATGGTGGGTCCCGAGAAGAAGAGCCGTGTCATGAACGAGGCCGAGAAGAAGCTCACGGCCTACCACGAGGCGGGTCACGCGCTCGCCATCCGTGTGGCGTCCACCACCGACAAGGTCGACCGCGTGTCGATCATACCCTCGGGTCGTGCGGGCGGTTACACCGTCCACAAGCCGGAGGAGGACATCTCCTACCAGACGAGGTCCCACCTGCTCGAGGGCATCGTGATCTCGCTGGGCGGACGTGCCGCGGAGGAGCTCGTGCTCGGTGAGATCAGCACCGGCGCGTATGGCGATCTCAAGCAGGCGAACGGCATCGCGCGCAATATGATCACGAAGTACGGCATGAGCGAC
The DNA here is from genome assembly GCA_023440865.1 of Bacillota bacterium. Classification (GTDB taxonomy): domain Bacteria; phylum Bacillota; class Clostridia; order DSM-8532; family DSM-8532; genus JAEWSN01. The sequence goes on from JAEXRM010000123.1 coordinate 9,249, forward strand.
GAGCTGGGCAATCTCTTCTTCGGCGACGAGGACGACGAGGTGTTCCTGGGCAAGACCTACGGCCACATGCGCAACTACAGCGAGGATGTGTCCGCGAAGATCGACGCCGAGGTCAAGAAGCTCATCGACGCCAGCTACGACCGCGTCAAGGCGATTCTGAGCGAGCACATGGGCAAGCTGCACGACGTGGCCAAGGCGCTGCTCGAGAAGGAACGCCTCGAGGGTGCCGAGTTCGAGGAAATCTTCAGCAACGGGTTCGTGCCCGCAGTGATCCAGCCGGTTTGACCGGGCCCATCCATCCTGTTTCGGAGAAACACCGTTCACGCACTGCACCCTCTCACGCACAATCGGGGATCGGGCCCACACGGGTTCCGGTCCCCTTTTTGCTGTGCGGTGATTGCCGGAAACACGCGCACATACCATTGAAGCCGGAACCATGCTTTCGAGTTGAACCCGCATGGCGCGGATGGCTCTGTATTTGCGCATGGTGAACCGGATGCGGTAGACTTTCGTCAAATGGGTATCATCCGTTCAGGTGACAAAAGGAGGGATAATTGTGAAACAGAGAAAGAACCTGCGCGTTTCCCTGTCCGCCCTGATCGCCCTTGTGCTGTGCGCCGCGCTGCTGGCCGGCTGCGGCGGCACCCGCACCGCGCCCGCCATGTATGACATGGCCCAGGAAGCGCCGGCCGCCGCGGCATCCTCGGAAGCCATGATGGAGAATGGCGGCTTTGCCGGCGCACCGGCAGAGGAAAAGCCCAAAGGTGAAGGATCCTACAGCACGGTGGATGGCATCGCCCAGCCGCCATCGGCACCCGAGTCGCTGGGCCGCAAGATCATCAAGGAAGGCATTGCGCAAATCGAGGCACTCGAGTACGAGAAGGCCGTCAACGGGCTGTATGACCTGGTGACGCGGCTGGGCGGCTTTGTCGAGTCGCAGACGCTCGAAGGCAGCCGGTACTACCAGTCCTCGCTCCGGACGGCGAATGTCACGATCCGCGTGCCGGCCGAGAAGTTCGACGAGGCCATGTACAGTCTGTCGAGCCTGGGGTCCGTCATCCGGCAGAACAGCAGCGGCACCGACATCACGGATTCCTATGCCGATACCGAGTCGCGCGTCCGCAATCTCAAGGTTCAGGAAACCCGTATCCTTGAGCTCATCGCGAAGGCGGAGAAGCTGGAGGAGATTGTCACCCTCGAGAGCCGGCTGTCCGATTTGCGGTACCAGATCGAGAGCCTCGAGAACTCGCTGAAAAATTACGACCGGCTGCTTGCCTACAGCCGCATCAGCCTGACCATCATGGAGGTGCTGCGCGAGTCCGAGGTCAAGCCGATGCCCAAGACGCTGGGCGAACGCATTGTCCAGGCATTCGACGACGCCTGGACCGGCCTGAAGGAGAACTCCCAGGACTTCCTGGTCTGGCTGGTCGCGAACATGTTCGGCTTGATCTTCCTGGCAGTGATCGTCCTCATCATGTGGCACCTTTTTCGTCGGGCGAACCGCAAGCGCAGGGAGGCTGGACGCAAGCTCCGGAATGAAAGTGAGGAGAAGCTGAAGCTGCAGGATGGCGGGGCATCGAAGCCGGTGGACGGTGACAAGGACAAGTAACTTTCAAACATGACGCGGAGCATCGCTTGCTGCGCATGGACTCGAAGCGGCTGTTCCGTGAAGTTTGCCCCCTCGAAGGGCATCCGGCGTCATGATTCGGCATGGTGGGGACCTGCCGCATCTTCAGGGCGATGTATACGGCAAAAGGCCGACTGCATGTACTGCAGCCGGCCTTTGCCGTGTGCCATCCCGTTGGGTGGGGGTCCTTACGGCAGCATCCGCACGATCCTGCCGTCGCGTCCCAGCAGCACGATCGCCGATTCGCCCACCTGGAACTTGTCGCCGGAGAGCGTTGCCACCGGGAACTCGGTGCTGAACGACAAGGTCCTGGCTTCGAATTTGCCTGTCTTGTCGTTGTAGAC
>JAEXRM010000049.1 GCA_023440865.1 Bacillota bacterium
CATTCAGGGTGAGGCGGTTTACATCCCCAGTCCGGACGGCATCCGGCGCCGGTGGGGTGAAAAAACGGGAAACCGCGCACAGTTGGCGGATAGGAACCGAGAAATCCGCATCCGGTTCAAGGCCGGGGAAGGCATCGACCGTCTGGCGGCGGCGTACTTCCTATCCGCGGACAGCATCCGCAAGATCGTCTATCGGCATGCCAATGCCGAAACGTCGCGTGCGGCCGCATCGGCCGCCCTGCGGGTGCCCGTCGCATGACGGGGCGGGACGCAAGGCGTGATCCGCATGGACGGCCGCGCTGCCGTCACTGGCATGCATGCCAGTCCGTACGGCCCTTTGGCGGCCACTTGGATTCCGTACCGTCAGGGGGTTCTCTCCTGTCACCGTTGTGATGGGAGAGAACCCCCTTTCCATGCATTGCGTTACTGCCATGCCATGGTTTTGTCTCGGAAAGAACAGTCATGATCCTCCTTTCCCTGTTCCTGGTGCCAATCCGCACCGTATGATGGTGCCAAGGCCGGCAGCAAGCCCATCGAGGCGGGTCCGAAGGGACAAGCCCGATGGAACGGAAGGAACGGGGCAGGTGCGATGGGGACATGGACGCGGAACCTTGGCCGTGAAGATCGTGCGGGAAGCCTCACGCAGGCGGAAGCGGACGAAAGGGCAATCGATGGATGCATGCATGCCGGTCATCGGCACCCGTCCGTCATCGGCATGGGGCGACGTTTGTCGGGTCGCGGACCGGATGACGGTCTTGTGGCCGTCGAAGGGATCGGCATTTGCGCACAGTTGGCGGAGCGCCTTCCGCAGATGCGCGTGCGCGAGCTGCTGCTTGCGCCCGAATGCATCAGCAGCCCTGACGCCGCGGCACTGGCTGCGCGGCTGGGCGCCGTTGCGGACCGGACGTTTCTTCTGTCCGCACGCGTCATGAACGCCATCAGCCGGCGTGACGACTGCCAGGGCATGATGCTGCTGGCGGCGTTGCCCCACCGGGATCCCGCGGAGGTCATCCTGCGCGAACGACTCGTCCTTGTCGTGATGGACGGTTTGGAAACGCCGGGGAACATCGGCACCATCCTCCGTTCCTGCGACGGTGCCGGCGTGGACGCGGTCCTGCACTGCAACCGGCGGGTGCGCATGAACCATCCGGAGATCCTCAAGGCCAGCACGGGCGCGCTGTTCGACATGCCCGTCCGGGATGCGGGCGACACGGATGCGTGCGCCACCTGGCTTCTTGACAACGGCATTCATCCCGTTCTTGCCGATCCGCACGGCCTTCCCTGCGACAGCCGGGCGCTTGCCGGATCCGGATGGAAACGCATGGCCCTGGTCGTCGGCAATGAGCGCTACGGCGTGCATGCCGGCTGGAGCCGGTATCCGGTCTCGCGCATCGCCATTCCGATGCGGGGGCGGTGCGACTCGCTCAATGTGGGCGTTGCCGCCTCCATCATGCTGTACGGTCTATGCGACGCCGCCGGCAAAAGTGGGACCGAAGCATCCGGGGGAAGCGCATCCGGCCCTGTCGGTTGACGGTGACCCCAGCCTGCAGGTAGAATGGGTGCTGTCCGCTTGGGTGGCAGCAGACCGATGCGCATGCAGCAGGATTCCCACGGACACGGAGGCCTTTCATGCCGCAGATGCCATCCCGGGGAAAGCACAATCTCGCCGTGTTCGCGCTCATCGCCACCGCCGCGCTGTGGAGCATCGGCGGGCTGCTGATCAAGAGCGTGCAGTGGAATCCTTTCGGTATCGCGGGTGCCCGCAGCTTCATCGCCCTGTTCGTGTTCCTGCCGTTCCTCCGGCAGTGCCGGTTCCGCTTCTCCGTCCCCATGGTGCTCGGCACGGTCGCCTATTCGCTCACGACCATCCTGTTCACCACCGCCAACAAGCTCACGACCGCCGCCAATGCCATCCTGCTGCAGTATACGGCGCCGGTCTTCGTCATCCTGATGGCCTCAATCTTCCTGCGTGAGCGCATGACGCGCGTCGACGTGCTGTGCGTCGCAGGCGTGCTGGCCGGCCTGGTGCTGTTCGTGTTCGAGGGCATGGGCGGCGGCCACCTGCCGGGAGACCTCATCGCGCTGGCCAGCGGCGTCACGTTTGCAGGCCTGGCTGTCAGCATGCGGGCCCAGAAGGACGCCAATCCCATGGAGTCCGTCATACTGGGCAACCTGCTCAATGCGCTCATCTGCCTGCCTATCGGGTTTGCCGTCTCGAAGCCGGCCGGCGGGCTGGGCTGGCTGGTCGTGCTCGGGCTGGTACAGCTCGGCCTGTCCTATGTACTGTATTCCTTTGCCGTGCGGCATGTGAGCGCCCTGCAGACCGTGCTGCTCACCGTGCTGGAACCGCTGCTCAATCCCGTATGGGTGTTTCTTGCCACAGGGGAGAAGCCCGGCCTGTATGCCATCCTCGGCGGCATCGTCGTGCTCGGCATGGTGGTGCTGCATGCGGTGCTCAAGAAGCGTGAGGCCGACCTCCTGGCAGCGTCCGCGGCTGGTGCGGCGGGACCGGCGGCCTGATTCCGTCATCTTGTTTTTCTCCCGCTCCGGGCGTAGGATGAAGCATGGGAGGATCCGTCTCCGCGAGCTGTCGTTTGCATCCGCGGAACGGAAGACGGCATGGTCAACCTCATGCGGACCGACACCGGATATGGCCTGAATCGAACCGCCGGCAGCCCGGAAGTGTATGGGCGCGCCGGTTTTGGCACGGGATCCCTTGGTGTCGGCGCTGCGGCCAATGCCGCCGCGAATGCCGGTACACAAGCGGGTGTTGTCGGTATTGGCGGAAAAAGCGCGGGTACCGCGCAAGGCAACGCGGCGTATGCCGCCGCAGCCGGCGGGGCGACCGCGGGCGCTGCAGCCGGTACTGCGGCCGGAACGGGTGGCACCGCCCGGACCGGCGCTGCGGGTACCGCCGCCGCTTCCGGCACGCGGGCTGTACAGGCGACTTCCTGCGAAACCTGCAACAACCGCAAGTACCAGGATATCTCCACCGATGCCGGCGTCTCCTTCAAGGCGCCCGCCAAACTTGATCCTTCCGTGGCTGCATCCGCTGTCATGTCCCATGAACGCGAGCACGTCGCGCTTGCCGAGGGCAGGGCGGACGCCGAGGGAGGGCGGGTGATTTCCTCCATCACGCTTGAGACAGCCATATGCGAAGAATGCGGCCGTGTCTATGTGTCGGGCGGCAAGGCGCATATCACCACCATCACCCCCGTTGAGCAGAAGGCGGAGCAAGCCGCCGCACTCGAGCAGATGCTGCCGGGCGCGAAAAAGGCGGAGGATGCCATGCCGGCCCTGCCGGGCGCAAAGAAGGCGGACGAAGCCATGCCGGCCCTGCCGGGCGCGAAGAAGGCGGACGAAGCCATGCCGGCCCTTCCGGGCAGGATGCATGCGGATGGTGCGGCCATCCGTCTTGATACCCACGGAACGGACCAGTTCCGCAAACAGTACAAGCAGACCATGGCCGGCAATTTCGGCCTCTTCTTCGACAGCCGCACCTGATTCCCCGGCACCCGACGACCATGAAAAAGGGAGGCGGATCCATGATCCGTCTCCCTGCTTGACGTGCATGACGGTTTTTCGTTCCAGTCGGCGATGGCTGCTTGGTGACACCGCCGCGTTCCGTTGCCGGAACGGCCTTGACCGGACACGGCCACCCCTCAGTGCCCGTGATCGTGATGCTTCGTGCGGCTCTTGTTCCTGCCGTACTGCGCGTGCAGTTCGATGTAGGCATTCGCACGCGGCATGGCGGACTCGATGTTCTCGAAGAAGTTCTCCCGCCCGGCCAGCTCCACGAAGCCGTTCTTCTCGAGCAGGGCGAGGGGCTGATCCTGCAGCTGGGTGAACATCAGCAGGATGCGGTGGCGGCGGCAGTAGGTGTATACCTTGTACAGCGCCTGGTATGCGGTGGCGTCCATGAAGGGCACGCGGCGGAAGCGCAGAATCATGACCCGCGTCGGGGCGATGTTCTCCTGGATGGTGTTCGCGAAGGTGTCGGCGGC
>JAEXRM010000047.1 GCA_023440865.1 Bacillota bacterium
GCCTCGAGGCGCTCCAAGTCGCCTGCGGCGCACTTGTCGGCCTCATGCGGATGGAACCCGACGGCGGCAAACACGTGCGCATGCCGCTCGGCCATGGCGATGGCCGCAAGCGAGCTTTCGAGATCGCAGCCTGGATTGACGATATGCGTGACACCGCTGCGGAACGCCGTTTCCAGGATGTCGTCACGGTCGGCGTCAAAGCGGTTGTTGTCATAATGCGCGTGCGAATCGATCATGCGTGCGGCTCCTTCTTCCGATGCCGTGCCCTGCGCGGTGGCCGCTCCGTCCCGTGACGATACGTCATCCGACCCGGGCGCCTGCGGGCATGTCCTCGGCAAGCGTGACGAGGGAAAGCCTGCCTGTCTCATCGGTTGCGGCGAGGATCATGCCCTGGGACTCGATGCCGCGCAGCTTCGCCGGTTTGAGGTTTGCCACGAGGACCAGGGTCTTCCCTACCATCTGTTCGGGTGTGTAGTGCTTCGCGATGCCGGAAACGACCGTGCGGCCGCCCATACCGTCATCGAGGAAGAGTTTCAGCAGCTTGTCGGCCTTCTCGACCCGTTCCGCCGCCAACACCTTGGCCACACGCAACTCGACCTTCGCAAAATCCTCAATGCCGATGAGGGCGATGCCCTCGACCGGCGTCTCCGCAGTCGCGACAGGCGAATTCCGTTCGGCGGGAGCGGCTGCCCTGCCGGTTTCGGACCGGGACTTCGCGGCATCATCCCCGTTTGCCGGTTCCGGTGTGTTTCCCGCCGCGCCGAGCGCCTCGAGTTCCTTCTTCATGTCGATGCGCGGGAAGATGGGCATGCCGGCCGTGACACCCTCCGCCCACGGATGGCAGGAAAACGCCTTTGCATCCTCCCAGCCGGTCATCTGCTCCGGAATGCGCAGTGCTGTGCGGATCTTTGCGGGCGTCTCGGGCATGAACGGCTCGATGAGCGTGGACACGATGCGGATGCTCTCGGCCAGATGGTGCATGACCGACGCGAGGCGCGCCCGCTTTGTCTCGTCCTTCGCCAGGGCCCAGGGCATGGTCTCGTCGATGTACTTGTTCGTGCGGGAAACCGCCTTCCAGATTTCAGTGAGGGCCGTCGAGAACTGCAGCCTGTCAAGCAACTCCTCGACCTTTTGCGGGGCCTCCAGCAGCACGGTTCGAAGATCATCGTCGAATTCGCCTGCCTCCAGGGTGTCGGGCAGGGTGCCGCCGAAGTACTTCTCGATCATGGCCGCCGTGCGGCTGACCAGATTGCCCAGGTCGTTGGCCAGATCGGAGTTGATGCGCTGGATGAGCGCCTCGTTCGAGAACACGCCGTCGGAACCGAAGGGCACCTCGCGCAGCAGGAAATAGCGGATGGCGTCGCGGCCGTACTTCTCGACAAGCACGACCGGGTCGACGACGTTGCCCTTGGACTTGGACATCTTGCCGCCCTCGAGCACGAGCCAGCCGTGTCCGTAGACCTGCTTCGGCAACGGCAGGTCGAGCGCCATGAGCATCGCCGGCCAGATGATGGTGTGGAAGCGCACGATTTCCTTGCCCACGAGATGGACATCGGCCGGCCAGTACTTCCGGAAGTCCGCATCGTTGTCCGAGAGGTAGCCCATGGCGGTGATGTAGTTCGAAAGCGCGTCGATCCACACATAGACGACATGGCGGTCGTCGAAGGTGACCGGGATGCCCCACTGGAAGGACGTGCGCGACACGCACAGGTCCTCGAGGCCGGGACGCAGGAAATTGTTGAGCATTTCGTTGCGGCGGGAGGCCGGCTGGATGAAGTCGTTGTCACCCTCGAACAGCTCGATGAGACGATCCTGGTACTTCGAGAGCCGGAAGAAGTAGCTCTCCTCGCGGGTGCGCTCGACGGGGCGGCCGCAGTCGGGACAATTGCCGTCCTTGAGCTGTGTCTCCGTCCAGAAGGATTCGCAGGGCGTGCAGTACCAGCCCTCGTATTCGCTCTTGTAGATGTCACCCTGGTCGTACAGCTTCCGGAAGATCTTCTGGACGGCGGCGATGTGGGCGGCGTCCGTGGTGCGGATGAAGCGGTCGTTCGTGATCTTCATGAGGGTCCAGAGGCTCTTGATCCCCTCGACGATGCGGTCGACGTATGCCTTGGGCGTCACGCCGTTTTCGGCGGCCACGCGCTGGATCTTCTGCCCGTGCTCGTCCGTTCCGGTCAGGAACATGACGTCGTACCCCTGCAGGCGCTTGTAGCGCGCCATGGCATCGGCCGCGACCGTGGTGTAGGAGTGGCCGATGTGCAGCTTGCCGCTCGGATAGTAGATGGGTGTGGTGATGTAATACGTCTTCTGGCTCACGTTGCAATCCCCCTGGACATCCGCTCCATACTGGCATGATCCGGCTCTCCGGGCCCCGGACAGGCGCCCGTTCGCCCGGAAAACGACTTTCTGCATTATATCACAACCGGGCGGGGAAGCGAACCACGCAAACGGACAGACGCGCATGCGGCCGATGTTTGCCGTGCGGCCGGTTTGTCGTATAATGGGAGCGTTCGGGAAGCAGCCTTGAAAGGACGATGATCGCCATGCAATACACCACCATAGGCCAGGACAGCCACCGTTTCGTTCCGGAGGGAGTGGACAAACCGCTCAGATTGGGCGGCGCACTCATTCCCGGCGCCCCCGGGCTGGATGGGAACAGTGATGCGGATGTCGTGCTGCACGCTGTGACGAATGCCGTCTCAGGGGCAACCGGCGTGAACATCCTCGGTGCGGTGTCGGACCGGATGTGCCTTGTCGACGGCATCACGGATTCGGAAGCCTATCTGGAAGAAGCCATGCGGCACCTTGCCGGTGCGCGGCCCGTCCATCTCTCTGTCTCGCTGGAGTGCGACCGGCCGAAGCTGTCCGCGCACCTGCCCGCCATCCGGAGCCGGCTTGCCGGATTGCTCGGACTCGCCGAAAAGCATGTCGGCATCACGGCGACCACCGGGGAGGGACTGACGGCCTTCGGGCGTGGCGAAGGCATCTTCTGCACCGCCCTGCTGACTGTATCGGAGGAAGCATGACGGCGCATCCCCCTTACCGGGCGTGCCTGCGTTCGTCCTCGCGCAGTTTTTCGATCAGCCTGTATCCGAGGACCATGAGGCTGTCGCTCAGGTGAACGTTCTCCACAACCACATCGTCGCCCAGCTTCAGATCGGTGGGCGAGAAGTTCCAGATGCCCTTGATGCCGGCCGCCACAACGCGCGCGGTGATGTCCGGCATGATGCGGTTCGGGACGGTGAGCATCGCGATGTCGACCGGGTTGCCTGCCATGTAGTCCTCGAACGTGTCGGTATGCAGCACCGGAATGCCATGAATGCGATTGCCGACTTTCGACGGGTCGACGTCGAATATGGCCACGATGTCGAAGCCGCGACGTTGGAAGTTTTCATAATTGGCGAGCGCGTTGCCCATGTTGCCCGCGCCGAACAGTGCGCATCGGAACCGCCGCTCCACGCCCAGGATGCGTCCGATCTCCTCATACAGCGACTGGACATTGTACCCGTATCCCTGCTGGCCGAATCCGCCGAAGCAGTTGAGATCCTGCCGGATCTGCGAGGCGGTGATGTCCATCCGTTCGCTGAGCTCCTTCGAGGAGATGCGACGGATGTCAAGCCGGATCAGGTCGGTCAGGTAGCGGAAATATCGCGGGAGACGACGGATGACCGCCATCGAGATTCTTTTGTCGTTCGTCATGGGACCTCCTGGTGCATCGGGGGCATGCCGCCGGGTGGCATATGCCGGCGAATCGTTGTGGTGTCGTGCGGTTTGTCCGGAAGGCTGCAAGTCGCATCTCCCGCACTGTTCATTGTAACATTTTGTTATTTTTTTGTCAAATCTTCGCCGCTATCCCCCTCCGAACGCTTCAGGCATGGCGCACGGGCGAGCCGGCCGTGCGTTCCCTTGGGTGCCTCGCCAACCTGCTTTCCGGACGGGCGGGGGGAAATCGCCACGATCGCCGCGCTCGCCCTGCGGGCAGGCTGCCGGCGTCGCATGCCGCACGGAGGAAAAACGCGCACAGGATCAGCATCACGAGTCTTTACCGGCATGGCCGGTTCTGGTACGATCGAGGTAGAAACCCAACGGTACCCTCACATTGCACGAACGGGAGGTGCGCCATGTTCAAGAATGTGGACATAGTCCGAAAAGCGAACCAGTATTTTGATGGCCGCGTCACCAGCCGAACCGTCCTGTTCCCGGATGGAACCCGCAAGACACTGGGCATCATGATGCCGGGCGAATACGAGTTCGGCACGGAAACGGCCGAAACGATGGAGATCCTGTCAGGCCAGCTCGAGGTGCTCCTGCCGGACGCGAGGGAATGGAAGACCTACACCGAGGGCATGTCCTTCCATGTGCCCGCCAACGCACGGTTCAAGCTGCTGGTGCACGGCGTCGCGGACTACTGCTGCAGCTATGAGTGAGCCTCGCCCAGCCGCGCAGGCGTGCGGCGGGGCACAGGCCCTCCCCGCAACGGGGGCGTCCGGAAGGCTTCGCGCGGATCCTTTCCGCGTTGCCTTGCTCCTGCTGTTCTTCATCGCCATGGCCGTCTCCGGCATCCGGCCCGCCGACCGGTTCGTCTGGCTGTCCTGGTGTCTGGCGCCCGTGCTCGGCATGACCGTGCTGCTTGTCTCAAGGCGGCGGTTCCGCCCATCCCGCGTGGCGTCATGCCTGCTGCTGCTGCAGGGTTTGCTGCTGCTCACCGGAGCCCATTACGGGTTTCACGCCATACCGTTTTTCCGCTTCCGGATGCCCGACGGTACCATGCGCGCCTGCATGGACTGGCTGACACACCTTGTGGATGGTCTCGCCTATGCCCGCATCACCCTGGAAGCATGCGCCACTCTCCGTCACGCCGGAAGGGCCAACCGGACGGAACAGGCCGCATGCCGCTCGCGGGGCGGGCCTGCCCGCCTCGCGCTGTGCATCTCGTTCGCGCTTGCCGCCTTGTGGGAACTCATCGAGTGGGTCGCCAGCATCGCCACACAGGATCGCTTCCGCCTCACCGGCGGCTTCGCGGCCGACACCCTGGTGGACATGGGGCTGACCCTGCTGGGTGCGATGGTGCTGATCCTGATCGCCGGCACGTCCACCCGCCGGAAGGGACCGGTTCCGGAATGGAACCCGTCACGGGAGAGTTGACCGATGAACGCACTGCTGTGGCCATCCCTGTATGCGATCGTCTGGCTGGTCCACCTGTGGGCGGCCCATATGCGGAAAACGGGGCTGCAGCGCGCCACAAAGCCGATGCTGCTGCCGCTGCTGCTGTGCTGGTACGCCACATCCGCAGGCAGTTTCTCGCCGCTTGTATTCACGGCATTGCTTGCGGGCCTTGCCGGAGACGTGCTGCTGATGAGCGAGCAAAGGCGGCCGGACTTGTTTCTTGCCGGCCTGGCCGCCTTTTTGACGGGACATCTGCTGTATGTCGCCGCATTTGTGCGGACGCTGCCTTCCCCGTTCATGCCACCGGCATGGCTGTGGGTCCTGCTGCTGCTCCCGGCTTTGATCGGCATCGCCGTCTACCGCATCATCCGAAAGAACGCAACCGGCATGCGGCCCGCATGCATCGCCTACATCACGGTCATCGCGGGCATGAGCATGGCCTCCATGCTGGCGGCATGGGCGCATCCGGGTCCCTATGCCCTGCTGCCGGTGTTGGGCGCTGCCCTCTTCCTGTGCTCCGACACCGCCCTGGCCCTGGAAAAGTTCCATGTCCGCCCATTCTCGGACGCCTTCATCATGGCCACATACGGACTCGCGCAGGCGTTGCTGTGCTTCTGGTTCATTCGCGTCTAGACGCGTACCGGAATTCCCTCCCGGGCAAGATAGCGCTTCAGGTCCCTGATCTCCATCTCGCCAAAATGGAACAGGCTGGCCGCCAGGACGGCATCGGCCTTTCCCTCGACAAGCGCGTCCCTGAAGTGGGGCATCGTACCCGCACCGCCGGATGCGATCACGGGAACGGAGACCGCATCCGCCACGCTGCGCGTCAGCGCCAGATCGTACCCCGCCTTCGTGCCGTCGCAATCCATGCTAGTCAACAGGATCTCTCCCGCGCCAAGCCGGCAGGCTTCCGCCGCCCAAGCGACTGCATCCATCCCCGTGTCAACCCGACCGCCGTTGAGATAAACAGTCCAACCGGAACCGTCCGCACGCCGTTTGGCATCGATGGCAACCACCACGCACTGGCTCCCGAACCGCAGCGCCGCCTCGGTGATGAGCTCGGGACGCTTCAATGCGGCGGAGTTGACGGAGATCTTGTCCGCACCGGCGAGCAGGATCTGCCGGAAGTCCTCCACCGTGCGGATGCCGCCACCGACCGTGAAGGGAATGAACACCTGCTCTGCCACCCGCGACACCATGTCGAGCACCGTGCGGCGGGCATCCGACGAGGCCGTGATGTCGAGGAAGGTCAACTCATCCGCACCAGCCTTGTCATAGGCGGCCGCACAGGCGACCGGATCGCCTGCATCCACGAGATTGATGAAGTTCACACCCTTGACCACACGGCCGGCGTGCACATCCAGGCAGGGGATGATGCGTTTGGTCAGCATCGGACGCCTCCTTTTCTGTTAGCAAAGGCTGTCATGGTTTTGCCTGTGGTTATGTGTATTCTCACCAAAGGATTTGGAAGGCGCCTTCTACCGACTGATGCATACGGTCACGCCCGCAGCGCCTGCAGCGCCGCGGCCAGATCGATGGCGCCCGTGTAGATCGCCTTGCCTGTGATGGCCCCCACGGCACCGATGCGCGCGAGCGCCAGCAGATCCTCGATGGAGCCGACACCACCGGAGGCGATGACATCCAGGCCCGACGACCCGATCATGTCCCGCATGGCCGTCAGATTCGGCCCTGCCAGGGTGCCGTCGGTCGCAATATCCGTGTAGATCACGGTCTTCGCTCCCAGCAAAGCCATTTCCCTGGCAAAAGCCGTGGCCTCCAGACCGCTGCCGCTCTCCCACCCCTCGACTGCCACGAAGCCGTCCTTGGCATCGATGCCGATGACGATGCGGTCGCCGAACCGTTCGATCGCGCGCTTCACCATACCGCGGTCCCGCACGGCGGAGGTGCCGAGGATGACACGGGCAAGCCCCGCCTCCAGCAGTTCCTCGACATCCGCCGGCGTTCTGACACCACCGCCGGTCTGTACCGGTATGGATACGGCCGCTGCCATGGCCTTGATCGTCGCGCGGTTGCCAGCCATGCCGGAGCGTGCGCCGTCCAGGTCCACGACATGCAGGTATTCGGCACCAAGCGCCTCCCACTTCTTCGCCATGGCGACCGGATCGTCGCCGTACTCCGTGATGGCGTCAAAGCGTCCCTGCAGCAGCCGCACGCATTTTCCGTTCTTGATGTCGACAGCCGGATACAGCATCATGCCTGTTTCACCACCTTCATGAAATTGCGCAGCATCATCAGTCCCGTGTCACCGCTTTTCTCGGGGTGGAACTGGGTGCCGTGCACATTGCCCGACCACAGGGCCACATCGAACACCGCGCCATATTCGGCCCTTGCGGACACAACGGACGGATCCGCCGCCTCCACATAAAAGGAATGGACGAAGTACGCAAACGCCTTGTCGGGCAATGAGGCAAACAGCGGGCTGCGCCCGCGTCCGCCGCAGTCAGTCAGCATCAGGCTGTTCCAGCCCATATGCGGCACCTTCAGGCCGCCGGCGGGCGCCAGCATGCGGACCTTTCCCTGGAACAGGCCCAGTCCCGGCACGTCGCCGCCGTTCGGCCCCGCATGCTCCTCACTGCCCTCGAACAGCATCTGGAACCCCAGACAGATGCCCAGAAAAGGCTTTCCGGAGCGGACCGCCTGACGGACTATCTCCTGAAGCGACTTGCGCGCCAGACTGTCCATGCAGTCCCGGTACGCGCCCACACCAGGCAGCACGACGCCTTCGGCGCCGAGAATCTCCTCCGGCCGGTCGGTCAGACGGGCATCCGCACCGATGGCCTCGAACGCCTTCTGCACGCTGCGCACATTCCCTGCCTCATAATCGATGATCGCTATCATCCGGCCTCCTTTTCCCGACAAATCACAAGCCGGGCGGGGGGGGCCCGGGGGCGGGGGGGGGCGGG
>JAEXRM010000118.1 GCA_023440865.1 Bacillota bacterium
CGTCGGCATGGCCACGAACATTCCGCCCCACAACCTCGTCGAGACGATCGACGGCGTCACCCGCTACATCGACAATCCCGAGATCACGACCGCGGAGCTCATGGAGGTCATCAAGGGGCCCGACTTCCCCACCGGCGGCATCATCCTGGGCAAGCGCGGCATCCAGGAGGCCTACGAGACGGGGCGCGGCCGCATTGTCGTGCGCGCCGTCACCGAAATCGAGTCCCACGGCGCCAACCGGCAGCGCATCGTCGTCACCGAGCTGCCATACCAGGTCAACAAGGCCCGCCTGCTCGAGAAGATCGCGCAGATGGTCAAGGACAAGAAGCTCGAGGGCATATCCGACCTGCGCGACGAATCCAGCCGCGAGGGCATGCGCATGGTCATCGAGCTGCGCAAGGACGCCAACGCCAATGTCGTCCTCAACCAGCTGTTCATGCACACCCAGCTGCAGGACGCGTTCAATGTCAACATGCTCGCGCTCGTGCAGGACAGCGACGGCAAGTACGAGGCGAAGGTCATCACCCTCAAGGACGCCATCATGCACTATGTGGCGCACCAGGAGGAGGTCATCCGCCGGCGCACCCGCTACGACCTCGAGAAGGCCGAAGCCCGCGCCCACATCCTCGAAGGCCTGCGCCGCGCCATCGACATCATCGACGCGGTCATCGCCACCATCCGGGCCGCCCGCAACGAGCAGGCCGCCAAGGAGGCCCTCGTCGAGGGGTTCCAGTTCTCCGAGAAGCAGGCACAGGCCATCGTCGACATGCGCCTGGGCCGTCTGTCCGGTCTGGAGCGCGAGAAGATCGAGGCCGAGTTCCAGGAGCTGGTCGAGAAGATCGCCTACTTCCGCGATGTCCTCTCCCGTCCCGAGCTCGTCCATGCCATCATCAAGGAGGAGATCAACGCGATCAAGCTCAAGTACGGCGACACGCGCCGCACGCAGCTGACGCACGACGAATCCGAGATTGACATGGAGGATCTCATCAAGGACGAGGAGGTCATCGTCACCTTCACGCATTTCGGCTACATCAAGCGCATCTCCGTCGATGCGTTCCACAGCCAGAAGCGCGGCGGCAAGGGCATCGCGGGGCTGACCACGCGCGAGGAGGACTTCGTCGAGGACCTCTTCGTCACCACCACCCACAAGCACCTGCTGTTCTTCACCAATTTCGGCCGTGTCTACAAGCTGCGCGCGTGGCAGATCCCCGAAGCGGGACGGCAGGCCCGCGGCACGGCCATCGTGAACCTGCTGCAGCTCGAGGCGGGAGAAAAGATCACCGCCAGCATCAAGCTGACAGGACGCGAACAGGGCATGTACCTGCTGATGTCCACACGCCTCGGTGTCGTGAAGAAGACGCCCCTGGCCCAGTATGACAACATCCGCAAGGGCGGCCTTGCCGCCATCACGCTGCGCGAGGGGGACGAGCTCATCTCCACGCGCCTCACCGACGGCGCCCACGACATCATGCTCGTCACGCGGCAGGGCATGTCCATCCGCTTCCGCGAGAAGGACGTGCGGCCCATGGGGCGCACCTCGCAGGGCGTCATGGGCATCCGGCTCGAGGATGGCGACGAGGTGGTCTCCATGCTGCGCGTCAAGGACAACGCGCTGCTGCTTGCGGTCACACGCAACGGCTTCGGCAAGCGCACGGAGCTGGAGGAGTACAAGACCCAGACCCGTGGCGGCAAGGGCATCCTCACCTACCGCGTCACCGAGAAGACCGGTCCGCTGGCGGGCACCATGATGGTGTCCGACACCGACGACCTCATGCTCATCACCGCCGAGGGCACCGTCATCCGCATGCATGTGGACGAGATCAGCGTGCTGTCGCGCGTCACGCAGGGTGTCACGCTCATGCGCACGTCCGAGGAGAACCGCATTGTCTCGCTGGCACGCCTGTCGGCGGCCATCGCGAACGAGGAGCCCGACCAGTCCGAGGAGGAGACCACGGGGACGGCCGACGAGGAAGCGGCCGAGTTCGTGGAAGACGGCGGCAGCGTGGAGGACGAGGCGCCGCCTCCGGAGGAACCCGAGGACGCGGGTCCGTAAGCATCGCGGATCGTGCGGAACGGGCATGCCGCGCCGGTACAAGGAACAGAACGTCGACAAGCTGGAGGAAGGCGTCCCACATGGCGGGGACGCTTTTCTTTCACCATTCTCCGCACGGCTTGAAGCCGGAATGCCGGATGCCGGGACGCGCCGAGCGTGCCGGCATCCGATCCGTTCCCCGGCTTACCGCAAGGCCTCCACATCCTCCCAGACCTGCTCCTGCTCGGCTTTCGGCGTGATTTCAGGCACCTCCACCACGAAACGGGTGCCGACACCCGGCCAGGATTCGCAGAAAATGCGGCCGCCGTACTGCTTTTCGATGAATTCGCGGCTGATGGGAAGCCCCAACCCCGTACCCTGACCTGAATGCTTCGTGGTGAAGAACGGTTCGAAGATGCGGGCACGGACGGCCTCGTCCATGCCGATGCCGTCGTCGGTGACCTCGATGCGCAGCCAGCCGTCCTCCATGCGCCGCACCTCCAGGGTGAGGTGTCCCATGTCCTCACGCTGGCGCGCCTTGATGGCGTGCGTGGCATTGATGACCAGGTTCATCAGCACCTGCCGCAGCAGGCCGGGGTATCCGGCATGCACGATGTCGCCCTCGAACCGGGTTTCCACGGTGGCGCAGTACTTGTATTCGTTCTTCATCAACCCCAGCAGCAGGGCGAGCTCCGACTTCATGTCGCAGGTCTCGAGGCGCGGCCGGTCCTCCTTGCGCGCCACGTTCTTGAGGGTGAGCAGCATCTCCTTCATGCGGACCAGGCCCTCAAGCGCGTCGCGGACCGCATCGGCGATGTCCGTGGGATCGGGGGTGCGGTCTGTGCCCAGCCGGTCGAGCATCTTGAGGGAGAATGCCAGGTTCGGCTCGATGCTCGACATGTTGTTGAAGGCCTCGTGCATGACGCCGGCGAGCATGGTGCCGAGCGTGGCGAGCCTGTCCTGTTCCTTGAGCAGCCGCTGCAGCGTGTCCGCCTTCTCCTCGCGCTCCTTCGTCGAGGTGATGTCACGCATGATCAGCAGCAGGCAGGGGGTGTGGTCGATGCCGCTTTCGACACGCACCAGGAAGCTCTGGCACCAGTACAGGCCGCCATCGGGCCGGCGGAAGCCGTGCTCGCCCTCCCAGGAACCGTTTTCCGACGCCATGGCGCCCAAGGCATCCCGCATGGTTTGCGCCATCGCCGGACCGCCGAGGGACAGCAGATCCTTGTCCAGGACCTCCTCCGCACCATAGCCGGTCTGGATCGGGAAGTGGCCGTTCACCCACAGCACCACGCCGGACATGTCCGCGATAACGACGGCGGAGCCGCTTTTCTCGAGCGCGCGGGACAGCTGGCGGATGCGGTCGGTCTTCTGCAGGTCTTCGGTGATGTCCTTGACGATGGATGCGAAGAACCGCACATGACCGCCGAGATCACGGATGACGCGGTTGCTCCAGCGGCACAGGATGTGCCGGCCGTCCTTCCCCACGTTGGCGACGATCACCTCCTCCGGCGCATCGGAAGCGGGTAGCCGCAGGTTGTGCAATCCGTCGTCGGGATGTCCTTCCGCAAACAGGAGCCGGCCCAGATTGCAGCCGACCGCCTCGTCACGCGTCCACCCGAAGGTGGCGGTTGCCTCGCGGTTCCAGTCGATGATCTCGAGATCCTGCCGCCACAGCAGCGTGGCGAGGGGATTGTCCTCGAACAGCTGTCCATAGGCGGCCTGCACGCCGTGCAGGTTCCGGCGTGCCTCGCCAAAGGCGGCATCGTCCTCCACCAGCAGATAGAGCGACGGATCGGCAATGCCGCCCGCCATGCCGGTCACCGTGACCGGAACGGCGGTGCCGTCGGCATGAACCAGCGACAGCGGCGTGTAACCCAGATGGCCTTCGGCGCGCAGATGGCGGATGCAGGCACGGCAGGCGTCGCGGAATTCCGGCGCGACGAGGTCGAAGAGGGATCTGCCCGCCAATGCTGCGGCTTCGAATCCGACAAGGCGGTGGAAACCCTCCGGCTGGCGGATGAGGGTGCCCTCATCGTCGACCTCGAGGCACAGGTCAAGCGGCAGGGAGGACGCGTCCCGCCCGGCTGGCTCCAGCATGTCGTACTTGTCCGCAGGAAGCAGCCGGATGCGCGACAGGTCGAGCGCATCGAGATGATCCGCCGCCACCGGCGGCGAGACCCAGGGACCGGAAAAAAGCCGGCAGCGGTTGCGGAACAGGGTGACCGCCTGTTCGCGTGTGGCCGTCCCCTCTGCAATGACGCTGAGACCAAGACCGCGCGCCAGCCGGATGGACGTGATGCAGAGCGACGCCTTCTCCGCCGAATCTGTGACGCCGGATACCAGCATTGCGTCGATCATCAGGCCGGCATATGGCAGTGCGGTGAGCCGGCTCATCGAGATGCTGCCCGTGCCGAACTGCGCGAAGGCGTACCGGACCGGCAGGCCGGCAAGCTCGGCGCTGACGGTGGCCGGCAGGTTGCGCTCGATGTGTCCGTTCATGTCGAGGACGAACCGGTCGGGAAAGCGCGCGCACAGGATCGCGAGGTCATGCCGGAAATCCGGGTCGAGCAGCGATTCGAGCGAGAAGCGCAGATGGACCGGGCACGAGGGGATGGCGCGTTCGAGTTCGCGCAGCAACCATCGGTCCAGGCGCATCGCGTTGCCCGCATCCCCGAACCAGCGGCAGTACTGTTCCGGTCCCAGCGCGCCTTCGACCGGATGCAGCCACACCGGAACGGCCAGCGTGCAGGCAAGGGCTGCCCGGACGGCATCCGCCACCGGCTGGAACCTCAGTGTGAACCGGCCTCCCGCAAGCGCGTCGTCAAGTGACGGGTTCGGAGGCACAGGCGACTGATCAGCGGACGCATCTCGCATGCCGCACCCCTTCCTTCCGCAGCCAGGCGGGGATCCGGCCACGCGGCGCTATCGCGCGGCGGGAGGGGCATGCGGCTTCACGGTCGTACCGCCGCGTGCCCGAACGGCTTCCCCGTTGGGCATTTACCCGAGAATTGCGTCATCAATCGCATCGCGACCGGACAAGTCTTCCATCCCGCAGCGCGGGCGGCGGGCATGCGTCATCACGGCCGTTTCGCCCTTCGCCTGAAGATGCCCAGCAGGAAGAGCAGAAACAGGAAGTACGCGACAAGCCCGCACATCGTGTAGACGTAGAAGACGGGCTGGTTGTTGCGGTAGCCGAGTGTCGGCAGGTTCAGCAGCAGCATCATCGGCAGGCCGAACGCAAGGCCGGTTCCGCTGCCGAACACGAGGTTGCGCGCCGCGCCGGAACGGAAATGCGGATCGACCTCGCGCAGCAGGGCAAGGCCCGTGGAAATGGTTCCGGTCAGCATGCCGTACATGGCAAGCGTGTTCTCCAGCGTTTCCTCGGGATAGATGCGGCGGCAGACCGCGATGCAGTACATGTAGGTCATGATGCCGCCGAGCGTGCAGATGACGAGCATGGGCACCCAGATATCGGCCAGCAGGGAGATCGAGATGACGGAAATGGCCGCCGTGATCATGTAGTCGAACGCCGTGCCGGAGATACGCTCGAGCAGGTAGTTGCTTGTGTAGCTTGCCCGCATGAGACGTTTCCCGGCAAGCCGGTCGAGGATTCTCCGGACGAGTGAACCGTAGAGGGCGCCGAAGATGAAGGCGAAGCCCCAGAACAGCTGCCCCAGTGTCTGCCCGAAGGAGCCGAGCCGGTCGAGTCCCGCGTTGAGCAGCAGCAGCGTGCCATACGTCAGCAGATAGACGGCGCCGATGAGAATCAGCTGCAGTGACAGGCCATCGATCGATTCCTTGTGCGGGGTTTCCGTCGCCTTGTCGATGTCGAACAGGCTCTCGGCGGCGGACGTGTGGTCCTCATGGCGCAGCCCGCGCTTGCGGGTGAGATACAGCGTCAGCGGGATGCCGCCGAGGCATGCCCAGACATACCCCATGGCCGCGAAGGAGAGGCCGGCGTTGCCGCCGTGGACGAAACCGAGGCCCTCCCACGTGTTGCCGGTGGCATATGCCTGACCCGGACCCTGACCGTAGCCCAGCGGCAGCAGCAGGCCCATGGCGGGAAAAAGATCGGGATAGACGGTGCTGGCGAAAAGCAGGCTCAGGCCAAGGCCCAGGATGCCCTGCGCGGCGTAGGTGCTGACGATGAATATGCCGGAGCGGCCGTACCCTGAGTTCTTCAGCCTTTCCTTGGATTTGAGCGACAGCGCGATGAAACCGATCGACATGAGGTGGTAGACGAGGTTCTCCAACCGGATGTGGTCGAAGGAGATCAGACCGAGTGCCTCCTGTCCCACCAGCAGGCCCAGAAAGCCGGCGATGACCGGTATGGGGATCGGAAAGCGCCGGATGAAGGCGATCTTCGATTTTGCAAGCGTTGAAACGCCCAACAGGATGGACAGGACGGCGACATCGAGAATGCTCTGCCAGTTTTGCGTCATCTGCGGGAACCTCCTGCCTGTTCAATCGCTTGTACGTTCGTTGCACGGGTTTCGAGTCCGGCGGGTTCGGCTTGCGCGGCGCCTGCTTCCGTGCGACCCGTCTCTGCGGGTCCCGTTTCCGCGGGGCCTGATTCCGCTCGTCCTGTCTCATCCGGCCCGGGAACGCCGGCGTAGAGGAGTGCCTGATGCCATTTCCAGACCGAAATGCCCGTGTTCGGGAAGGAGAAGCGGTGGAGCGTGTCACCGGCGTACAGCTCGAACCGGTCATTGTACTGGATGTTCAGGCCGGATGCACCGGCAAGGGGGATCTCGAGGGGTGGCGGATCCGGACGGGTTCGTTTCCAGCCGTGGAGTTCGGACCCATCGTGCCGGAAAACGAGCCGGTCCGCCAGCAGCGTCAGCGTTCCCGTCCCCGCCTCCGCCAGCCGGCCGGTGCGTCCGCCGGTCTGGTGCCTGGCCCCCAGGTTTTGCATCAGCACGGCTGGAGCGGATGAGGCGGCCATGCCGCTGCGGATGGTTTCCGCGAGCAGGTCGCACTGCCACCGGTTCCAGTCGCGCGGGGTGTCGAATGCCGACGGAACCTGGGCTTCGCCCGGCGTTCCGGGAAGGGGATGGAAACGGCCGTCGGTTCCGAAGGAAACCGTGCGTCCGCAGGCGGCACACGACAGGCGGCTGCCGCGCGAGGCCAGCGTATCCTGGCGTCCGCAGGCGGGGCAAAGGAACAGGAAGCGTTCCAGCCGTTCTGCCAGCCGCCGGCCCGTATAGCGTGCCGGCCTGCCCGCGCGGGCGTCAGCGTCGGCCGCACCGGCATCGTCGTGGGCCAGGGCGTCGACCAGGCGCTCCGTGATGACTGTCTCCGGCAGCGACCGGCAGTCTTCCGGCGTGAACAGCAGCCGGTATGCCAGCCGCATCGGCCCGTGCCGCGCGTGGCGTGCCCAGCGTGGCTGCGTGAGCGAGCCGCCCGTCGTCTCCACCGCGACGACCGGAATGCCCAGCTTGCGGACTAGCTTGGCCGTCGCGCCGTAAATCGGCCCGGTGACTCCGTCCCAGCTGCGGTTGCCTTCGGGGTACAGGCCCAGCACGGCACCGGCTCGCTTGAGTCCGAGCATGGTGCGGACGGCCTGCGTGTCGCGCACGTTCTTGGTCTTGGGGATGCCGCCGACGAGTGAGAAGGCGAATCGCAGCAGCGGTGTGCGGAAGTATTCGTCGGATGCGACGAAATGGACCGGTACCCGAACGGGAACGGAAAGGATGAACGGATCCCAGTTGCAGGTGTGGTTGCCGACAAGCAGAAAGGGCGGTGTCAGCGTGCGGAGCACCGATGCCTCGAAGCGGACCCGATAGCGAATGACAAGCCACCTGCCGAGCGTGTGGCGCAGCAGGCGGTTGAACAGGCGGCTTGCGGGGCGTATGCCGCCCGGCGTGCGTGAAGCCATGGATGTCCTTTCCACGAACCTCGCCCTTGAGAAGGGCAGTGCATGAAGGTGGGCGTCCGATTGCGGCGGTGCGCGTGTGTGGTGGTGCGTGCGCTGTTGTTCCGAACGGACGCTGCCGTATCCTTACCACCGGTGCGTCTGTCGAAAAACCACGAGTCCATTGTACGCACCAAAACGGATCCAGGTAAAGAGGTTCCGTGGCGGTTCTTCATCGGGATTCCGTCGCCGCATTGACAGGTGACCTTCGGGCATGGAATCATGAAGCGGGAATCCCCACATGTCCGATTGCCGACAGGAGGCCCCGCATGGACCGGAAACGGATGATGCCGCACACCTTGGCGCTGCTTCTCCCCCTGTGCCTGCTCTGTCTGTTCACCGGCTGCGCCGGCCCGCCGCGCAACGGCGCGGCTGCATCCTCCGACCGTGTCGGCGAAATCCTCTACGAGCATGTCATGGAACAGAACGAGGCGCTCGCCGCCGAGAACAAGGAGCTGCGTGTGCAGATTTCGCGGCTGGAGGTGCGCGAGCGCGAGCTGCGTGCCACCACCCTCGCCTATGCCGCGGCCCCGGCCGGCCACGTGCTTGCCGGGGAGGCTGCGGAGCTGCTGTGGATGCCGTCGCGGCATGCCATGCCGACCGGTTCCGTCGGCACGGGCGCGTCGCTGGCCGTCGACCTCGAGGGGACGGACGAGGAGGGTGTGACCTGGCTGTTCGTCCATCAGGAGGCGGCCGGACCGGAAGACGCCCCGCTGCTGGCCGGATGGATCCGGAAGGACCGGACGGAACCTGATGCGGGAGAGTAGTCGCGGGTGCGGTTCTCCGCGTGGAAGGCTGCCGGGACGCGATGCTGTGCATGCTGCACAAAACAGCGGTGAAAGCGCACGATTTTCTCGTGAAAGATTGCATCTCCGCGCATGCCCTGTTATAATGACAAAGTTCAACAGGCTGAATCTCCGCCATGGCGGAGTACGGAGGACCCACAACTGGGGCGAATCCGAAGCCGCATCCCCTCGGGGAACCGCTCCGGGAAAGCGCAACCGCTTCCCCGCACGGCGCGGCAAGGTAGGGAACCTGTATCCCGAGCCCGTCAGCTAACTTCGGAAGCCACGACAGGAGGCACCATGTCCCGTACCCGTCCTGCCGCGCGCATCGCGCTCCTCACCCTGTCTTTCACCCTGCTGCTCAGCACAGCCGCGGCGGCCGCTACCGGTTCCGTCAACGCGGTTCATGTCAAGTTCCGCCAGCTGCCCGACACCTCGTCCGGCATCATCGAGCTGCTGGAGAAGGACACCCCGCTGACAATCATCAAGACCGAAGGCGACTGGTACCAGGTCCGCAAGGGCGATGTCACCGGTTATGTCTACTCGCAATATGTCACGGTCGTCGCGGAGCCTGCCGTGCATACGGCAGCCGACACCACAACGGCACCGTCCGCCTCTCCCGTGCCACCCTCTCCGGCAGCCGCCGACGCGGCCGGGCCGGGCGCTGTTGCCGCAACAGCCGCTTCCCCGGATGGCGCAACGACAGCACCGGCGGAAACACCAGCCGCGCCGGCTGAGACGATCGTATCGGTCGAGGCCAATTCCCTGAACATCCGCGCCGCCGCGGATGCGGCGTCAGAAAAGCGCGGGCAGCTGGTCCGCGACGATGAGGCCGTCCTACTCGATCAAGCGGGGGAATGGGCCAAGATCCGCACACAAAGCGGCATCATCGGATTTGTGCTGGCAAAGTACCTCACCCCCGTCGGATCGGACACCGTTTCGCGCGGCGCCGAGGGCTTGGCGGACGAGCTCATTGATGTCGCCATGAAGCTGCGCGGCGTGCGCTATGTATACGGCGGCATGTCCGCCAAGGGGTTCGACTGCTCCGGTTTTGTCGGATATTGTTATGATCGCATCGGCATCGACACGCCCCGGTCCTCCCACGAGTATGCGGGCATCGGAACCAAGGTTTCACGCGATGCCCTCCGTCCCGGAGACGTGTTGCTGTGGGACACCGATGGCGGCAGGCGCACGAACATCAGCCATGTCGGCATCTACCTGGGCAACGACAAGTTCATCCACGCATCCACCACCCTGCGCAAGGTCGTCGTGGCATCCGTTTCCGGATACCAGGCCAAGTTCCTGGGTGCGCGCAGGCTGCTCGACTGACAAACACGTGCTTTCCGGCTTGCGCCGAAATGCAGTACCCGGGAGAAAGGCGCACCCTCTGTGCGCGAAGCACGCAGGAACGGTTCGGGGCGACCCGGCCGAAGCACGCAGGAATGGTTCGGGACGACCCGGCCGAAACACGCAAGACCGGTTTCCGTTGCCGGGCCGGCAGCCAGCACAGGAAAAGCCGCCCCACAGAGAAATCCAAGGCACAAAAGCCGCCTGCTGTCTGCAGCGGGATCCCTGCAGCCATCCCATAGAGAGAATCACGCCCCGAGAAATCCCTGGAGATGTCCAGGGTTTTTTCATGTGGGAGCGGGATCGGTCGACTCCATCGGCAGCGAAACGGTGAAAACCGTGCCTTCGCCGGGGGTGCTGTCGACGGTGATGGTGCCGTCGTGCTGCCCCAGGATCTCCACACAGATGGCCAGACCCAGACCGCTTCCCTTGCCGGCGCTCTTGGTCGTGTAGCCGAAATCGAAGATGTGTGGCAGGACGTCCTGCGGAATGCCGGTTCCCGTGTCGCGCACGCTGAAGAAGGCCGTGCGCCCCTCATGCCAGGTGCGGATCTCGATTTCCCCCTCGTCCCCGATCGCATGGACGGCATTGACCACCAGATTGATGACCACCTGCCCGATGAGACCGGGATGGAAGGGGAACAGCGGCAGGTCTCCATATGCTTCGCGCATGCGGATGCGGCGCTTCCACAGGTTCGAGGTCAGCAGGACGACGCTTCGGAGGCATTCATTCAGATCGGCGGGCGCGGCATCCGCGCGGTCGGGACGTGAAAAGCTCCGCAGGCTTCCCATGAGGGCGGAAACGCGGTCGAGGGCCATGCGGCTCAGGCGCGCCGTTTCCGCCAGCTGTGCGAGCACGTCGCGCTGCACTTCCGGGAGCGCCGACAGGTCCGGGCGCGCGGACATCCGGTCGAGCAGCGCCTGCTGCCGGGCCATGTTGGCCGACACCGAATCGAGCGGTGCGGCGATTTCGTGGGAGATGGCGGCCGTCAGCTGGCCGACCGAGGCCAGACTCTGGCTGTTGATGACCTGAACCTGCGTGGCGCGGATTTCATCGCGGGAGGCCTCGAGTGCCTGGTTGCGGACCGTCCATTCGCGGTTGAGCGCGGACAGCTGGTTGATCTGACCGGTCTCCGTCTCGCTTTCCTCACGCATCTTGTCGAGCAGGACATTTGCGTCCGACACGACCGACTGCAGTTCCTTGAGCGGGCGCCTGACCTGGATGCGTGTGTGCAGGGCGTCCTGAAAATCACCGTCGGCCATTTTCCAGAGCTGGTTTCCGACCGCCGCGAAGGGGCGGGAGAAGACCCGGGAAAAATGGCGGGAGAAGGGCAGCATGATCCAGACGGAGAGACCCGCGATGACGAACAAGGCAATAAGCAGCGAACCAAAGCGGGCCGCCCAGTAGTCGGGCACCAGCCGGACCAGGACCGTGCCCGCCGCGGCAGGGCCGACAGTCGTCATGGCGTCGTTGTCAAAGAGCGGGCGAAACAATCCGGCAAGGGACAGCGTATGGGTGAACAGGCCATTGCCCTCCTCCGCCCACCCCGCATCCTCGTAGAGCAATGTGCCGTTCCACAGGACGCGGAACCGGGCCAGCTGCCGGATGGTCGTCCGGGCCGTCGCGGCGCCGAACAGGCGCTGGATGCCGGGAAGCCGCTCGTATTGCACGGAAGTGCCGGCAAAGCCGGCCATGCGGCTCCGGACCGCGTCGGCGGCCGGTGAGCCGTCGGCTGTCGCGGCCGTGGAAAGCGCTTCGTTTTCGCCTGTGGATGTAGCGGCAGACGGGGATGCCGATTCAGCGACAGCCGGCGCGCCCGCACCGATCACGCCGGCTCCCGCGGAGGCTTCCTGGAACAGGCTGTCCAGCTGGCTTTGCGCAAGTCCGGCCAACTGCGTCACAAGGTACTCGCCCTGCAGCCGGAAGGAGACCCATGTGAACAGCACGGTCAGAACCGACAGCAACGCGATCGCCAAAAAGGCGATCGACAGGACGGCACGCCGGTAGTTGCCGCGCAGTGTGCCCCGCGGAGCGGACGGATCCCTGCGGATGCGGAAACGGATGGACGGAGATTGCGTCATGAAGGTCTCCTTGTGACGGTCCGGCTAGTGGCGACGCCGGTCGGGATCATATCAGATATACCACCGATCGGCTGACCGGGCAAGCGGCGGAGGTCGGAACGGTGGTATACTGGATAGGCACGCACACATGCCCCGCCACCCCATCGCACGCGGAGGAAAACATGAACCGGACCATCATGATCGTCGACGATGAGCCCATGATCACCACCACCCTGGCAGCCCTGGTCCGCATCATGATGAAGCAGGACGTTG
>JAEXRM010000208.1 GCA_023440865.1 Bacillota bacterium
GGGGTACTGCACGTTTCTCGCTCTCGGGTTCTCCGCTTCGCGGACAACCCTGCCGCGATGGGGTACTGCACGTTTCTCGCTCTCGGGTTCTCCGCTTCGCGGACAACCCTGCCGCGATGGGACTGACAATTGCTTCGCAATTGTCAGTTAATTTGCGACCTTGACCATGGCGTGGCGGACAACGGTGTCCTCCTTGTAGCGATATCCCTTCTGGAAGACGTCGACCACCGTGTTTGCGCCATACGCATCATCCTCGACGTGCATGACGGCGTTGTGCAGGTTCGGGTCGAATGTCGCACCCTGCGCCTCGATTTCCTGCACACCCAGTTTCCCGAGCGCCTCGATACACTGGCGCATGACCATGGACACACCGTCGCGCAACGAGACGGCTTCCGGCGTCTCCACCGACTCCGCTGCCTTGATGGCCCGTTCAAGGTTGTCGAGCACCGGCAGGAAGGCGACGCTTACCTCGACGACCGCATCGGTAAACAGCTTTTCCTTCTCCTTCTGCGTACGCCGGCGGTAGTTGTCGAATTCGGCTGCCATATAGGTGAGCCGGTCATAATGCTCCTTGGCCTCCGCTTCCTTCTTCGAAGCCAGCTCCTCCTTCTGGATGGCGAGGGCCTTCAGCGCGGCGATTTCCAGCGCGAACGCATCCTCCTTGGCGACGAGTTCGGCATCCGCGCCCTGATCTGTCGCTCCCGCATCCGCCTTCACCGAACCGGCATCCGCCTTCGTTGCCGATTCCGTTTGATTCAGGGCTTTCGCCCCCTCCGCCTCCCCTTCCGGGTTCGCCTTGTGCGTCCCCTTCTTCGCGGTATCGTGCTTGGACATGATATCCTTCCTTTCGTTGGAACGGTGCTCCGGCCTCAGTCTTTTATCAGCCGGAGAATCTCGCGGTCAAGCAGCTTTCGTACGTAATCGAGGGAGGAGATGACCCGCGAATAGGCCATGCGGGTCGGTCCGATGACACCGATGGCGCCGTAGCGCCGGTCGCCGTCCCCATACCCCGTGGTGACGAGGCTGAGCTCCTTGAGTGTGCCAAGCTGGTTTTCAGACCCGATGCGCACCTCCGGCGCCGATCTGGCGGACACGCTCTGCAACAGGTTCGTCAGCACATGCTCGTCACGCAGCAGGTCCATGAGCTCGCGCGCCTTGAACAGGTCGGCAAACTCTGGGAAATTGAACATGTTCGTCATGCCGTCGAGCATGATCTCCGCATGCCCGATGCGCCGCATGCATTCGCGCAACCCCTCCACAACCGGCAGCACGATGCCGTCCGGAAGACCCAGTTCGTCCTCCATGTCGGCGAGGAAGCGGATGGTCATGTCCCCGGCCAGATGCCCCTCCAGCTTCGCGGAAAGGTACGCCGACATGCGGTGGATGTCTTCATCCGGCACTTCGTTCTCCAGGCGGACAACCCGGCTGTTGACGACACCACCCGATATGACCGCGATGACCAGCACGCGCTGCCCGCCGACCGGAACCAGTTGGATGGTGCGGATGGGACTGTCCTCGATCTTGGGCGTCATGGCGACTGTCGTATAACCCGTGACGGCAGAAATGAGGGTTGCCGCGCGCTTGACCAGCTCGCCCAGCTCGCCGATGTGTTCATCCATCGCGGAACGGATGCGCTGCATCTCCTCGTTCGCCAGCTCCTGTATCTGCACAAGGTTGTCTACGTAGAAGCGGTACCCCTTGTCGGATGGAACCCGGCCGGCCGATGTATGCGGTTGCGCGATGTAGCCCAGCTCCTCGAGGTCCGCCATTTCGTTGCGGATGGTGGCCGAGCTCAGGCCCAGCTCGTGCTTGCGTGAGATCGTGCGCGAGCCGACGGGTTGTGCGGTATGGATGTAATCGTCCACGATGGAACGGAGAATGGCTTTCTTCCGCTCGTTCAGTTCCTCGTCCCAGCTCATGGCGACCCTCCTTTCCGCTTGTTAGCACTCTTGTTCGTCGAGTGCTAACGACATGACTAAAATAACATCGGCAAAACCGTTTGTCAAGCGTTTGCAGCAAAATGTCAGGAAAGGTCAAAAAGAAAACCGATCAAGAAGAGGATCCCCTTCGATCGGCTTGTCGTCACCGGCGCGATGACACCTGCATCCCATCACGTGCGGTCGTCAGCGGATGGCCGGCACCAGCCCCTGCTCATGCAGGAAATGGATGAGTTCGCGTTTGCGGAACGGTTTGAGCATGAACCCGTCGCACTGGTTGCGGTAGGCCTCGAGGATGGTCTGTCTGCCCGCGTCCGACGAAATGAACATGATGCGAGCCCCGTCACGCCCTTCGATGCGGTGTTCCGCCTCGTATCCGCGGATCTGCCGCAGCAGCTCCTGGCCGTCCATCTCCGGCAGCGAGCCGTCCAGGCAGACAAGGGAATAGGGCTTGTTGTTTTTGTGCGCGTCCTGGTACATCGCCAGCGCGCTTTTGCCGTTGTCCGCCACATCGCATTTGCCATAACCGGCAAGGAACAGCTGCATGACGCGCCGGTTGATGAAATCGTCTTCCGCAATGAGCGCCTTCATGCACCCACCTCCTTTTCCGGAATCAGCAGGCGGATGCGGACACCCTCCCCCGACATGTCATCCAGCTGCACGCGTCCACCCAGTCGCACCATCACCCGCTGCAGCCTTTCATGCGCCTCATGGTCCCGGATGGCCGCGAGGTCGGCATGCCCGTCACCGGTCAGGTCGATGTGCAATCCTTCCGTTTCCCGGTACGCGACCACCTCGATCGATCCAAGGCCACCCTCGGTGTCCGTGTCTCCCGTATGCAGCAGCATGAGGTTCGTCGCATCAGCGAGCGGCTGAAACAGGCTGTCCGCAAGCTCCTTGTCCACTTCTGTGGTTTCTCCGACGGTAGCGATCCGCACATTGCGGTGTGTCTCCTCCAGCAGCGAGCCGATGGTGCGCAGCAGCTTGCCGAACACACCAGACAGGGGCACCATGCGCAACGCAAGCAGCACCCGGCGCATGCCCTCGAGCCGTTCCGCCATGCCGGTGGTCTCGCTCGAGAACCGGTCCTTGCTGCCGAACCGGAGCAACGCCTCCGCCTGCAGGTTCGAACCGAGCAGCCGTGCCTCGTCGACGATGCGGATGAGCTCATCCATGCGCTCGAGCGGGATGCGGACCGACTGCTCGGGCGGGGTGGTCGTGCGAAGCTTCTGCATGCGGATGGCACGGATGACGTCCGATGCCTCCAGACGCTTCTCGCGCAGCAGAATCTCGCCGAACTTCATCTTGCCGGCCTCCGCCTTCTGCCGGTCGAGGATGGCCTCGACCTCGGCCTGCGCCACAGCGCCCTCGCCGATCAGGATCTGGCCGATGCGTGTCTCATGCTCGAGAGACTGGCGCACCTCCATCATGAGGTCCGAACGCAGCTGCGCCATCGCAGCAAGATGCTGCCCGATCTCGCCGGCAAAGCGCGAATCGTCCGGGACAGTCGCATCGGTGGCGATACGCCGCAGGAAACGGGCGGAATGGACGAGCTGGTTCACCACCTGCGGCTCGGTGCGCGTACGGTATTTGCGGACCACCTCGATGAGGTCCTCCGTTTCACGCGACAGGCGGGCGGCCGTTCGTTCCTGCATCAGCTCGGCCAGACCGCCGATGGCATGAAACCGCCGGTACATGAGCCCGAGCGGCTCACGGGCTGTCGGACCGGCCTCCAGGTCGATGAGGAACAGGTCGATCTCATCGAGCATCGATCTGATCTCGGTCATGAAATCGTCGCGGTAGCCCCTTACGGCCTCGGCAAGGCCGGCAGCGCCTCCGCCCTCGGTTTTGTCCATCTTCCGTGCCTCCTCTGTCTGCAGCCTGCGGCATGCCGGTTCACGTGGCAGGCCAACCGCAACGTCATGCGGGAAAGCCGCACAGGCGGCGGTTTGGGATCATGACCGGCGCGAACGGGCGGCCAACGGCATCCCTGTTGTACCATTCCCCAGCCGGACGGCACGGAAACAACCACGCCGCACCGCGGTTCAGATGAATGCGAGAAACACCTGGTTGGCCAGGTCGAGGCCCTTCACCGACAAACGGATGCGCGTCCCCTTGCGGACTAGCAGCCCTTGCCCGGTCAACCGGCTGATTTCGCGGGCGAAGCGACATGCGACGTCGATTCCGGTCTCTTCCGAAACCGTCCGCAGGTCGATGCCCCCAAGCAGCCGCAACCCCATGAACATGCGTTCCGACAGGATCTCCTCCGGATCCGGCCGGAACCTTTCCTCCCTACGCGATGTCCCGGCCCGAATGCCTTGGATGTAGGCCTCGGGATCGGAAGGATTGGCGCAACGCCAGCCATCCATCAGGGAATGCGCGCCCGCGCCGATTCCCAGGTATTCGCCGCGGTTCCAGTATATCAGATTGTGACGGCACGACAACCCGGGTTTCGCGGCATTGGAGATCTCGTAGTGGACGAATCCGGCCTGCCTGAGCAACCGCCGCGCCTCGTGATACATGCGGCGATCCGTCGCGTCGGACGGAAGTGTCAGCCGTCGTGCAGCCGCCAGCTCGCCCCAGGGAGTCCCGTCCTCCACGGAAAGGCTGTAGAAGGAAAGATGGGAAACAGGCAAGGCAAGCGCCAGTTGCAGCGATTCCCGCCACATGGCCTCCGTCTGTCCGGGCAAGCCGAACATCAGATCGAGATTGAGGTTGCGGATGCCGGCATCCCACAGGTGCCGCACGGCGGCCTCCGCATCGAGCCGGCGATGAATGCGGCCCATCTCATGGAGCAGCCCGTTCTGGAACGCCTGCACGCCGACACTGGCGCGGTTGAACCCGGAAGCGGCCATGGCCCGCGCCTTTTGTGGCGTGATGGTGCCTGGATTCACCTCCAGGGAGATTTCAGCATCGGGCACGATGGGAAAAGCGGCACGGACGGCGCCCAACAGACGGGCATATGACTCCGGAGGCAGCAGGGAAGGCGTGCCGCCGCCGACAAAGACCGTGACCGCTTCGCAACCAGGATACATCCGGGAAGCCATCGCCAGCTCGCATGCCACCGCCTCCAGGTAATCAGCAAGCAGGTCGAGCCTGCCCGCGACCGAGGGAAAGTCGCAGTAGTTGCACTTGCGGACGCAAAAGGGGATGTGGATGTAAATGCCGATCTTTCTCACAGGTCCTCCGGCAAGCAGGAGGTATTCCGCCCGCACGACGTTTGGAACAATGCGCCGGCTCTATGGATTCCAAAACACAATGGCCAGACTCGCCATTCTGTTTTGGAAAAGAGCCGGCTGCATGCTGCCTGCACATGCTTGGTTGCGCGTAACCGGCTCTATGGATTCCAAAACACAATGGCCAAACTCGCCATTCTGTTTGGGAAAGAGCCGGTAACGCGCAACCTACGCTCGTCATGGTAACGTGGTTTTACTCAAGCGGCTCTATGAATACCAAAAACCGTAGGCCAAACTCGCCAACGGTTTTTGGAAAAGAGCCGCTAGCGTAAAACCACTCTATGTATCCAGCTTCAGGACGGACATGAAGGCTTCCTGGGGCACCTCGACGC